>NZ_JBIVUV010000030.1:0-74541 GCF_044768525.1 Streptomyces sp. NPDC091287
CACCACACCCCACACACCCCAACCCCACGACCTCGCCTACGTCATCTACACCTCCGGATCCACCGGACAACCCAAAGGCGTAGAAATCACCCACGGTTCCGTGGCGAACCTGGCGATGGCGTTCCGCAAGGAGTGGGGCGAGCGCAACGTCTACGCGCCCGGCATGCAGAGCCTGTTGCTGTCCTCCCTGTCGTTCGACTCCGCCGTGAAACTGTTGCTGCTGATGTGCGAGGGCGTGACCCTGCACGTGCTGGACGAGGCGACACGACGCGATGCCTCCGCGGTCGTCCGCTACATGCGGGAGCAGCGGATCGATGCGTTCAGCTGTACCCCGTCTCTCCTCCGCGGCCTCATCGACTCGGGCGTATTCAGCCGCGAGTACGCGCCGCGCTTCAGCCTGATCGGCGGCGAGGCCATCGATCCCGAGCTGTGGCTGATGCTCACCGCACTGTCCGCGCGCCACGGGCACGAGGCGTACAACCTCTACGGCCCGACCGAGTGCACGGTCGACGCCACCGTGGCACGGGTGGAAGGCAACCGCCCGGTGATCGGCAAGCCGATCACCAACACCCGGCTCTACGTCCTCGACGCCCACCAGGCCCTCACACCCGCCGGCGTCCCCGGCGAGCTCTACATCGGCGGCGCCGGCGTGGCCAACGGCTACCGGAACAACCCCAGGCTCACCGCCGAGCGGTTCGTGCGCGACCCGTTCGGGGGGCCCCGCGACCGCCTTTACCGCACCGGCGACCTCGTGCGCTACCTGCCCTCGGGAGACCTGGAGTTCCTCGGTCGAATGGACGACCAGGTCAAAATCCGCGGCTACCGCATCGAGCCGGGCGAGATCGAGGCCGCCCTGCGCGACCACACGAGCGTGGGCCAGGCAGTCGTCGTGGCACGGGGGAACGGACCCGACGCCCTACGGCTCGTCGCCTACGTCACGCCCGCTCCCGGGCACGGGCGACTGGCAGGTACGGCCGGCCAAGAGTTCCCCGACCCGCAGCTCCGCGAGGACCTGGCTCGTCGCCTGCCGAGCTACCTGGTCCCCTCCGTCATCGTCGGTCTGGAGGAGCTCCCGGTCGGCCCCGGCGGAAAGCTCGACCGCCGCGCCCTGCCCGAACCCGACGGGGCGCGCCCCGAGCTGGACGCAGCCTTCCAGGCGCCCACCAATCCCGCCCAGGAGGCCATCTCCGCCATCTGGTCCGAGCTCCTCGACATCACCCCCATCGGCATCCACGACGACTTCTTCCAACTCGGCGGCCACTCCATGCTCGCCATCCAAGTCATCTCCCGGGTCAACGAGACGCTTGACAGCGAGGCCAGTCTGCAGGCGGTCTTCGACCACCCGACGATCGCCGCGCTGGCAGCCCATATCCATCCCATACCCTCCGCCGGAGACAGCGCATGAGCCCGCGCGAGGTGACGCCCGAGCAGGCCGGTCGCGGCCAACTGGCAACAGAGCAGAGGAACATCATGATCGAAGACCTTCGCTTGACGACCCTGGCAGAGCGGCCCGAGCTGACCGGACGCGCCGAAGCCCTCAAAGGCAGCTGGCCCGAGTTCATGACGCACGAGCCGATCGGCGAGAGGTTCTACATCGACGCGGCCCGGCACTACGCCGAGTTCACGCTCGTCGCCTTCTCGGCCGATGCACCCGACAAAGTGCTTGCACGGGCGCATTCGATACCCGTCGGCCTGGCCGACGCCCCGCCGGACGGGCTACCCGACACCGGATGGGACGGCATGGTGCGTCAGGCCCATCTCACGCGGCTGGCCGGCTACAGGGGCGACGCCGTCTGCGGTCTGGAGGTCATGGTGCGCCCGGAACTGCGGGGGTCGGGGCTCGGGACCCAGATGCTCCGCGGACTCCACGCGAACGCCAGGGACAAGGGCTTCCGCCACTTCATCGCGCCGGTCCGACCGCCAGGGAAGGCGGATGCCCCGCACGTCTCCATGAGCGACTACGTGGCGCGGTCGACGGAGGCAGGACTGCCGGCGGACCCGCTGCTGCGCGCACACGTCAAGCTCGGCTCCGACATCGTCGGGATAGCCCCTGCGTCGATGGTCATCCCCGGATCGGTGGATCAGTGGCGGCAGTGGACCGGCCTGCCCTTCGACGAGAGCGGCCCGGTGATCGTTCCGGACGCCTTGACGCCCGTTCACTGCGACCTGCTCAACGACTTCGCCGTCTACGTCGAGCCCAACGTGTGGGTGCACCAGCGTCTTTCCTGATCGGCACGGCGCCGGCGCCGCATGCCCCCCATTACCGGGCGGGCACGCAACCGGGGGCGGGTCACCGGGCAGCTGCCCGGTGACCCGCCCCCGGTTGTGCGCTACGCGCAGCAGGCGTGGACGGTCCCGCTCACGCCTCCGTCACGGGAATCAGCTCGAAGAAGTAGCCGTTGGGCGGAGTGGTCGTCTGGTGGACCGCCGCGCGCTTCCAGCCGCTCTCTACGAAGGCCTCCTGCCACTGGTCGTACGTCGGCAGGTAGTCGCCCATCAGCGCGTGGACCGACTCGAAGCCCAGGGTGAAGATGGTGGTGTCGGGGCCGGGCAGTTCGCTGGTGCGGACGACGTCGCAGATGAACAGCCGCTCGACCGCGGGGAACGCCGTCCGCAGCCGGCGCAGGGTGTTCACGCAGCTCTCGTACGGCCAGAAGTCGTGCCCCATGAAGACGCAGGTGATGGTGTCAACGTCGGCGAACTCGGGGAGCGGTTCGAGCTCTAGAGCATTCCCTTGGAGCACGGTGATCCGGTCCGCGAGATCGGCCTCCTGGACCGACTCGGTGGCCAGCTGGACCGCGGCGGTCGACAGGTCCACTCCGACGCCGTTGACGCCTGGGTGGTTTCCGGCGATGCGGATGAGGCGCTGCCCCGACCCGCATCCGAGGTCGGCAACCTTCTTGACGGGGAGGTCGGCCAGGACCTTGTCGAAGAGCCGCTCGACCTCCTCCTCACCGATCAGCCGCGACCCGATGGCCACCGCGCGCATGTCGCGGTGGTAGAAATCGCCCACCCGCTGGTCTTCACGGGCCACGTCCGGTGCGAGGCTGAAGAGCTCGCCACAGCCCTTGACCAGCCAGTAGAAGTAGCCGCGTGCGGCGTAGGCCTCCTCGAAGCGCGGTCCTGGTATGACCAGGCCGTTGTCCTTGACCTGGACGATCTTGGCCCAGTGGAGCGCGCGGTAGACGTTCCGTACGACGTTCACGTCGAGTCGGTCCTCGGCGCTGTCTCTGAGGCGTGCCTCGCCCTTTTCGGCCAACCGGTCAAGGAGTCCCAGCTGGCACGCTGTGGACATCGCGGAGGAGGCCACGTAGGAGGAGTACAGGTCGGCGACCGGACCACGGGTCCAGTCAGACGGGGACAGGGCGCTGGCGTGGGAAGAAGACATCTAGTCATACCCTTCAATCAGCTGGTGCAATCCGGGCCGCCCGGGCGACCGGAACCGTGCTCTTAGCCGGTAGGCGGTTATGAGGCATGCGGGATGGTGATGAGGCGTGTGGGATGGTCAGGGGCGTCCAGGAGTCCCCAACGCGCATAGGACACGGTGCGCGGGCGGCCGTCAGAGGTCAGCCGTGCGCGGCTCCGTCATCCCGACGATGATCTGGCGGGGCGGAGTGAACGACTCGCGGGCATGGGCCACGAACATGTTGTCGAGCATCAGGACGTCACCCTCGCGCCAGGGGACGACCACCTTCTCCGCCAAGTACGCCGCGCGGAGCTCCTCGATGACTTCCGGCTCGATGTCGGCGCCGTCGCCGTAGTAAGTGTTGTTGGGGAGCTGGTCCTTCCCCATCGACATCAGGGCCTTCACGGTGGCGGGGTCGAACATCTGGACGTTGAAGAAGACCAGGTGGTTGAACCACGTGACCTCACCGGTGACAGGGTGCCGCGCGACGACCGGGCGTATCTGATGGGTGGTCAGCGCGTCGTTCTCGCCCCAGGCGTAGCTGATGTCGTTCAGCCGACAGTACTCCTCCACCTCACTGCGGTCCTCCGACTGGAAGGCCTCGCGCCAGCTGAGGCCGAGCCGGCCGCCGAAGTGGCGCACGTAGCGGTACTTCCGCTCTTCGAGCTTGGTGCGGGTGGCCTCGGAGATGCGGTGGTAGATCTTGCGGGAGTCGGCGATCGGCGTGCCGCCACCCGCGGCTGGCTGCACCACGCAGTGGAAGAAGATGCGCAGCGGCCACGAAGTGTTGTATGACTGCTCGTTGTGAAGGAAGATCTCCTGCGCCGCGGGGTAGTCCGTCGAGGTGTAGACCTTGTTGCCCACCTCATGGCGCGGTGAGGTCCGTTCAAGGTATTGGAGCGGCTCGCCGGACAGCTCGGTCATAAGGCTGCGGAACGTCTCGGCCGTGACGCCGGAGAAGCCGCGGAACAGCACCCCGCCGTAGCGCAGCATCCGATCCCGGATCTCCTCCTTGTGCCGTGCGGCGAGCTCGATCAGGTCCAGCCCCGCCACCTCGGGTTCGAGGATCAGCGGCAGGTGCTGTCCGGGCGCGGCCCACGACTCCCGTACCTGAGGCAGCCCGGGATCGTCCGTTCCAGCGACCACGAACTCGTGATCAGTTGCGTGAGAATACGATTGCGACATGTTTCGAAGCACCCTTCTCGAGTTCTGCAGTCTCCGTCGTCCCCCGGCTAGACAATGCCGGATTCCTTCATCTCCGAATGGAGCAACGTCGCCCAGAGCCGGTGCGCTTCGGAAAGCGGATGCTGGGCGGATGCGCGGGGCGCCCCAGAACGCACCAGCCATTCCTCGAAGGTGTGTCCGTCCTTGAAGCCCATTTCGCCGTGCCCGATGGAATACACGGATCGGTGGACGCCCGGCCGGATGAATCGGAGCAGATGCTGCGTCAGGAGCGAGAACCGGGCAATGGGCTCGGCGTTGGTCGCCAAGGCGTCGTGGAAGTGGAAGCGCACCCCCATCGAGGACAGTGCGAACTGCATGTTCAATATCTGGTGCACATAGGTGACCGTTGCCTGCTCCTCGCGGAACAGGTGTCGGTAGTAGAGCCTGTTGGCACGTAGGGCGGCGCGGTTGGCGCCGTGCTTCTGCGGGGAGAGGTTGGTCTTCATCAGTCCCCAGCCGTCGTCGAACGGCGCGTCGGACCTGACGTCCACTCCGGGCATGCTCTCGAAGCGCTCGGTCCTGACGAGGTCCGTGAATCCCAGGCAGACGAGAAGTTCATCGGCCTCGCCGCCGGCGGCGAGGTAGCTGCACACGTAGTCGTACGCCATGCGCACCGCGCGGGCGTTGGATCCCCCGCTGCGACCTGCGTTGACGACCGTGTCGACGCCCAAGATCTTTCCCAGGTGGCTGGGCCACGCCTTCTTGTTGCGATAGTCGCGGACCAGCAGTTGGGTCTTGATGTCCTTGCTGCTGCCCGCCAGGCGCAACTCGGGGTCCTCTTCCTCCAGTTCCTTCCCCTCGGTGAAGCTGCATCCGTTGGCGTAGAGCGTTTTGATCACGTCAGTCGTCCCCTCGAAAAACCAAACAGCCATTGCCGCCAGACCTGCGTCTACTGACCGCGCAAGCTCAGGGGGCGCATGTCCGTCCATTCCCGCTCGATGTGGTCGAGGCACTCTTCCCGACTGCCACGCACGTTGATGTCCTGCCAGCCTTCCGGGACGTCACGATGGGCCGGCCAGATCGAGTGCTGTCCCTCGGCGTTCACCACTACGACGTACGCCTGCGCATTCTCCACGGTTCCATCCATGAGTCGTCTCCCTTTCACAAGCGGTAGCCCTCGCGGTCAGCTGGTCTGAGCGCGGGCCCTCAACTCCGTCACGCGAGCGGCGAGCGCGGCGAGCGTGCGGCCTTCCAAGATGTCCCTGAACCGGATTTCCACGTCGAACGCCTCATTGAGGCGTGCGGCGATGCGCATTCCGGAGAGCGAGTTCCCGCCGAGCTCAAGGAAGTCGTCTTCAGGCTCGCTCTCTGCGATGCCGAGCGCCTCGCACCAGACGGCCTGCACCTCGTCGTCGCGGTGGTGTTCCCGCAGGTGCTCCTGCCGGAGTTCCGGCACGCCCGGGGGCGTGCCGGCAGCGGCGGACGCCCTGCTCGTGAGGGAGCTGACGTCGATCTTGCCATTCGGCAGCAACGGCATCTCCTGCAGGACCTCCACCGTTGTGGGCACCATGAAGCCCGGCAGTCGCGCCTTCAGGTGGTCCTTGATCTGCTGGATGTCGCCGTCGTCCGTGACGAGTTCGAGGAAGGCGACCAGTCCAGTGAGCCCCGAGGATTCCCGTCGCGGGATCACGCACGCCCTGCGGACCTGCGGATGCACCGCGAGCACCCCCTCGACCTCGTTGGGGTTGACCCGGAATCCGTTGATCTTGGCCTGTCGGTCCACACGGCCCTCGTAGTGCAGCAGGCCTGAGGCGTCCTCCCGGGCCAGGTCGCCGGTCCGGTAGTGGCGGCCCTTGCCGTCAACGGCCGGCATGAAGGACGCTGCGGTGCCCACGGGGTCGCGCCAGTACCCCCTGGCCACGCCGGGGCCCCCGATGTAGAGCTCGCCAATCTCTCCGGTCGGAACCGGCTGCATGTCGTCGTCGAGGATGGCCGTGCTCACGCTGGGGCACGCGCCTCCCAGCGGCATCCCCCGGAACTGCTCCGCGGGAACTCCCCTGTCGTCGCGGTAGATCGTGGAGGTCACGCAGGTCTCGGTGAGTCCATAGCAGTTCCACAGCTCCACCTCCGCGGGCACGGCGCCGCGCCAGGTGGCCAGGTCGGCGGCGGACGCGCCCTCACCGCCGATCAGCACGCTCCGCACGGACGACGGGAAGGGCACGGTGCTGCGGCTCAGCTCCAGGCAGATCTCGTGCCAGTACGAGGTGGGCAGGTAGAGGTGGGAGACCGACTGGTTCTGCAGCTCCTGCAAGAAATGCGGAACCCCGAAGTCGGCCTCGTCGGTGCGCATCACCAGGGAGGCTCCCTTGTACAGGGGGAGGATGACCTCTTCGATGCTCGAATCCCAGCCGAAGGCGCCGAAGTGCAGCGCCCGATCGGCCGCGTCCGGTGCGTAGGGGAGGGAGACGGCCGTCATGAGGTTGCTCAGTGCGCGATGGTCGATCATCACGCCCTTGGCCGGCCCACTGGACCCACTGGTGTGCACCAGGCAGGCCAGCTGCGCCCCCGACGGATCGTGAGGCGCCACGATCGGGACGTCGGGCCCGCCAGGCTCTGCCGCCTGCTCGATCTCCACCACGGGGCAGTCGCCCCACGCGCTCCGGAGGTGATCGGCGTTCTTCTTGTCCGTCAGGATCGCGCCGGGCCGCACGCTGGTGAGGATGGAGCGCAGACGCTGCTGGGGGGTGTCCTCGGCGAGCGGCACGTACAGGCAGTTGGCCTGCCAGATGCCCAGCATGGCGACGACGGCCCATTCGCTGCGGTCGGTGACGACGACGACGGGGAGCTCCTGGGCGCGCCGGACGGTGGTCGCCAGAGTCCTCGCGGTGGCGAGCACCAGCTCGCGGAGTTCGCCATAGGTCGTCCAGCGTCCCCTGGACGCGATCGCCAGTGCGTCAGGCCGAGTTGTCGCGTGCCCGGCTATGGCTTCGTGGACGCGCTCTTGCAAGGAAACTCCCCATCAGCAGAAGTGGGTGGTCTGCGGAGGACCTTCGTCCCCCGTTGGACGGCTGTCCTGATCCCGGCTCCGTGTCAGGCCGAAGGATCGTTGTCATGGTTGAAGTTGCCGGTCCGCAGCGCGTGGTACAGGCGCTTGCCGGTGGACGGCGGCGAGAAGAAGAACCGGGTCTCCTCGCGGCGGCCGAACAGGCCGTGGCCGATGAAGTCACTGGCGGTCCGCCGCCAGTACTCCGGGCCCAGGCGGGCCAGCAGCGCCAGGTACTCGGTGAAGCTCTGGGCAGGTCCGAACCAGTGGTTGACCGAGACCGACGGCGTGTGGGAGCGGATGTCGTGCCAGCAGCCGCGCGGGATGAACACCACGTCACCGGGGTTGACGGTGGTGCTGTAGAACGTGGCGTCACGCAGCCGGGGAAAGCGCGCCAGGTCCGGATGCGCCACGTCGATCTGGCTGTTGACGAGGTTGTCCGGGAAGGGGTACGCGGATCGACTGTCCTCCCAGGAGAGGAGCGTGACGGTCTTGCGTCCCCATATCTGGCAGAACAGGTTGTCCTTGAGGTCCGCGTGGAGCATAGAACGGGTGCCCGCAGAGCCGATCCACACCCGAGTGTCACTGCCGGGGCCGTCGGCCGGTCCGAGTAGGGCGGCCAGGTCGCAGTCGGAGAGGTCGAGGAGGTCCGCGGCACGCTGGTAGGCCAGGTAGCTCGGCGCGACCGCGGTCTCGTCCATCATCACGTCGATGAACTCGGCCAGCAGCAGGGTGCGTTCGTACGACTGCTGGTCCTGCGGGTAGAGCACGCCGTCGGTGGGCAGGCCCATCAGCGCCGTGACCTCTCGTTGCCCGCGCGTGCGGCGCAGGTGCTCGGGTTCCCAGGACTTCCGGGCGGGCCACTCGTCGGTCAGCCCATTGAAGATCATCGGGACCGCGCGCTGCTTGACGGCCTGTTGCAGTCCGGCGGGGGTGTGCTCAGCGGCCCGGGGAATCGGCCGTACGTCGAGTCCGGCATGTCGGAGCGCCTCTCTCGGGTCCTGGTCGGAATCACTGCGCTGTGCAGGGCCGGCGCTACCGGGAACCGCGTTCACTGGGTGTCCTCCTACAGTTGATGTGCAACGTAATGCTGAGCCGGTGTGAACGCGACCGGTTTAGTTGTGGCGTGATCGCTGCTCGCCGCGGCGCTCGGGCGGCTTGTCCCTTCCGTCCTCGGCTCCGTTCGCAGTTCCGTCTCCGGCCCCGCTTTCGGTCCCGCCCCGCGCATCAGGGGCGATGACTCATGTACAAGTGATGGGACCACCGCTCCCGTTCGCCCGCGCTCAGGGTCGAGTGGCCGCTCGGGGCCATGGGTGAGTACGCCGCATGCCGTCGGGGACGGAGCTCTCCACGGGTAAGAGCTCGACGGCGCCGCGGAACCGCGAAAAACGGTTAAGTGCAGGGGCATTGACGGATCGACCATGACCGGCACCATACTGGCCCGCAAACAAGCTGGCGGCAAGAGCTCTGTCCGGTTGATGACCACTCCAACCGTCACGACAGACATGTTCAGAACGGTTGCGAGGAACGATGCTGAACAGTCCCCGGCCGCACGAGGAGCGCCGGTGGGGACGCGTCCCGCTGTGCTGCGCCCCCCGACGCGTCCCCGCGTCGCCGGGCTGCTCCTGCGGCCGGTTGTCATCTTCCTGCCGACCTGGGCGATGCCCCTCGTCGACGGCGGTCTTCTGGCTCCATCGTCGGACCATCTTGTCAACACCTGCATGACAGACGCCTCACTCGATGCCGACGCCCCCCCGCCAAGCCGCCCCGCAGGCCGTGAGAACGACACGTTGGTAATGGCATTCCCAACCGGCTCAAACAGCCTTTGCCCCCACGCGCAGGGATGACACGACCGCAGCGCCGACTCTTGGCGTCCCTCGATCCTTTGCCGCACGCGCAAGATGGCTCGATCGTCGCGGACCTGTGACTGGACCTGTGGCGCTCCGACCTACCCAAACGGTCGCTCGTCTGAATGGCCTGAGGCACACCGGCACTGATCGCGCCGATGGGCCGCCGAGCCGTCCCGGCAGACCACCTCGATGCCGGGATGGGCGGGCGCCCACGACGCAGCGCAAAGTCGTCCACGGCGACCACCCGCAACGTCGGTTCCGGCGAACAGACAGGTGAGCAGGCTTGCCCAACTCAAGGCGTGGTGCAGATGAAGCAGCAGCCGCGAGCCGGCCTTCCCTGCCAGCGCCGTCGCCACCGCCTCAACGATCGCCTGCAGTTGCGGGGTGCGGCGCTGGTAGCGCACCGTCAGTTCGTCGATCTGCTCCGCGAACGTGGCCTTAGGAAGGGAGGAAGCTCTGCAGCGGGCGCTCAGGATCCTCCGTGGCTTCGTGCAGGAGCTCGGTGAGTCTTTTGCTCCACCCCTCGACGGTCGTACGGGCGAAGAGATCCGTGGAGTACTCGAAGGTGACGGTGATGGCGTCCTCCCCAGGTACCAGGACGGCGTACAGCTCGTTGCGTGCCACGCCCGAGGTGGGGAGGCTCCGTACGGAGGCCGACACCGACGCCAGGTCCAGAGCGGGTGGCGGCGTGGTGACCACGGTGAACAGCACGGTGGGGAACAGGGAGTCCCCGGTACCGGGCGCGACCAGCTCGACGACGTCGGTCACCGGGAGGTCCTGGTGGTCGAGGACGGCGAAGAGAGTCGACCCGAGCCGGGTCACGAGGTCGGCGAAGGTCGTGGCCTCACCGAGCCGGGCCCGCAGGAGTACCGCGTCGCCCAGCAGCCCGACCACGTCCGCAGTCTCCCGTCGCATGCGGTTCGCGCTCGACGCGGCCAGCACCACGTCGGCCGGGCTGCCGCACAGTCCGCCCAGCCAGGTGGCGAAGGTGGCGGCCAGCACGGTGTACGGCGTCGTGCCCAGGCGCGTGGCGGTCTCCGCGACCAGCCTGGGGGCCGGCCCGTCGATGACCCAGGTGTGCAGCTCGCCCCGGCCTGACAGGGCTTCGGGGCGCGGCCGGTCGTACGGCAGCGCCGGACGCAGTGGTACGCCGTCGAGTTCGGCGAGCCAGAACCGCTCGAGCTCTGCCCGGCGTTCGCCGCCCATCTGGTGTTCGGCACGCGCGCAGTCCGTGAACTGTACGGCGGGCGGGGCCGGCGGGTTCGCGCCGTGGCGCCGGGCGTTGTAGAGCTCCTGCAGTTCACGCCGGATGACGCCCATGGACCAGCCGTCGCAGACGGCATGGTGGAACACGGTCACCAGGACCCAGCGGGCAGGACCGAGCCGCGCCAGCCGGTAGTGGAACAGCGGCGCGCGGTCCATTGCCAGCGCGCGGGAGGCATGGCCGGTGCACCACCGCTCGACGGCATCCGGGGCGTCGGCGTGAGCGGTGAGGTCATCGACCGGGAGTTCCACGGGCACCTCCGCCAGCACCTCGACGACGTACCGCCCATCGCGCCGTACGGCCCTGCTGCGCAGTGCGTGATGGCGCCCCACCAGGTCCTCGAGGGCCCCCGCCAGACTCCGGGGATCGAGGTCACCGTGCAGGTCGATGCGGTGCGCGACGTTGTAGACGCCCGGGTCGGCACGCTCGTGGTGCCGGTGCCACAGCCTGCGGAGAGTGGAGGTCATCGGCACGGTGTCCACCACCTGCTCGGCAAGCGCGGGACGTTCGCCGCATCCCGCGACGCCCCGGATGGTGGGGTCGAGGAAGAACCGGGCCATGGACAGCTCGACGTCCAGCTCGTCCGCCATGCGGTTCAGCAGCCTCATCGCGCTCAGGGAGTGACCGCCGAGTTCGAAGAAGGACCGGCTCACCGGCACCTGGGACAGGCCCAGTTCGTCGCACCACAGCGCGTGCAGGGCCTTCATCAGCCGGGTGGCGGGCTGTGCGTCGGGGTGCCCGGTATCGGCGTCGGTCCCAGAGCCGGGCTCGGGCAGCCGGTCCCTGTCCAGTTTGCCCGAGGCGTTCACCGGGAGCCGGTCCAGGCGCACCCAGTGACGGGGCACCAGGTGGTCGGGAAGCCGCGCGGCCAGCGCCGCGCGCAGCTCGCGGAGGTCGTCCGCCGGCAGTGCGGGAACGACGTAGGCGACCAGTTCCCAGTCACCGTACCGGTCGCGGCGTGACACCACGGCGGCGTCGCGTACCCCCGGGAGGGCGCTGAGCGCTCCTCGGACCTCGGCGGGTTCGACGCGATGGCCCCGGATCTTGACCTGCTCGTCGATGCGGCCGCAGTACTGGAGCGTGCCGTCCGTGCGCCAGCGTCCGAGGTCCCCCGTCCGGTACGACAACGACGAGTCCGCGTCGGGGAGGAACGCCGCGGCCGTCTCCGCGGGCCGTGCGTGGTAGCCGTGCGCGACCGGTGTGCCGCCCACGTGGATCTCCCCGACAGCTCCCGGAGGCACCTTCCTCCCGGCGCCGTCCAGCAGCAGGATCCGGGCTCCCGGTATCGGCGTGCCGATCGGCGGCAGCTCCTCACCGTCGGGGTCGACCCGGTGGGAGGTGACGATGACGGACGTCTCGGTGGGTCCGTACTGGTTGTACAGCGCGCACTGCGGGTGCGCGGCGAGGAAGCGGCGGAAGGCGTCGGTCAGCCGCAGTGCCTCGCCGGCCGAGAACAGCTCCCTCAGGGCGGGCAGTTCCGGCCCGGTCTCGATCAGGTACCTCAGCGGGGTGCTGGGCATGAACATCCGCTGCACTCCGTGGCGGCGCGCCATCTCCGTGACGGCCACGGGGTCGTGCCGGACATCGTCGTCGATAAGTACGAGCGCCGCCCCGGATCCCAGCGTGGTGAAGATCTCCTGCACGCTGACGTCGAAGGCGGCTGAGGTCCACTGCAGGGTGCGCAGTGCGGGGTGCCGATCCAGGTGTCCGCGGACGAGATTGACCGGGCCGCGGTGCGGTACGACGACGCCCTTGGGAAGGCCGGTCGAGCCCGAGGTGTAGATGCAGTACGCCGGGTCCTCGGGCCCTGCCCCACCGGTGGGGGGATCTTCCGCGAGGGTGGCGTCGACGTCGTCCACGAGCTGGCGGGGCAGCCCGGTCGCGAGCTGCGGATGCCTGGCGAGAGTGGCTTCGGAGGTGAGCAGCAGCAGGGGCGCGCCGTCGTCGAGGATCGTGTCGAGCCGAGGGGTGGGCACGGAGGGGTCGAGGGGCAGATAGGCGGCCCCGCTCTTGAGCACGCCCAGCAGAGCAGTGATCAGCTCCGGTCCGCGAGACAGCAGCAGCGCCACGCGCTCACCGCGTGAGGCGCCCCGCTCGCGCAGACGCCGGGCGAGTGCGTTCGCGCGCATGTCCAGCTCCCGGTAGCCCACGCTCCCCCGGTCGCCGACCAGGGCGACGGCGTCGGGGGTGCGCCGCGCCTGCTGCTCGAGCAGCCCGTGCAGGGTGCCGTCGACGGCGGGCGGCGGCTCCTCAAGACGCCCCAGACCCGCCAGGAGGGTGCGCTCGGCGTCGGTCACGGCGGTCAGCTCGCACAGCGGCGCGCCGGGGCCGTCGAGCGCGCGGCGTAGCACCTGCTCCATGGAGTGGACCAGGCGGCGTACGAACGGCTCGTCGAAGAGGGCGGTGTCGTATTCGACCATGCACCGCACGCCGTCGCGGTGGTGCGTCAGGTAGATGCTGAGGTCGAACGGGGCGCGTGCGCTGGGCACGTCAAGCAGCGTGGCCGTCAGCCGGGTCGGGTCGAAGGTCACCTCGCTCTCGTTCTCGTACTCGACCATCACCTGGAAGAGCGGGTTCCGTCCGGGGTCGCGTCGTGGGTTGAGCGCCCCGACCAGTTCGTCGAAGGGGACGTCACGGTGTTCGTACGCCGCTGTGCTGCTGGCCCGCACGCGGTGCAGCAGCGTCGGGAAGTCCGGGTCGCCCGTGAGGTCGAGGCGCAGGGGCACGGTGTCGAGGAACACGCCGATGGCGTGTTCGGCGCCGGTGGGCCGGGCGGCGACGGCGGTGCCGACGACCACGTCGTGCTGTCCGCTCAACCGGCTGAGCACCGCTGCGACGGAGCTGGTCAGCGCCATGAACAAAGTGGCCCGGTGCGCGGCGGCGAACGCCTTCACGCCCTGTACGAGTTCGGCGTCGAGTTCATGTGTCAGGGCGGCCCCTGCTCCGGATCTGACCAGGGGACGGGACCGGTCGATGGGCAGGGACAGCTCCGGTGCCCCGCCGAGTTCACGCCGCCAGAAGTCGAGGGATCCGGCGGTGTCCGACGGACGAGCGGGGAGCGTGTCGGGCAGGGGCGGCAACTGCGGGTCGCCGTGCGGGAAGGAACGGTAGAAGGCGGCGAGGTCGCGGACCAGCACCGCTGTGGAGGAGGAGTCGAAGGCGATGTGGTGGACCAGCAGGAAGAGCAGGTGCCGCTCCTCCGACAGGCGCAGCAGCCGGGCAATGATCAGCGGCCCGTCGCGAAGGTCGAGGTTCCGGTTCGCCTCGTCGTCGAGGGCGGCGCGCAGCGCCTCTTCCTCCGTGGCCCCGGTGTGGTCGTCGACCGGGCACGCGATCCGCATCCGGTCGTGCGTCTCCTGGTAGGGGGTTCCCTCGGTGTCGCGGAAGACGGTGCGCAGCACCGGGTGCCGGTCGGCGACCCGCTGCAGTGCCCACTGCAGCGCCGGCACGTTCAGCCGGCCGTCCAGGCGGATCGCCTTGGGCTCGTGGTACATGGAGGTCCCGGGATGAAGCTGCTCCAGGAACCAGATGCGGCGTTGCGCGGGTGAGAGCGGCGATCGCCTCGGGACGAGCGCCGCCACCTCCTTGCCTGCCCCTGGCGATGCCCGGCGGCGGACCCGGTCGAGCACCGGCAGCGCGGCAAGAACCTGCTCCTTCGGCACGCCGAAGTCCACGAAACAGGCGATTTCGTTCGCTCCGGCGTCCACCAGGCGGCGCACCATCTCAGCCGCCGCGTGCTCGTCACCGATCAGGGCGCGGGAGTCGCAGTAGCGCGCGTAGGCGCGCTCCAGCAGGAACTCCACGTCCTCCTCAGGGGTGTTGTCGAGGTCGGCGGTGAAGCCGAGGCTGTTGGTGACCTGGTCGAAGAGGGACAGCGAGGAACGCAGGTACGAAACGAACGGCCGGAACGCCTCGGCGCGGGCGCGAGCCGCGTCGTCGCCGAGGTAGGTGTGCACCAGCACGACCACCCGGCCCGTGGCGGGATCGAGTCCGTGCTCGGCTCGTGTACGCCGGTACAGCGCAATGTTCTCCGCGAGCTGCTCGACGGTCTGCGTCATCAGGTTGGTGACCACCCCCAGCCCCTCGGCGGCTGCGCGGCGGTAACTGTCGGGGTTGCCCACCACGGCGACGTACAGGGGCAACTGCCGCTGCACGGGGCGCGGGTGCAGGCGTATCTCCACGGGTTCGCCGTCTCCCGCGGTCGTCAGCAGAGGCTGCCCGGACCAGAGATGCCGCACGGTCTCCAGCTGCTCGTACATCACCTCGCGGTGCCGGCCAAAGTGCTGGGGCGCGAGCGCGAAGTCGGTGGCGTGCCAGCCGCTCGCGACACACAGGCCCGCTCGTCCGCCGGAGATGTTGTCCACCACGGACCAGTCCTCGGCGACGCGGACGGGGTGGTGCAGTGGGAGGACGACCGACCCCGCGTGGAGCCGGATGCGGCTGGTCCGGGAGGCGAGCGCGGCGGCGAGCACGGAGGGGTTGGGGAAGAGGGCGCCGAAGGAGTTGAAGTGGCGTTCCGGGAGCCACAGGGCGTGGAAGTCGTGCTCGTCCGCGAACGTCGCGGCCTCCATGATGAGCGCGTATTTGTCACGCTCGGTGTCCTGGGGGTAGTCGCCGAAGAAGTACAGGCTGAAGTCGGTCTCGGTGGCGGACGCCGGATCGGAAGGGGGCGCGGGGACGGCCGGGATGGGAAGGGAGGCCTCAGCGCGCGGGTGAGCCGGTGCCGAGGCCGGCGTCGGCATGGGAGGGGGAGACGTGGTGGCGGGCTTGAGGACGTCGAGTTGCCGGGAGATCACACCGGTCACCTGGTCGATGAGCTGTCCGGCCAGTTCCAGCTGCCGGCCGAACAGCTCGTGGAGCCCCGGTGGTGGTGCCGCCGCGGAGGCGGGTGCCGCGGGCTCCGGGGCGGGGCGCGGCTGCTGCCGGTCCTCGCCCCGGTGCGGCTCCACGGGGCCGGCCGCGTCCCCGCGCAGCTGCGCCAGGCGTTCGGTCAGGCGGCGTGGGGTGTCGGCCGAGGAGAACAGCTCCCGTATGGGGATGCGCACTCCGTACCGTTGCTGGAGTTCCGTCGTCAGTCCCATCAGGGAGAGCGAGTCCGCGCCGAGGTCGAAGAACGAGCTGTCGGGCGCGACGTCGGCTGTCTCTCTGCCGAGCTGGTCGGCGGTCAGCTGCCGTACTTCGGTGAGCAGGTCGTCCGGTGCGCCGGGCTCCTGGAGAGTGTCCGGTTGCCGCCGCGAGGCCCCCTCTGGCTCTGGTGCCTGGGCCGGCGACGCGGCCTGGTACGGCACCGGGCGCCGCCGCAGGGGGTGCCCGGGCAGGGGCACCCTACCCCCGACGCCGTTGACCGTACGCCAGTCCAGTTCGGCTCCCCGGCAGTACAGCGAGCCCAGCGATGTGAGGAGCCCAGTCAGCTGGTCGACCGCGCCGGTGCCCGGCCCCTGGCCGCTCAGCCAGCGACTGTCCGGCCGGCAATGCCGGCCCATGCCGGTGAGGGTGTGTCCGGCGCCGATCTCCAGGAAGTCCTCGCAGCCCTCCCCCGCCGCGGTGGCCATGGCCAGGTCGAAGCGGACCGGCTCCCGCGCCTGGCGGCAGAGGTACGCGGCGTCGGGCGTCCAGCCCGCCGGGCGAAGTCGGCCGTCAGGCGCGGTCACCAGGGGGGTGTGCAACGGGGCGTACGCCACTCGTTCGGCGTGGGCGCGGAAGTCGCGCAGCGCAGGTTCGACCGAGGCCGAGTGGAACCCCTTGTCGACGGGCAGCGCCCGCCATCGCACACCCTCCCGGTCGAGCAGCCGCGCCGCCTCCTCGATGGCCTGCGTCGGCCCGGAGATCACCTGGGCGCGTGGGCCGTTGACCGCGGCCAGTTCGGCCCCGGACGCCTGTGCGACGGCCTGCGCGCGGGCCGGGTCGGCGACGACCGCGAGCATCCCGCCCGGCGGGCACGCCGCGTGCATCAGCCGCCCGCGCCACGCCGTGAGCCGCAATCCGTCGTCGAGTGTCACGGCGCCGCCCTCGTACAGGGCCGCGTACTCGCCCACGCTGTGGCCGATCAGCAGCGCGGGGCGGACTCCAGTGGCGCGCCACACTTCGACGAGCGCCGATTGGTGGGCGAACAGGGCGGCCTGTGCCGTCTCGGTGGGCCAG
This sequence comes from Streptomyces sp. NPDC091287, assembly GCF_044768525.1. Taxonomy (NCBI): domain Bacteria; kingdom Bacillati; phylum Actinomycetota; class Actinomycetes; order Kitasatosporales; family Streptomycetaceae; genus Streptomyces; species Streptomyces sp. NPDC091287. The sequence continues at coordinate 16,869 of NZ_JBIVUV010000030.1, forward strand.
ACGTCGTCCTCGGCGCCGGACTCGTCGAGCAGGAGCCGGAGCAGGGAGCCGCCGAACTCGTCGGCGTAGACCTCCTCGCACCGGTCGAGTGTCCGCCGGGCCGTCGGCCATGCGGCGTAGATGCCGTTCGCCATGCCCCGGCGTGCGCTTCCCTGCCCGGAGAACGCGAAGGCGAGCGGGCCGAGCGCCGGTACCTGCGGCTGGCCGTCCAGCGCGCGGGCGAGGTCCGCCGCCGTCCGGCCGACGGCCGTGGTCCGTGCCGCGTGGTGCGTTCTGCCGAGTGCCATGGTGGCGGCCACGTCCGCAGCCGCGAGTTCCGGCCGCTGCCGCAGCCGGCCGCGGAGCCTGTCGGTGAGTTCGCCCAGGGCGCGTGCGTCGCGGGCCGACACCGGTACCAGTACGGGTAGTTCGGCAGCGGCCGCCGGGTTCCCGTACGGTACGGGGGCCTCCTCCAGCACCACATGGGCGTTGGTGCCGCCCACACCGAGCGCGCTGACCCCAGCCCGGCGCCGCACACCCTCCTGGGCGGGCCATGGCCGCAGTTCGGTGGCCAGGACCAGTGGGCCGCCCTCGAGGCGGAGTTCGGGGTTGGCGTGGGTCAGGTGCGGCGTCGGCACGAGGGTGCGGTGCCGCAGCATGAGGACCGTCTTGATCAGACCGGCCATGCCCGCGCAGCTGTCGAGGTGGCCGATGTTCGGCTTCACCGATCCGACGGTGCAGAAGGCCGTGCGCCGCGTGCCCTCGCCGAGAGCCCTGCCGAGTGCCTCAAGTTCGACCGGATCGCCGAGTCGCGTGCCCGTCCCGTGCGCCTCCACGTAGGTGATCGTGTCGGCGGGGACGTCCGCCCTGCGCAGCGCCCGGCGTACAACCTCGACCTGCCCGGCGACACCCGGCGCAGTGAATCCGACTTTGCCCGCGCCGTCGTTGTTGACGGCGGAGCCCAGGATCACCGCGTGCACGGTGTCACCGTCGGCGAGGGCGCGGTCGAGCCTCTTGAGCAGAACTACGGCCACTCCGTTGCCGCCCACGGTGCCGTCGGCCTCCGCGTCGAAGGCGCGGCAGCGTCCGGTGGGAGACAGGATGGAGCCCGGGTGGCTGCGGTAGCCGGTCTCCTGGGGGAGGTGCACGGCCGCGGCTCCCGCCAGGGCCAGGTCGGCGTCGCCGCTCAGCAGGGCCTGGACCGCGAGATGCACGGCCACCAGCGAGGTGGAGCAGGCGGTCTGGACGCCGATGGCGGGGCCGGTGAGCCCGAGCCGGTAGGCGACCCGGGAGGCGAGGAAGTCCGGCTGCTGTCCGATCGCGGCCTGCATCCCGGTGGCGGGGTCGGCGTCGTCGTCCGGAACACCGGTCGTGGGCGGGTGCTGGTGGTCGTAGAGGTTCATGCCCGTTCCCGCGAACACGCCGACCGTCGTGCCCGGTTCGGTCGCCGCGTAGCCGCCGTCCTCGAGTGCCTCGTGGCAGCACTCCAGGAACAGCCGGTGTGCGGGATGGGTGAGCCTGGCCTCCTTGGGGCTCATGCCGAAGTGGTCCGCGTCGAAGGCGTCGACATCGTCGAGGACGCCGCCGACCGGCACCAGGCCGGGGGCGTGCCGCTGCCGCGGGGACAGGCCGGCCGACGCGAGTTCCGCGTCGTCGAAGACGCGGACGCTGTCCACGCCGTTGCGCAGGTTGGCCCAGAACTGGGCCGTCGAGTTCGCTCCCGGGAAGCGCAGCGACAGTCCGACGACAGCAATGCGCTGTTCCGCGGTACCCACCGGGGCGGTGCCGGTGGCGGCGGGCTCGGTCTCTTCCCGGGGCGCAGCGGCCAGATGCGCGGCAAGCGCGCCGGCCGTGGGATGTTCGAAGAACGCGGTCTGAGCGATGGTCTTGGCGAGCCGCTGCTCCAGGCGGGACCGCAGGCGTATGAGGAGCAGGGAGGTCAGGCCGAGCTCGTAGAACGGCACGCGCGCGTCAACCGGGCGTCCCAGTAAGGCGGCGATCTCCTCCTGGACCGTCTGTGTCATGTCGGCGGAGACAGAGACACTTCGGGCGCTCCGGGCGTCCCCGGCGCTCCGGTCGATCAGACGGTCGCGGAGCTCGGCGCGGCGCACCTTTCCCGCGGGGGTTCTCGGAAATTCATCTCGTGGGACAGAGAGGACATGAGTGGCAGTGAGGCGGAGCCGGGCGAACAGCACCGCTCTCACCTCGCGTCCCATACGCGCATCTTCGTCGGCGTCGCCGTGGCTGACGAAGAACACCGCCAGCTCTTCGGTACCGCTGTCCGCGTGCGGAATGCCACAGGCAGCTACTTCCCCCTGCCGGACGCCGACGACCGCGGTGACGGCCTCCTCAACCTCGTGGCAGTAGACGTTGTGCCCGTTGAGGATGATCATGTCCTTGCGCCGACCGGTGATCACGACCTGTCCGCCGTCGAGGAAGGCCAGGTCACCGGTGTCCAGCCACTCCGGTCCGGTGGGGAAGGCTGCGGCGTCCGCCTCCGGGTTGTTCACGTAGCCGGGGATGAGACGGGCCGGGGCGTGCACCTGGAGCCGGCCGATCCTGCCCGCGGGCCCGGGCTCGCCACGGTCGTCCACGACACGCAGGGTGACCCCGTGCGCGGGCGAGCCGGCCGCGACGAAGGTGACGCAGTCGTCCTCCGGTGTCTGCTCGTCGGCCCGGACCAGGTCGCCGCCCAGGCTGCTCTTGAGCAGGCGGTGCACGCTACCCGGCTGGTCGAGCCGCCCGTAGGTGACGGCCGTGACCGTCTCGGCCATCCCCCACACCGGTACGATGTGCCCCTCCCGGATCCCGGACGCGGCGGTGGCGTCGAGGAAGCGGCGCAGCACCGGAAGCACAATCTGTTCGCCCCCGCACAGCAGCGACTTGATGCCACTGAGGTCCCGGTGGCCCTCCGGGCGCTCGGCGAGCGCGTCCGCGACGAGCCCGTACGCGAATGTCGGCGCCCAGCTGTGCTGCGCCCCGTGCTCCTCGATGAGGTCCAGCCAGCGCAGCGGCTCGGCCAGGACCGTCGCGGTGGGCGCGTGGACATTGGTGCATCCGACGAAGACCGCGAGCAGGTGGTACAGCAGGAACGCGCCGCTGTGATCGACCGGAAGCCAGTTCACCATGGTGTCGTTCGGGCGTACGTCCAGGATGCGCCTGCTGCTGGCGGCGAAGTCCGCCAGGCCTGCGTGGGTGAGCCGGGCGGCTTTGGGCACACCGGTACTGCCGGAGGACAGCATCAGCAACGCGACGTCGGAGCCCGCCGGATCGATGCGGTCGTCCGCGGGTGACGCGTCGGCGCAGTCCCTCGCGACCACCACCCGCAGCTCGGGAGCGGCGTGAGCCAGGTCCTCCGCCCCGGCCGCATCACTGACCACCAGCGGCCGGTCGAGTGTCGCAGAGGCGTGGAGCAGGCGTTCGAGCGCCGGGGAACCCGGCGTGGCACGGTCGGCGATGGCGACGGGCCGGGCACCGCCGAGCAGGCAGGCCCAGAAGGCGGTGAAGAACTCCGCGAGGGGCAGCCCGCACAGCACCACCGTGTCACCGGTGCACAGCCCGTGCTCCCGCAGCCCGGTGAGCATCCGGCGGGCCTGTGAGAGCAGTTCGGGGTACGACCGGGTGGTGGTGGAACCGTCGGGGGCGACGGTGACGACGGTCGCGCCGGTGGCCGAGTGCGCGGCACGCAGCAGCGCGTCCACCGCGTTCCGCGGGTCGCCGTCGGTGTGTTCCGGCTCAGGCCCCCGGCAGAGCGCCTGTCCCCGTACGCGTTCCATGCGTGTCCCCTTTTTCCCCACTTGTGGACGACAGTCGAGCCCTGCGGGGGCGACCGGCGGCGAACAACAGCAGAACCAGTGCCCCACACATCGCCGCACCGTGGAAGGCGCCGACGACCGTGAGAGCAGGCAGCACTTCGAGAGCCGCCGCGGCCAGCACGGCGCCCAGCGCGAATCCGGCGGTCTCCGCCGTGGCGGACAGCCCGAACAGGCGGCTGCGCTGCCGGTCGGGCGCCGCCTGCAGACGTGAGGTGTAGACGATCTCGGTCCAGCCGTCCGCGAACCCCGCCGCCGCGGCGGCCAGCATCAGCGCCGGTGCGGCCAGACCGGTGAATGCCGCCACGAACGAGAGCGACATCGCGAACGTACCCACTGCGAAGGCACGATCGCCCCACGCCGAGCTGCGTTGTCTCCGCCTGAGCACCAAGTGGGCGGCGATGGTGCCCACGGCCCACGCGGCCCAGAACCTGGTCATGAAAAGTGCCGGTTCGGACGGAGCCCTGAAGTGCGCAACTATGGGCAGAGCGACATTGTGCGACGAAGAGGCCAAGGCATCGACACCTCGGAGCAGGATCATGCCGAGCAATAGGGCCGGCACGCCGACGATCCCGCGCCATGGACGTGAGCCGCGAACCGCCTGCGGCTGAGTCGTGGAGCCTTGTCCGCCTTCCTCCTCTGCGCGTTCGTAGCCGTCCTCGCCCTCCGTACGCGGCCGTAACGCGAGCAGAGCGACTGCGGACACCACGAAGGTCGCGGCATTGACGGCGAACGCGGTGGCGAAACCGCCGAATCCGATGACCGCAGCCGCCGAAGCGAAGCCGAGCACCGTGGCTATCGACCGCGCCGTGACCAGCAGCCCATTCGCCCGCGCGCGGCTCTCCTGACCGACCATCGCGGGTACCGCACTGCGCAACGCGACGGTGAAGAAGGTGTTCCCCGCACCCAGGACAACGGCCGCGCAGCCGAGCAGCCACGTCGGTGTGTTGGATGTGCAAAGTGCCAGTACGGTCATGGCGGCGGCCTGGGCCATGTCTGTGCCGATCATCATCTGTCGGCGGGAGGCCCTGGCCAACAGCACCCCGGCGACGAGCCCTGCCAGGAAGCCGGAAAACAGGCGTAACGCCAACAGCATGCCCACACCGAAAGCGGTACCGGTGACCGCAAAGGAGAACAGGCTCAAGGCGATCAGGTTCAGGTAGTTGCCGTAGCTGGAGACCGCGTGCGCAACGACGATGGCACGGAACTGCCGGTCCACACCCTCCACTACGCCCCCGCCGCATCCGAAATCGATCACCAGTTCCTGGCCGGTGACCCTACCAGGCACTCTGAGGCTTGTCCGGCGGATCGTGTAGGCCCCTGGGGGCCCGAGGTTGTGCCCCCAGGACGCAGATAAAAGCGGGACATCGCTATACGAACCCGGAGCCCGTGAAGCTGCATACGCATATCTGTTCTCGCTGCTGATGCGGTGGAAGCTGATCAATGCCGCACGTCGTGCGACGGGCCGAGAGTGCGTTGCGGGCCGGGGCCGGGTAGTCAAGGCGTACTGCATGGTCGACGGGGTGTTCCGGTTGTAGCGTCAGCAGTCGGACCTGATCGGCGTCAGCGGTGGCGACTTCGATCCGGGCGCGATGTGGCGGGCTGGAGGCGGAGATCGCGCCGCGCGCGAAGGTGGGGGCGGCGTCCGCGCTGGTGCGTGAGCTGATGAGCTTGCTCCGCTTTGACGGACACCATTGGTGTGGTGGTCAGGCTGCGAGTGCGGTCTCGTACTCGGCGGGGCTGAGGTAGCCGAGGCTGCTGTGCAGTCGGTGCGAGTTGTACCAGCCTTCGATGAAGTCGAAGATCGCGGTGCGGGCTGCGGCCCGGCTGGCCCAGGCGGAGGTGCCGAGCAGTTCGCGTTTGATGGCTGAGAAGAACGACTCGGCGAGCGCGTTGTCCCGGCACTGGCCGGTGCGGCCGACCGACAGCCGGACCTCGAACCGGGCTGCCAGGGCGGCGAATTGCTGGCTGGTGTATTGGCAGCCTCTGTCCGAATGGAAGATCACGGGGTGGGTGGGGCGACGCTGCCGGCAGGCGGCTGTCAGCGCCTCGGCAACACCGGCGTCGTGCTGACCTCCGCCGCTGCTGCCGTGGCCCGTGTCCATCTGGCGGCCGCCCGCCCCGCGCAGGCCGTCCAGGCGGTGGAGGGGGCGCTGCGCCACATCCGCCGTACGGGCGCGTGGATATGGGCGACCGCCCTCGCGCCACCTGCCGTCGAGGCTCTGATCCTGGACGACAGCCCCGACGAGGCACACCGCCTCGTCGGGGAGCTGGCCGAAGGCATCGCCGACCGGGACGCCCCGGCCGCCCGGGCCGCTCTGCTCACCTGCCGGGCACTGCTCACCGCTTCGGACGGCCCGCAGGCCGTCGGTAGCGGTGAGCCCGTCGCACTGTACGCGGCCGCCGCGGACGCCTGGACGCTGCTGGAGCGGCCCTATGAAGCCGCCTATGTGCGGGAGACCTGGGGGCTCCTCCTGCTGACCGCCGGGGCGGAGGAAGGGCTCACGGTCGTGCACGACGCGATCGGGGCCTACCAGGACCTCGATGCCGTCTGGAATGTGCTGCGGTGTCAGCGCGGGCTGCGGGAGCACGGCCGAGTCACCGTCCGCAGGCCGGGCGCGTTGGGGTACGGCGACCACCTCTCGCCGCGGGAGAGGGCGGTGGCCCGGCTGGCGTCGCTGGCCGGTCGAACCGTGAGATCGCGCACGAACTGTTTCTCTCGCACCGGACGGTCGAGCACCACATGGCTCGTGCCGTGCGGAAGCTGGGAGCCTCGTCCCGCACCGAGATCGGCTTGCTGCTCGGATGCTGACACCACGCCCGCAAGGCGTGCCGCCCGGGCTGTCGCGTGCCCGTGTGGCGTTGTCCAGCACGGCGTCCGGGGTCCTGTCCTTCACCCGCTGCGCGTGTGGCCCGGCCCGCGGGTGGTGGCGACCGCTCGAGGAACACGAGGTCGACCGGGCCCGCCCAGCGACAAATGACGCAAGGGCACCCGCGAGATTCCATACATGTGTATGAAGTGCGGATCCGAGGGGGCTGCGAGAGTGCGGCTACGGCAAGGAGCCGTACTGCCACCGGAGTTGAGGTCGCCGGGCCGGCACTGCCCGGACCGTACGGGGCCCCCGTGCCGAAGTGGCACGGACGACCGCGCTCACCGCACGCCCCCGCTCCGACTCAAGGCGTGGGCCCGAAAACGCCGTTGCCGCAGCGGGCGCGCTTCCTGGAGATGCTCCGGTCGGTTCCCCGAAGGGCATCGACTTCGACTTCTGCGATGGAGAGGAACACGCGTGACGGATTCGCATCAGGAGGACGTCGTGGCCGGTGAGACGGATGAGAACAGGATACGGAAGAACGGCCTGTACGCGGATGTGAGTGCCGAGCTCGCCGAGAACATGAGGCTGGGCTGGGCCGACACCGAGCGCCGCGACCTGGAGCCCATCGCCCAGGCGGTGTACACCGCGCGGCGTCGGGCGGCGCTCTCCGCACTGTTCCCCGGTGAACTGCTGGTGGTCCCGGCCGGCAACCCGAAGGTGCGGGCCAACGACACGGACTATCCGTTCCGGCCGTCCTCCGACTACGTCTACCTGACGGGTGACCAGTCCCAGGACTCCGTGCTGGTCCTGGAACCCGGTGCGGACGGCGAGCACCGGGCGGTCGCCTATCTGCTTCCCCGGTCGGACCGCGAGAGCGGGGAGTTCTGGCGCGACTACCACGGTGAGCTCTGGGACGGCCGTCGCAACAGCCTCACCGAGAACGAGCGGCTCCTGGGCCTGCCCTGCCGTGATGTCCGCACGCTGACCGATCGGCTCGCCGTGGCCACCGGCCCGATCCGTCTGCTGCGCGACTACGACGCCGGGGTCGACGCCGCCCTGGACGACAAGGTGACCGCCGAGCGCGACACCGAGTTCCGCGTCGCCCTGTCCGAGATGCGCCTGCTCAAGGACGAGTTCGAGATCGCCGACCTGCGTCACGCCTGCCAGGCGACGGCGCGTGGCTTTGAGGACGTGGTGCGCGTTCTCGGTACGGACACGCCGACCGCGGAGCGGGCCATCGAGGGCACGTTCTGGATGCGTGCGCGGATCGAGGGCAACGACGTGGGTTACGCGTCGGTCTGCGCCGCGGGATCGCACGCCACGACGCTGCACTGGGTCCGCAACGACGGCGAGACCCGGCCGGGCGAACTGCTGCTGATCGACGCCGGAGTGGAGAGCCGCAATCTCTACACGGCCGATGTCACCCGCACTCTGCCGGTCGACGGCCGTTTCACGCCGGTCCAGCGCAAGGTGTACGACGCGGTGTACGAGGCACAGTCGGCCGGCATCGCCGCGGTCAGGCCCGGGGCGAAGTACCGGGACTTCCACCACGCCGCTCAGCGGGTGCTGACCGAACACCTCGCCTCCTGGGGCCTGTTCGGTGAGCGGTCGGTGGACGAGGCGTACGAACTCGGGCTGTACCGCCGCTGGACGCTGGCCGGCACGGGCCACATGATCGGCCTGGACGTTCACGACTGCGCGAAGGCCCGTACCGAGCTGTACGTGGACGGGACGCTGGACGCCGACATGGTGCTCACCGTCGAGCCCGGCCTGTACTTCCAGTCGGACGACCTGACCGTGCCCGAGGAGCTCCGCGGCATCGGCGTGCGGATCGAGGACGATTTCCTGGTCACCGACGAGGGCAACGAGAACCTCTCGGCCGACCTTCCCCGGGCGGCCGACGAAGTGGAGGCGTGGATGGCCCGGCTTCGCGGCTGACATCGGCCGCCGCGGCTCGAACAGTTGCGTTCTCCGTGTTGGGTGAGAACGCACCACCACGGAACGTTATGGACGGGGAGGCATGCGATGGAACGGCAGGACGGCCCGCGCGGGGCACGGAGTCACGATCGTCGAGCACCGGCGGCGGTGGCGGAGGTCTTTCGGCAGGGGTGGGCGGACACGGGCAGGACGCTTCCGCCTGTCTCCGGAGCGGCGTGCGCGGCCAAGCGGCGTGCGGCGGTGTCCGAGCGGTTCCCCGGGGAGCGGATCGTCGTCCCGTCGGGCGGGCTCAAGGCTCGCAGCAACGACTTCGACTACGCCTTCCGGCCGCATTCCGCGTACATCCACCTCACGGCCGAGCAGGGGACGGGGGCGGTGCCGGACAGTGTGCTCGTCTTCGAGCCCACCGGCAGCGGGCACGAGGTCACCCTGTTCGCCCGGCCCCGGTCACCGCGCGATGCCGGTCCGTCCGGTGCGGAGTTCTACAGTGACCGGCAGCACGGCGAGTTCTGGGTCGGCCGCCGCCGGACGCTCCGGGAGACCGCCGAAGCCCTCGGCGTCGAGGCGGTCGCCCGGGAAGGGCTGGAGCGGGCACTTGGCGGCGGCGTTCCGACCCGGGTGGTGCGCGGCGAGGACGCGCTCGTCGACGCTCTGATCCCGCCCTCCGCACCGGCCGACGCCGAGCTGCTCGCCTTCCTGTCGGAGTCACGGCTGGTCAAGGACGCGTGGGAGATCGAGCAGCTGCGCGCCGCCGTGGGGCACACGGTCGCCGGCTTCCACGACGTCGTCGGCGAACTGCCGCACGCCACCCGCCTCGCACGCGGGGAGCGCTGGGTGGAGGGCACCTTCAACCGGCGGGCCCGGCTGGAGGGTTACGGCCTGGGATTCGAGACCATCGCGGCGGCCGGCGCGCACGCGTGTGTGCTGCACTGGATGCACAACGACGGCCCGGTGCGGGAGGGTGAGCTGCTCCTGCTGGACGCGGGCGTCGAGGCCGACTCGTTCTACACCGGGGACGTCACCCGGACGCTGCCGGTCGGCGGGCGCTTCACGGATGTGCAGCGCCGCGTCTACGACCTGGTGTTCGCCGCCCAGTCGGCGGGCATTGCCGCCCTGCGGCCGGGTGCACCGTACGGCGCTTTCCACGACGCCGCGACGCGCGTCATCGCCGAGGGACTCGATGCCTGGGGTCTGCGGCCCGGTGGCGCGGCGATCCCGCACGAGCCCGACCTCTACCGCCGGTACACCGTGTGTGGTACAGGCCACATGCTCGGCCTCGACTGCCACGACTGCGCCGCCGCCCGCAGCGAGACCTACCTGGGCGGTGTGCTGGAGGAGGGGCATGTGCTCACCGTCGAGCCCGGGCTGTACTTCCAGCCCGACGACCTGACGATCCCCGAGGAACTGCGCGGCATCGGCGTGCGGATCGAGGACGACTTCGTCATCACCGCCGACGGCGCACTGTGTCTGTCTTCGGGCCTGCCACGCGACGCGGACGCGGTCGAGGCATGGATGCACGCGTCGCGGTGAGGACGTGCCGCCCACTGGTCGACCAGGTCTCCGGAGAGCTGCGGGGGGCAGGCGCGGTGGCGGTGGTCGGATCCACCGGGTTCCGAACAGGGTTGTGGCGCCCCGGCCTTCTGGACCCGGAGACGACGCCTGACACAGCCATCAGCCCGCCGCCGCGTCCTACCGGCCTGTCCACGTCCACTGCGCCGCACGGCGCGTTCCGGGCGCGCCACAGAAGCCTGATCCGTGGGCTGTCCTCGGCGGTGGGCCCCGACGCGAAGCACACCTGAAGACCGTGACCAGCTCCCCCCCGGAGGGCTACAGTGCGCATCGTGGACATACCCGACTGGCTTCTCTGGCCCGCACTCGGCGCGGCGCTCCTGCAGGCCCTCGCTCTCGTTCCCGGCATCCGACGGTTGCGCGGACCCAACCCCGCAGCCCGAACCAAGGCCCGCCTGGACCTGCTGGACAGTATCGCCAGCCTGTTCCTCATCACCGGCCTGCTGCTGAGCATGACGGTCGGGGAGTCCTGGCTCTGGCTCTCCTTCACCGGCCTCACTCTCCTGACCCTCGCCTATGCGGTGAAGGGCCTGCGTCTGCTTCGTGCCCGCCGCGCCGCAGCCTGACCCCCTGCACCGTGACCGTTCACGCGGCCACCACCCACTCCACCCGGAGCGCGGCCAGCTGCTCGCACTCGGCCCCGCCCGCATCGTGAGCCACTTACCCGTCATGCCCGCGCCCGCCGCGCCTGCCGTATCCGACTCGCCCGTACCCGCCGCACCCCACCCCAAGCGAGGGCGCGCAGCATCTGCCCGGGTTCGCATGTCCATCGCCGATGTCATCCTGGCGATGTGACCGGAAACGAGCAGCAGATCGACACGCGGTTGGAGCAGGCGATCCGCGACCTTCTAGAGCGCCGCAGCCCGTCCGCCACCATCTGCCCCTCCGAAGCCGCGCGCAGGGTGTACCAGGGCGACGATGACGGTTGGCGTTCCCTGATGGAACCAGCCCGTCGCGCTGCTCGGCGGCTGGCCGAAGCAGGCCAGGTGGAGATCGTGCAAGGCGGCCGCCCTGTCGGGCCGGCCGAAGCCCGTGGCCCGATCCGTATCCGGCGCGTCCGCCGCCCCCCTCGGTAACGCCTGGTTCTCGACGACGAGGGCCCATGGACTGCGATCATGAGCGACGGCTGTGCCTACCAGGGCGGGCCGAGGGCTTGCCCAATTGGTAACCCATGGGTTACCAATGAGGGGTGGACCCGTTCATCGCCCTGGCCGACCCCATACGCCGTGACCTGCTGCGCGCCCTTGCCTCCGGCCCGGCCCGAGTGGTCGACCTCGCGGCGCGGCACCCGATCAGCCGACCCGCGGTGAGCAAACATCTGCGACTGCTCACCGAGGCAGGGCTGGCCACCGTCGAGGACCACGGTCGCGAGCGCCACTACGCACTCGCGCCCGCAGGCCTCGCCCCGGTCCGCGCTCTGCTCGACGAGCTCGCCGGGCGACGCCCCCCGATCCCCGAAAGCGCCTTCGACGCCCTCGACCTGGAGGTCCGCAGAACCGTCCACGACCGCCGGGCCGGCACCGACGCCGCTCGAGGCACCGCAAGTTCTCAGGAGGAATCCGCATGACCAGCACCCCCACCGGGCGTCGCGTGACCATCGACGGCCTGGACAGCATCGCCTTCGACCGCACCTTCAGGGCCGGCATCAGGGACGTCTGGGCGGCAGTCACCGAGCCGGACCGGCTGGCCCGATGGATCGGCGAATGGACCGGCGACCCGTCGACCGGCTCGGTCGACTTCCGGATGCTCTACGAGGGCGACGAGCACCAGGCCGAGCTCCTCACCATCCAGGAGTGCCAGGCCCCCCACCGCCTCGTCCTCAAGTCCCAGGTTCCCGGACAGGAACTCATCTGGCACATGACTCTCACGCTCGTCGAGCACGAGGGCACCACCACGCTCACCTTCACCCAGTCCGTCGGCGACGACCCAGCGATGGCGGGCGGAGTCGGCCCCGGATGGGACTACTACCTCGACCGGCTCGTCGTCGCCGAGTCCGGCGGCGACCCGGCATCCGTCGACTTCGGCGACTACCACCCGGCCCACGAACAGCACTACCTCGACATGTTCAGCTGAACCCGACGACGCCGAGTACCTCGGCAGTGGGGTGACAAGCAGCCTCTCCCGAAACGGAGAAGACCCCTTCGCGACGAGCCTCTCGTTCATAGGATCGACTCCAGACCCGGGATGCCCGGGACGTCGACAGAAGGAGGGGTTCATGTCGGATATATCGAGACGCAAGTTGCTGGGGTACTCAGGGACGGCCGCAGCAGGAGCCGTGTTCGCGTCCGCCTCGGCGGCCGACGCCACGGAAGCGGACCCGGCCACATCAACAGCCCAGTTCATGGAAGGCACCGAGTTCCGGGCCGACGTGCGCATGTCCGAGAGCGACCTGATGATGGACATGAGCTTCAAGCTCCGCGTCGACAAGCCGAACGGCTACCCTTCAGCCCAGGACATCACGCCCCTCGAGGTGGCCGAGGCGTTGTCAGCACTGGCTCAGTCGAAGGGCTGGCCGCCTCTCACCTTCTACGGCACACCACCTCCCGTCGCGCTCAACTGACGTCGAGGCGCAGCACTCGCGCTCCCCGGGCCGTTCATCGCCAAGTACAGGATGCACGGGTCCCCGTACCTCTGACCCGTCACTCCGGCCGCCGCCCCCGTCCGGCGGCCGGGGCCTGTTTCCCCGTGATGCTGGTCAGGCGCTGAGCATGGGGTGTGTCTCCAGCAGCGCATCGGACACGCCGAAAGCGCGGGTGAGGGTCAGCGCGTGTGGCTCCAGGAAGCCGAGGACCGCGTCGACCGCGTCAGGCAGGTGTTCGACCTGATGGGCCGTCACCCGGCCCCGTGCCAGCAGATCTCCGCTGTGCGCGGCGACCCGGCGCAGGGCGAACAGGGCATGCAGCCCGCGCAGCAGGTCCTCCGGCAGCCCGGAGGGGACCTGGCTGGCGGCGGTCAGCAGGGACTCGCCGGCGAGCCGGTGGACGTGGGCGTCGGCCAGCGCCACGGCGGGCGTCACGGTCGCGTTCCAGCGGGCGAGCGGCGACGCGGCGCGCTGCCGGAGCCGGGCTTTCGCACGGCCGTGGGAGATGCGCTCGATGTCGGCCAGGAGGTCCTGGAGGAACTCGGGGTCGGTCAGCTCCCGGTACTCGGGCGCGAGCTCGCTCTCCGGCTTGAGGTCGACGCCGCCGAGCAGCATCTCGCCCCCGGCCTTCTCCATGATGACCTTGTTGTCGCCCTCGGCCGTGATCGTGCCCTCGATGGAGGCGAGCTGTAACGCGATGCCGTTCGCCTGGATCAGACCCTGGGCGCCGCACCGCTCGCGGCACTCGGTCATGACCGCGCGGGCCCGCCAGGTGATCCATGCCTTGCTGATCGCCGTCAGTCGCTCGTACGCCTCGCGTTCCTCACCAGTGGCCCGGTCCCACTGCCGCACGACCGACCGCTGGAGCAGCGTGGCGGCGTAGGTCGTCGCCGCGGCGTCGAGCAGGGGCGTGTGGTGGCCGCGGTGGGCGATCAGCGGCACCCGCTGCCCGTTCGTCATGCCCGAGGTGACCCGGGTGTGGGCGTAGCGCATGGCGACGTCGAGAGCGTGCCGCATGACGCCGAGGCTGTGGGCGGTCATGCAGAGCTTGCCCATCGTGACCCGTCCGATGGACTGGAGGAACCGCCGGCGGGGGCTTCCGAGCGCGCTGGTGAACTCGCCGTCCGGGGTGAGGTGGCCGTGCTTGCCCTGGAGGAGAGCGCTGAACGGGAGGCGGACATGGTGGAACGTCGTGGCGCAGTGGTCGACGGGGCTGCTGGCCGTCTGGGGCAGCGGCCGCACCTCCACACCCGACAACGGGCTGCCGTCGCTGTCGCTGAGCGGCGTCAGGAAAAGAAAGACCCCGTGGTCGGTCCCGCCGACGATCAGGCGGGCCGCGACGACGGCCCCCTTCGCCCCTCCGGCCGGGCTGGTGTTGGGCATGAACTTCGCCGCGGTGGGCGTGGGGGTGTTCAGCACGAACCCGGCCGTCGCCCGGTCGAACGTCGCCGTGGTCTCCATATGCACGGCGTCATTGCCATGGGCAATCTCGGTGCAGAGAAACGTCCCTATGCGGTCCGCGCGGATGTACTCGCTCAGGTCGCGTCCGGCCGGGTCGTGGTCGACGAGGCTGCCGAAGAAGAGGTTGTAGTGGATGGCGACGATGGTGGCCATGCCGGGGTCCACCGCACCGGCCCACTCGTGGATGGCGGTGAGTTCGACCGGATCGCTCGCGAGGACCTGCGGAGCCTCTACGGCCTCGTTGACCAGCCGGAGCCGGTCGTAGCTCAGGTCTATGCGTTCTCGGTGAGTCAGCCCCTCCTGGAAACGGAACGGGGCGGAGCTGAAGAGGTGCCTCCATCGATCGTGCGTTGTGGACAGCTGACCAGCGAACAGGACATCGGCGAGCGCGGCGGAGACGGATGCGGAATCCGGAATCTGAGAGACAGTCACACCCGAGAAAACTAGCCTGATTGATCAAGAGTGACAGAGTGAGGATCAACACGATTGCGATGGGCGAAAACACGGTAGGCGCCCGCTCCGCCGCTCACTTCCACCTGCTCGGCGGCCGGGCGTGATCATGGTCAGGGCGCGAACGGGGCCGCTCCGGCTCACCACACAGTCACTGGCAGCCGGCGGCCGAACGGGCCGGGCTTATGCCGCAACGGGCGTGCTCACGACCCAAATCCGCCCTCTACCCGATGCCCGGGTGATGGGGCATGCTCGGTGAGGTTGCTGGGGAACCCGCCTACCTGTGGGCCCCTGCGACCAGTGTCCCTTTCGGTAGGCGACTTCGAGGATCATCGTGGGCACGCAGTCCACCACACGTCCGGCCGACGCATCCGGCGTCTTCGCCCTGGGCGGCGACCTTCCCGTGAACCGTCTCGGTTACGGGGCCATGCGACTGACCGGCCCAGGCGTCCGGGGCGAACCCCGCGATCCGGACGAGGCCGTCCGGGTCTTACGCCGAGCGGTCGAGCTGGTCGTCACCTTCATCGACACGGCGGACGCCTACGGCCCGTGCGTCAACGAGCAGCTGATACGCAAGGCTCTGCACCCCTACGCCGATGGCCTCGTCATCGCCACCAAGGGCGCGGGGTGGCACGTCCGGGTCCGGACGACTGGCGGCCCAACGGCCGGCCCGAGTTTCTGCGCGAGCGGCTGGAGCTGAGCCTGCGGCACCTCGGACTCGAACGCATCGACCTGTACCAGCTGCACCGTATCGATCCCGAGGTCCCGTCGGCCGAGCAGTTCGGCACGTCGGCCCAGCTGCAGCAGGAGGGCAAGATCCGTCACCTCGGACTGTCCGAGGTGACGGTCGAGCAGCTCAAGGAGGCCCGCACGCACGTGGACATCGTCTCCGTGCAGAACCTCTTCAACCTCGCGAACCGGTCGGCCGAGGATGTACTCGACTACGCCGAGTCCGAGAACATCGCCTTCATCCCCTGGTTCCCGATCGCCACCGGCGAACTCGCGCGCCCCGGCGGCCCACTGGACGCCGCGTCCCGGGTGCACGACGCGAGCCCTGCGCAGCTCGCCCTCGCCTGGCTGTTGCGCCGCTCCCCGGTGATGCTCCCGATACCGGGCACGTCCAGTACCACCCACCTGGAGGAGAACGTCGACGCCGCACTGGTGCGACTCGACGACGAGGCGTTCGAAGCCCTCACCACCGCCGGCTGAGGGCCGAACCGCGGTCCGCGCCGGCTCAGACGCCGGAGGGGACCTCGGCCTTCTCGGGGGGACCCGTCTGCTCCCCTCCGTCCGCCGCCAGCCTGCGGTTGCGGCGGACGGAGGACCAGAAGGACCCGGCGATCAGCAGGACACCGATGAGACCGGTGACCACCTCGGGGATCTGGTAGCGGATGGAGATCATGAGGATCACGGCCAGCGCGCCGATGGCGTAGTGCGCGCCGTGCTCCAGGTAGACGTAGTCGTCGAGGGTGCCCTGGCGGACCAGGTAGACCGTCAGCGAACGGACGTACATGGCGCCGATTCCGAGGCCGAGCGACATCAGGACGATGTCGTTGGTGATCGCGAAGGCGGCGATGACGCCGTCGAAGGAGAAGGACGCGTCCAGGACCTCCAGGTAGAGGAACATGAAGAACGCGGCCTTACCGGCCATCAGGACCACCGGGACGTTCTTGCCGCTCCTCCTGGCCTCTTCCTCGGCCTCGTGCTCGCGCTCCTCTTCCTCCTCCAGCTTGTTCTCGAAGTAGCCGGAGAGACCGCCGACGACGAGGTACGTGATGAGGCCGAAGACGCCCGAGAGGAGGACCGTCGCCGCCTTGTCGACATGCAGCCCGCCGTGCTGGTGGGCCTGGGTCGCGAACGTCATGGCACTGATCGCCAGGATGATCAGGGCGATACAGACCGACACCATGTCGATCTTGCCGAACTTGGCCAGCGGGCGCTCCAGCCAGCCGAGCCACTTGATGTCACGGTCCTCGAAGATGAACTCGAGGAAGATCATCAGCAGGAACATACCGCCGAAGGCCGCGATCGACGGGTGGGCGTCGGTGACGAGCTGCTCGTAGCGCTCGGCATCGTTGATCGCGAGATCGACGGCCTCGATGGGGCCGACCTTGGCACTGATCGCCACGATCACGACGGGGAAGACCAACCTCATGCCGAAGACGGCGATGAGCACACCGATGGTGAGGAAGATCCTCTGCCAGAAGGCGTTCATCTTCTTCAGGATCCCGGCGTTGACCACGGCGTTGTCGAAGGACACCGAGATCTCGAGGATGGACAGGATCGCCACGATCCCGAACGCCGCCCACCCCCCGTACAGCACCGCCACGACAAGGCCGAGCGCGGTCACCGCGAACGACCAGCCGAACGTCTTCAAAATCACTGGCTACCCCATCATTTTGTGCGGGGCTCCCCCGCGGGCCGTATCTGGCTTTACCAAACACTGACCGAAGTCTAAAGCGAAACCTCGGCACCCTGACACGTACCGGCCAACCCATGGACCTCCACCGCCGACGACAAACCAACACCACACCCACACAGCCCACTTGAAGACGCATCGGGCGCGGGACGCCCTTGCGAGCCACTCTCCGCCGGTCCATGATCTTCACGGACCCGTGCCTGCCCGAGCGCTCAGCCGATGTGAGACGGCGTCATTTCCACGCTTTTGGACTTACGTTCACGCGGCGTATCCACGGCCTGGCCGAAAAGGCCTCGATGGGCGAATGATTGAGATCATCCCGTTTCGCTCGACGGGATGACGGGAGAATCAACGTGTGGTACACAGGCATGCTGCCTTCCCAACTCCCCTTACGCTTCTGCGTCAACATGTTTCGTCCCCGTCTCGATGCACGAGTGGCGCGCGAAGTGCCGCAGGGCCGAGGAACTCGGATTCGACGTAGTCGGAGTGGCCGACCACCTCGGATTCCCCGCACCGTTCCCGGCCATGGTGCTCGCAGCCGAGGCGACCGAGCGAATACGGCTGACCACATTCGTGTTGAACACGCCGTTCCACAACCCCGCTCTTCTCGCACGTGATGTGGCGAGTACCGACCGGTTCATCGACGGGCGGATGGAACTCGGGCTCGACGCCGGCTTGTGAAGGCCGAGTTCGACACCGCGGGAATTCCGTTCCCCAGCGGTGGCAAGCGGGTCGAGCAGCTGGAGCGGACGGTCACCACGCTGCGTCGTCTCTTCGACGACCCCGCATACCAGCCACGTCCGGCCCAACCGTCCGGCCCGCCCCTGCTCATCGCGGGCTGGGGCGACCGGCTGCTGCGCGTGGCCGCCACGCACGCCGACATCATCGCCTTCCCCGGTGGCTGGGCCAACGCCACGGGCGATGCGCTCCATCTGGCCGGAGCCGCGCAGATGGAAGAACGCATTGCCTATGTGCGCGACCTGCTCGGTGACCGCGCCGACTCCGTGGAGCTCAATCTCCTGGTGCAGCAGGTGATTCCGCCCTCCGACGGCGCTTCGGTGCCCGACAGGTTCGCACCGCAGCCGCCCGACGCCGAGGACCGCCCCGAAGAGGCGCCCAGCGTCCTGGTCGGAAGCCCCGCGGACATGGCGCAGCAAATCAAGGAACGCCGTGAACGCTACGGCTTCACCTACTTCACCGTCATGGAATACACCATGGAGAATTTCGCGCCGGTCATCGCCACGCTTCGCTGAACCGCGCACTCCGCCACATGGCCGCCGACGACGGGGGCTATGATCGAAAAGGGACAGTCGGCGTGAATCCCGCACTCGCTGCCCGGGGCAGCTCCACGACGCTGGTGCTATTGCGCCACGGTGAGACGGCATTGACACCGGAGAACCGGATATCCGGCAGCGGCGGCGTCGACCGCACCGGCCGGCCGCGCGTTCGCCACGCTGTGGCGGATCCGCTCGGCAGCCTGTGCGATCTCCAGCTCGTCCACCACGTTGGGAAACAGGCTGAGATCGTCGAAGTCCCGGACGTCGGTCAGGGGATCAAAGTCGAGACCCTCGACCCGTTTCAGCCAGAACGGGACCCGGTCTCCGGGCTGAAGTGCCACCGCATCATCTCCCGGACGAACTCTCCGCCCGTGTGCTCGACCATGGGTTTCCTCTCGAGATGGTTGAACAAACCGAACGGCGCTCGGCGCAGGGCCGCGGCGCCGGCCCACCCGGCGCCGCGACGCAGCCTGCGTCTGTCCACGGCCGCACGGTGGGCGCGTGCCGCGGTTGCCCTCTTTACCCGGTCCCGGCGGAACCGCCGAGGTGGCGGGATGGCCCCGGCCTGCTGGGCCGCTGTGGCGTAGGCGCGCACGATCGAGACGGAGTCACAGGCGTAGGCCTCGGGGGCCCGGTAGTCCGCCAGGCTCCGGACGGCGAGGCTGCTGATGAGCGCGTTGCCGGGAAAGTAGGTACGCACCACGCCGGCGGTGTTGCTGGACGATCCCGATCCGAGCTCGCCGCGCTCCAGCAGGACGGTACCGACACCCGACTCCGCGAGTTGGCAGGCTATCGAGGTGCCGATGACACCGCCGCCGATGACGACGACGTCCGCGCGTTCGGGGAGGCGGCTCACGACTGGAGGACCGGTTCATCGGAGCGCAGCTGACGCAGGTGGTCTCCGGCCTCCCATGGATACAGGTGGAGGTTCCAGCCACCCAGGCAGTTGATGTAGAGGGCCAGCTGGCCCACCACGCTCAGGAAGTCCTCGCGGTCGAGTTGGTCGAGGCAGTTCAGGAAGCGCTGGGTGAAACTCCACAGCTGCTCCAGGCCGCAGTAGCCGAGGAACTCAGCCGGAACACCGACCAGGAGGCGCGTCATATGACGCAGCGAGTCCATCGGCATGCCCTGGACCGCGCCCCGGACCAGACCGCCGTAAGTGGCGTACCCCAGCGGGCGGGTCTCACCGTTGACGAACAGGAGCGTGGGCAGCACCGTGTCGAAGCTGCCCGCCCCGGACGGGATCAGCCCCGCGTGGAGATCGGCGAGTTCCTTCGGTTCGGAAAGCCAGGTCTTCTCGGTCGCGGCGTACACATCGTCAATGAGACGGCTCGCGTCGGGATGTGCGGCGACCAGTTTCGGAATACGGTGGCCGCCCGCTGTTCCGGCCCTGCGGACCTCCATCAGGATCGGCTTCTTCGTCGCGTAGACGGAATCCCAGATCGCCTTACCGGCCTCAAGGGGAGTGCCGGAATGTCCTCTTGCCGGATGCGGCCCACCGGAGTTGCCGGCATCGGTTCGGTCAGCGTTCCGTACTTGATGCCCACATGCTGGAGACCGGAGCAGAATAAGGTCCCATGGGGGCCTCGCGTCGATCTGCTATCCGGTGTGGGCCTGCTGATATGGGGCGGCGGGCAGGCCGCCGGTGAGTTCTTCGCGGGCTACGTCACCGAAAAGTCGCTCAGCGTCGACAATCTGTTCGTCTTCGTGCTGATCATGGCGAATCGTGGTGGCGGGCGGGAGCATAGCCGGGCTCGGCGCCGCGCTGCTGCTGGCCCGCCAGGGGTACGCGGTGGACCTGGTGGAACGGGACGGCCCCCCGGCCGAAGGACCTCGGCGACGTTCAGAAGTGGCGGCGGCCGGGGGCGCCGCAGGTCCGCCACCCGCACATGTTCCTCGGCCTGTTCCGGCGCCTGCTGCACACCCGGTTGCCGGACGTGCACGCGGATCTGCTCGCGCACGGGGTCGACGAGGTCGACATGACGGCGCCGCCCGGGGTCGAGGCTCCGGCCGCCGCGACCGAGCTGGCGAGTTTCGGCTCACGCCGGGCGACCGTCGAGCGGGTACTGCACCGCGCCCTCCAGGGACAGCCCGGCGTCCGGGTCCACCACGGCCTCTCCGTCCGTGAGGTCGTGGTGGACCGGGGACGCGTCCGAGGTGTGCGGGTGGACGGCGCGGTGATCGACGCGGACGCGCTGGTGGACGCCACGGGGCGTCGCTCACCGCTGGTCGGCGCCTTCACCAAGGAGGTGGAGGAGAGCCCGTGCGGCAACGTCTACCACAGCCGTTTCTACCGGCTCCTCGACGGCGTAACCATCACCCAAAGCCTGCCAATCGTTTCATTCCGCTGATATCACACAAACGGTCGGCAATTGATTGCGAGGACCCGAATACCGACTGCACCGCGGTCCGACGGCTTCCCGGATCAGCCGGGCCCTGCCGACGGGGCCGTCCAGCGGCGATACGGCGTCCCGGCGTGAACACCGCGCCCCGGGGGCACGTACCACTGACCGAAGTGACCGAGCTGGGAAGCCAGACGAGAAGACCGACGAAGGGAATGCCGCGATGAGCGCAACGCAGGAGCGCCGGAGCCTCCTCGGACGCCGCACCATCGTCGCCGCGGTGGGAGCGGCCGGAGCGGCCGCCGCCCTCACCGCGTGCGGCGGATCGGACGGTTCGGAAGGTTCGGACACGGTCGAGGAGCCCGGTAGCGGCGGCGGGAAGGGTGGAGAGGTACTCGCCGCGACCGCGGACATCCCGGAGGGCGGCGGGGTGGTCTTCGCCGCGCAGAAGGTCGTGGTGACCCAGCCGCAGCCGGGCGAGTTCAAGGCGTTCTCGTCCACGTGCACCCATCAGGGCTGCGCGGTCAAGGACGTCTCGGACGGCACGATCACGTGCCCCTGCCACAACTCCACGTTCGACGCCGCCACGGGCAGCCCGACCGGCGGGCCCGCCACACAACCGCTGCCCGCCCGTGAGATCACCGTCGAGGGGGACTCGATCAGGCTGGCGTAGCCGCTCCCTGTCCCGTCCCCTGCCTGCGCGGTCGCTTCCAGCCGCCGAGTACGGCGTCCGTGGTGGTGACGGTGGCGACGAGGGCGAGCGTGTTGCGGACCATCGCGGGGGTGTACTCGGCGGGCACCCCCGCGATGGCGTCGGCCGGTACGACGGCCGTGTAGCCGAGGTTGACCGCGTCGAAGACGGCGTTGGGGATCGCGATGTTGGCCGATACGCCGGTGACGACGAGCGTCCGGCAGCCGAGGTTGCGCAGCAGCGGGTCGACGTCGGTGCCGGCCAGCGGCGAGAGACCGTGCAGCCGGCGGACGACGAGGTCCTCGTCGGCCACCTCGATGGGGGCCGCGACCCGGACGGCGGTGCTGCCGGTGTGCTGCTGGACGGGCAGCCGGGCGGCGGCGCGGAAGAGCCGGGCGTTGCGGTTGCCGCCGCGACCGTCGGGCCGGCTCTCGGCGACCGCGTGCATCACCTGGACTCCGCTCCCGTGGGCGGCGGCGACGAGGCGGGCGATGTTGTCGAGCGCGCCCGACGAGCGGGCTGCGGCGGCGAGTTCGGGCAGGGCGCTGTCCGGCCCCACGACGCCCTGCTGGCACTCGACGGTCAACAGGACGGTGGTGGCGGGGTCGAGCAGTTCGGTGAGCCGCTCCTGTGATGACCTCGACGGCACGGGCGCTCCTCCCTTTCCTGCGTCCGCCGCACGGGAAGACGGGCTCCTGCGTCGGACTTCAGTGGACGGACTTCTGTGGACGGACCGGGCGCGCGAGAGTAGCGGCCATTGCGTCACGAAGGAAGAGCGTCCATGATTTCTGACACTCAGTCAGATCTCGGGAGAGGGCGACCATGACCGACACCCAGCGACGAGGCCGCCGGATCATGATGACGCCCGGGGAGCGTGACGCCTATCTCGGCGAACAGCGCACCTGCCGGGTGGCGACGCTCGGCCCCGACGGCGCCCCGCACATCGGCGCCCTGTGGTTCGTCTGGGACGGCGGCTCCCTCTGGCTGTACTCCATCACGCGCAGCCTGCGCTGGTCCCAGCTGCGCGGGGACGCCAGGATCGCCGTGGTCGTGGACGACGGCGAGGGGTACGAGGAGCTGCGCGGCGTGGAGCTCACCGGCCGGGCGGAGTTCGTCGGCGAGGCGCCCCGCACGGGCGAGCCCTGCCCCGAACTCGTGGAGCCGGAGCGGCTGTTCCCCGTGAAGTACTTCGGCATGACGGAGATGCCGCACGACGGACGGCACGCCTGGCTGCGGCTCACCCCGGAGACGATCACCTCCTGGGACTTCCGCAAGCTCGCCGATCTCGCCTGAGCTCCCGCCCGCGGCCGCTACGGCCCCGGACCCCGGGGCTCATCCACCGCCCGGGGCTCATCGACCGTCCGCCGCCACATCCGCCCCCGCCGCCCGCAGCGCCTTCACCGCGGCGCGGACCGACGGCCGGCGGTCCGCGTCCGTGCGCCAGACCGCGTGGACGTGCCGCCGCATGGTCTGCCGCACCGGCACCAGCCGCACGCCTTCGGGGACCGGACCGCGCCCCAGCCGAGGGGCCACGCAGACGCCGAACCCGGCCGCGATCAGCGCGAGTTGCGTGTGGTGCTCACCTGCCAGATGGGCGATGCGGGGCTCGATGCCCCGGGAGCGCAGAGTGAACATCAGCCACTCGTAACAGAATTCGCCCTCGGGCCAGGACACCCACGGGTCGTCCGCGAAGTCCTCCAGCTCCACCTCGTCACGGTCCGCCAGCGGATGCCCGGCCGGCATGGCGATGTCCGGTGCGTCGTCGAGCAGTTCTGCCTTGGCCAGCCCGCCGGGCACGGGCAGCCGCTTGTTGCTCCAGTCGAGCACGACGGCCAGGTCGACGTCCCCGCGGAGCACCGCGCGCAGCCCCTGTTCGGGCTCCAGCTCCCGGGTGCGGACGGCGAGATCGGGGTGGTCCGCGCGCAGGGAGGTGAGCATCGCGGGGAACAGCCCGCGGGCCGCCGTCGGGAAGGCGCAGATCCGTACCTCGCCGACGACCTCGCCGCGCTGTGCCTCGATGTCGGACTGAGCCAGCTCCACCTGCGACAGGATCCGCGCGGCGTGGTCCGCGAGCAGCCGGCCGGCGTCGGTGAGCCGGACGCCTCGGCCGTTCTTGGCGAGCAGCCGCTGCCCGACCTCACGCTCCAGCTTCGCCAGTTGCTGCGAGACCGCCGACGTCGTGACGTGCAGCCCGTCGGCCGCCCCGCTCACCGAGCCGTGCCGGGCGAGGGCGTCCAGCGTGCGCAGCCGCTCCAGGTTCAACATGTAAGCGATGCTACGTGAACGAGCACAGAAAGATTCGCTTGCCCTACGACGTCTTCTTCGTCAGGGTTGACCTCATGAGCGCTCCCTGCGAGCCGAGGGTCACGGCCCCGGCGTCAGCACCTCCCCCGCCACCTCCGCGGCCCGCCCCGATAGCGCCCGCCGTGCGGCGCCCCGCCCTCGACTGGCGGATCCGGTTCGCGGGGCTCTCGCTCATCTGGGGGTTCAGCTTTCTGCTGATCAAGGTCGGGACCGAGGGCTACGCCCCGTTCCAGGTCACCTTCGGCCGGCTGCTGGCCGGTACGGCGGTGCTGGTCGCCGCCATGGCGATGCGCCGGGAGCGGCTGCCGCGCTCCACTCGGACCTGGGGGCACCTCACGGTCGCGGCGCTCCTCCTCAACGCACTGCCGTTCTCGCTCTTCTCCTACGCGGAGTTGACGATCCCCTCGACGCTGGCCGGGATCTGCAACGCGACCTCGCCGCTGTGGGGCATGGCGCTCTCGGTGATCGCCCTGTCGGAGGACCGCCCGACCCGCCGCCGGGTGGCCGGCCTCGGCGTCGGCTTCCTCGGCGTCCTCACGGTGCTGGGCGCCTGGCAGGGCTTCTCCGGCCTGGACCTGCCGGGTACGGGCATGGCTCTGCTCGCCTCGTTCTGCTATCCGGTCGGCTGGATCTACGTACGCCGCACCCTGGCCGGGACCGGGTCGTCGACGCTGGCGCTGACGGGCAGCCAGCTCTTCCTCGGTACGTTGCAACTGGCCGTGGTGACCCCGCTGTTCACCTCGCCGCCCACGTCCTTTCCGCTGCTCCCGACGGTCTCGGTGCTCGCCCTGGGCGCGCTGGGCACGGGCCTCGCCGTCCTGCTCCAGTACGGACTGGTCCAGGAGGTCGGTCCGACGACGGCCCAGATGGTCACGTACTTCATCCCGGTGATCGCGACGGCGGCAGGCGTCGCACTGCTCGGCGAGCAGCTGAGCTGGAACACCCCGGTCGGGGCGCTGATCGTCCTCGTCGGGGCGGCCCTCACCCAGAGCCGGGCCCGCCCGGCCGTCCCACCGGAGCCCGCAGAAGCTCTCGCCGCCGCCCCACGGGAGCCCGCGGAAGCTCTCGCCGCCGCCCCACCGGAGCCCGCGGTCGTTCCGGTCGCCGCCGCCCCACCGGAGCCCGCGGTGGACCGAGCCGTGCCGCCGGACGCGGACGCCTCCGGGCTCAGCCGTAGCTGACCGGCCGTGCGGGACCCGCGGCCGCGGCCACCGCGTCCGCCAGGGGCCCGATTTCCGCCGCGGTCAGCGGGGAGACGGTGAGCCGCACCCCCTGGGGCGTGTCCAGCCGGAAGCGTGCGCCCGGGGCCGCCGCCCAGCCCGCGTGGAGCAGCCGGGCGACGGCCCCGGTCTCGTCGCTCACGGGCACCCACACGTTCATGCCGCTGCGGCCCCGGGCGCTCACGCCGCGCTCCGCGAGCGCATGGATGAGCGCGTCCCGGCGGTCCCCGTAGGAGCGGGACACCGCACGGGTGTCGACGGCGCCCGAGGTCCACAGATGGAGCACGGCACGCTGGAGCAGCCGGCTGACCCAGCCGGGCCCGAGCCGCTGCCGCCCCGCCACCCGGTCGACCGTGACGGCGTCCCCGGTGAGCGTGGCGACCCGCAGATCGGGGCCGTACGCCTTGGCCGCCGAGCGGATGAACGCCCAGTGGGCCGTCACCCCGGCCAGCGGGTGCAGCGGCAGGTCCACGATGGCGTGCCCGTGGTCGTCCTCGATCAGCAGCACGTCCGGGTGGCGCCCGAGGACCGCGCGCAGCTCCCGGGCGCGCGGCGCGTCCAGGGACGCGCCGGTCGGGTTCTGCGCCCGGTCGGTGACGACGAGGGCCCGCGCCCCGGCCCGCAACGCCCGCTCCACATCCGCGGGCAGCGGACCGGAGTCGTCCACGCCGACCGGTACGGCGCGCAGCCCGAGCGCCGGTACGAGGTCGAGCACGCTGCCCCAGCCGGGGTCCTCCACCGCCACCGCGTCGCCCGGCTTCAGGTGCGCCGCGAGGACCCGCTCGATCGCGTCCAGCGCTCCGGACGTCACGGCGACCGGCCCGGCGGGCACCCCGTCGGCGTCCAGCACGGCGCGGGCGTACGCGGCGAACTCCGCGACCACCGCGGCCTGCCCGTACAGACCATGGCTCTCCGCGTCGGCCGCGGCGGCCGCCGCGAGCGCCGGCCCGAGGCCGGGCAGCAGCTCCGGATCGGGATTGCCCTCGCCGAGGTCCCGTACGCCCGGGGGCGCTTCGATCCGCAGCGATCCGCGCGACGTGCTGGCCGGGGCCGGACGCACCCGGCTCCCCCGCCGGCCCGCCGTCTCGATCACGCCGCGCTCGCGCAGCGTCCGGTAGGCGGCCGCCACGGTATTGGGGTTGACCTCCAGACGCGCGGCCAACTCCCGCATGGGGGGCAGCACATGGCCCGGCGGAAGGTCTCCGGAGCCGACCCCGCGCTCCACACTGGCGGCAATCTCCGCTGCGCGCCGCCCACTGATCCGATACTCTCCTAGCACAAACAACAGTATGCACTAGTGCAATGGAGTCAGCAAATGCAGCACACCGCAACGCCCGACGACACGGGCTCCGGCGTCGCCGCCCCCTACCTGCCCACCGACCGCACGGTGCCCACCCGGTCCAAGGACCGCGCCTCCTACGACCGCGAGCTGGTCCACTCCATCCTCGACGAGGCCTACCTCTGCCACCTGGGCTTCGTGCGCGACGGCGCCCCGGTCGTCCTGCCGACCCTCTTCGGCAGGATAGGAGAGCGGCTGTACGTCCACGGTTCGACGGGCTCGCGACCGCTGCGGTCGGCGAGGAGCGCCGACCCGGGGCTGCCGGTCTGCCTGACGGTCACCCATGTCGACGCCCTCGTGCTGGCCAGGTCCGCCTTCCACCACTCGATGAACTACCGCTCGGTGGTGGTGCACGGCACGGCCGTGACGGTGACCGACCCCGAGGAGCGTCGGCTCGCCCTGGACGCGATCGTGGACCAGGTCGTGCCCGGCCGCTCCCGCGACTCCCGGCCGGCCGACGCCAAGGAACTCGCCGCGACAGCGGTGATCCGGCTGGACCTGAACGAAGTGTCCGCGAAGGTCCGCACCGGCGGGCCCAACGACGAGCCCGAGGACAGCGCCCTCCCCCACTGGACCGGCATCGTGCCGCTCACCCGGGGCTATGCGGCGCCGGTCCCCGCGGACGACATGGATCCGGCCATCGCCGTACCGGACTACCTGTCCGCTCTCTGACCGAGGCCGCGACGGCACTCCGACCGAGGTCGCGGCGGCCATGGCCGCCGCGACCGGCACCCGCCCCGCCGGGCGGGTCGTCACACGGCCAGGGCCTCCTTCCGGCGGGCCGCCGCCGCGCCGCGCGCCTCCGCGAGGGCCAGGCCGGCCACCGCCGTCAGCAGGAGCAGCGTGCCGAGGACCGTGGCCGTCGTCAGCCGCTCCCGCAGGACGGTCACCGCGATGACGGCCGCGCTCACCGGCTCCAGGAGCATGATCACGGAGACGGTGGCCGATCGGACGGCGGCCGCCCCGGCGAAGTACAGCGCGTAGGCGAGGGCCGTGGGGACCGCGGCCACATAGACCAGCAGCCACAGCACCTGCCCCGCCTCGGCGGTGTGCGGCACCAGCCCCTCGGCCATGGCCATGGGCAGCAGGCC
This sequence comes from Streptomyces sp. NPDC091287, assembly GCF_044768525.1. Classification (NCBI taxonomy): domain Bacteria; kingdom Bacillati; phylum Actinomycetota; class Actinomycetes; order Kitasatosporales; family Streptomycetaceae; genus Streptomyces; species Streptomyces sp. NPDC091287. Next base: position 44,155 of record NZ_JBIVUV010000030.1, read on the forward strand.
CACCGCTCCGATGCCGAACGCCCAGGCGCTGGTGGTCAGCGCGTCACCGCCGCCGCCGTCCCGCCCGAGCCAGCGCGTGAGCAGCGTGATGGCCGCGTACCCGGAGGCGGACAGCAGCGCGAGCAGCACCCCGGCCGGCACGACGTCGCCGCCCTCGCCGCCCAGGACCAGCACGACGAGCCCGGTCAGCGCGCCGGTCACGGCGACCAGGCCGCCCCGGCCGAGGCGTTCGCCCAGCAGCAGACGCGCCCCGACGGCGATCAGGACGGGCCCGGCACCGAGCGTGACAACGGTGCCGACGGCGAGGCCGGTGACCTCGACCGCCGCGAAGTACGCACTCTGGAACACGGTGAGACCGATGCCCGTACCGAGGATCCGAAGCAGTCGGCGACGCCGCGGTTCGGGCTCCCGGGGCGTCCGGCGGGGGCGCAGTGCGAGCGCCCCCGCCAGCAGGAGGAGACCGCCCACGCAGCGCCAGAAGGACAGGGCGAGAGGGCCGAGATCGCTGACCCGGAAGATGAGGGACGCCGCCGCACCGGCGGTGCCCCAGGCGACTCCGGCGACGACCAGATACAGCATGCTCCGCCCGACGGGCAGCGCGGAAGCAACAGGGATGGACATACGACTTCTCCAGAGGAGGACAGGGTGGCAGGTCGCTCGGCTCCGCACGCGGGCAGCGACGAGCCGCTCGGGGACTGCCCGAGCCCGGTCTTCGTCAGGAGTGGCCGCCCGCGCTAGGCGGCAGGGGGCGGCAGCACAGTCAGATGCATGGTCGGCACACTAATGCGGGGCCCGGCCGCCGGACAACTCGCCCTCGACGGGCCCGACCACCGCTCCGGCACCGGCGCCGGAGGCGACGGGACCCGACGGGGGCTTCGGCGCGGCGGACTGGGCGATGAACGCGCCGGTCAGGACCACGAATCCACCGATGAGCTGCGGTGCGGAGAGGTGCTCGCCGAGCAGCACCCAGGCCAGTCCGGTCGCGATGACCGCTTCGAGGCAGGCGACGACTCCGGCCACCTGGGGCGAGAGCAGCCGGACCGAGACGACCCCGGTGACGTACGCGAGCACGGTGGCGAGCAGCACGATCCAGCCCAGCAGCAGCCAAGCGGGGACCTCGTTGCCGTTCATGCCCGCGCTGCCGCCGAGCAGCGACCAGTCCATGCCCCAGGGGCGGGCGACGACGGTGAGGACGGCCGCGCCGACGATCAGTCCGTACGCGATGACCCCGACGGGGTGCGGAGGCTCGGCGTGCTTGCCCCCGCCGTCCCGGCCGTCCTGCCCGCCGTGGTCGGAGAGGACGAAGTAGCCGACCTGGCAGCAGGCCGCACCGAGGGCGAGCAGCAGGCCGAGCAGGTCGAACTTGAGCCCGGACCAGACCTCGACGACACACGCCAGGCCGCCCACCGCCAGCACCACGCCGACCGCGGCGGCCCGGGTGACGGGCCTGCGCTGCACGAAGCGGACCCAGCCGAGGACCAGCGCGGGCGCCAGGTATTCCACCAGGAGCGCCACACCGACCGGGATACGGGAGATGGAGGCGAAGTAGAAGGCCTGGACCCCGGCCACCGCGAACAGGCCGAACCCGGCCAGCAACGCGGGGCGTTCCCGTACGAGATTCCGGTGTCGCCAGGCGACCGGGAGCATGATGACGGCGGCGCCCGCGACGCGCAGCCAGACCACGTGCAGCGGGTCGAGTCCCGCCTCGATCAGCGGCTTGGCCGCCACTCCCGAACCGCCGAACGCGAAGGCCGAGACCAGTGCGAGGCCCAGCCCGGCACTTCTGCCCTGAAATCCCGAAGACGCTTGCATCGGCACATCATGGCAGCAGTCGACAGCACCGTCATCCCCATGACACCTGTCGAGACGGCCCCCCGGCCGCGACCGCGGGAAGGGGGTGAGGCATCACCGTCACGGGGCGGCTCAAGCGTGTCGCGCCGCCTCGGCCGTGAGCACGACCACCCGGTCCGCCAGCCACCGCGCGTCCACACCCCCGCGGGCGAGCACCTCCACCGCACGGCACTCGGTGTCGGCCGCCAGGGCGGCGAGCAGGTCGAGGCCGGCGGCGCGCGCTTCGCCGCGCGACGCGGCGCGGTACAGCGCGCCCTCCATCGCGGCGAGGGCCGAGGGCGACCAGCCGTCGACCGCCGGGTCGCGCACCACCGGAAGGGCGCCGGAGTCCTCGACGGAGCCCTGCCAGCGGAGCCCGTAGCCGATGCTGCGCTGGACGAGATAGCCGAGCACCTTGGCCAACTGGGGCCCACCGTCGAAGGCCTCGCGGACTTCGGGGTCCGTCTCGATCAGCGAATGCAGGAGGTGGGCGGTGTCGATCTGACGGTCACCGTCGCGCAGCGCGCGCCTGCGCGCACCCGTCAGCACCGATGCCAGTTCCACGGTGAAGCGGGCATCGTTCTCGGCGTGGTTCGGTGCGGGCTGGTCAGGCATGCGCGGCGTCCGGTTTTGCACACCTCTACCCCATCAGTCCCACGGCCGAAAGACATCCCCGGAGCGACCCATTGGGCATCCCACCGAAGTTGGGGACACCGGCGCGGTCCGTCATCCTTGCGGATGAGATCGTGCCGAACGGCACAACCATGACGGTCCGGGGCGCGCGCCGCCTTGCATCTCACGCCCCCGCGGCAACCGCGGGCCCTCGCGCGCACGTCCCCCACGCCACACGGACGCGGCGGGGGCGGGAGGGGAGGAACGGGTGTTCTGGATGGTCGCGCTGCTCGCCCAGGACGGGCTGCAGTACGTCTACCGCGTGTACGCACCCGACGACGCCCTGCCCGCCGATCTCTTCTGGGCGGCCTTCCACTGCCACGACGAGGGCCCCCACCCCCGCGCGTCGGACAGGTTCGACTCCGCGGTGATCTGGCGGAACAGGCAGCCCCAACAGATCTGACGGTCCATCAGTATTGAATGTTGACGCGGCCCCCGCTACCTTCCGCGACACCGAAACCGGACGAACCAGGGGTGGTCGCATGGCTGGAGTCAGCGCCGAGGCACGCATCGAGGCGCCCGCCGAGAAGGTCTGGGGCCGCCTGACGGACTTCTCGTCGTACGGGGAGTGGAACGCCACCCACACCAGCTTCCCCAAGGGCGGCCCGGCCGAGCTGGAGCTCGCGGCCACCTACGAGGAGAACATCAAGCTCATGGGCTTCCCCGCCGAGGTGACCTGGACGGTCGACGGCCTGGAGGAGGGCCGCCTGCTGGCGACTCGGGGCAAGGGCCCGATGGGGGTCATCCTGGCCATGCGGTACTCCCTGACCCCGGAGGGCGACGCCACGACGATGCGCATCGACGGCGAGTTCACCGGTGCGGCGGTCTCGCTGATGGGCGGCAAGCTCAAGGACTCCGCGACGGCAGCGCTCCAGGAGTCGCTGCGCAAGCTCGCCGGACTCGTCACCTCCTGACCGCGCCCGCGCGGCACGCGAAAAGGCCCTACTGGACGATTCCACACGGCATGCGAAGGGCCCCGCGGAATCGTCCCGCGGGGCCCTTCGCACCCGGCCGGCGAGCACGCTCAGTGCTCGTCGGCGAGGATCAGGTAGAGCTTCTTGCGCGCGTCGTTGATGACCGTCAGCGCCTTCTGCCGCTGATCGGCGGAGCCGGTCTTCCAGACCTGCCCGAACGCCTCCATCAGACCGAATCCGGCCTGCCGGATCTCATTGACGCCCTCCCAGTCCACGCCGCGCCCGGCCTCTTCCCACGGAGCCTCGGGGCCGGTCTCGGCCTCGCTCCGCCCGGCGTCGGTGAGCGTGAACAGCTTCTTGCCGCCCTCGCTGGCGCTGACGATCAGCCCCTCGTCCTCCAGCAGTTGGAGCGTCGGGTAGACAGAACCCGGGCTGGGCCGCCAGGCCCCGCCGCTGCGCTCGCCGATCTCCTGGATCATCTCGTAACCGTGCATCGGACGGTCCTTCAGCAGGGCCAGGATCGACGCCCGCACGTCACCGCGCCGCGCCCGCCCCCGACCGCCGCCGCCCCGGCCGCGTCCGCCACCGAAGGGACCGCCCCCGAACGGCGGCCCGAACGGCCCGAAAGCGGCCCGACGACCGTCGCCCTCGCCTCGACCGTGATGACCGGGCCCGCACTGCCCCGGCCCGTGCTCGTATCCGTGTCCGTGTGAACGCATCTCTACGCTCCTTCCATCGTTGATCTGTCGCGATGCGTCAACGATATATCGGAAGCTATCGGACGACAAGGCCGTCGCCGACGACGACACGAGCGCCGGAGACACGACTGCGCTGCTCACCGGGGCGAAGCGGTGCCCGGAAATAATCACTGGCCCCTCGACCGAGCCGTGGTTACGCTGACGGCGTTCCTCGGTCTGTTCTGGGCTTCCGTGCCCTGGAAAAGAGAGATTTTTATGTTCCGGCCCGCGCCGCGCGCGCCTCGCTGCACCGTCTAGCCAGTAGTCCGTCTTTCTGCTGCCGTCCTTCTCGGACGGCGTCCGGACGTGACTCTCCGGTGCACTGAATCAGCCCCTGCCTCCGCCCGCACGCATGTCGCGTCGTACGGGGTGGGCGTCTTCGTCGAGGCCGCTCGGCCTGCTCTTGCTGTCATCACAGACTTCCCAGCAAGGAGCACCCCGGGTGTCCAGCACCAACAGAACTCTCTCAAGCACGCCACGCACCACCCTGAGCAGCGTTTTCTCCTGCGCATGGTGCGGCCGGACCGTGTCCGCCGTGGCCGACGACGGCGCACAGCGCCATCACTGTCCGTCGTGCCTGCGGTTCCAGCATGTTCTCGACCCCGCCGACGGCGGCTCCAGTGACTGCCGGGGCCGCATGTCGCCGATCGCCGTCGCCGTGCCGCGTACGGGCGGCTGGGTGGTCATTCACCGTTGCGTGCGCTGCGACGAGCTGACCTCCCACCCCACCCGCACGGACGACAACCAGCTCATCCTGATGCGGTTGGCCGTCCGGCCACTGGCGCAACCTCCCTTTCCGCTCGAAGCGTTCGGCGACCTCTGAACCGGAAGGAGGAGAGGACCGGCCATGCCGAAACGAGCGAAGAACACCCGTCGCCGTGCCCGAGCCGCCCGGCGGCCGCAGCGGTACAAGGACATCCTGCACAGCCAGGGAGGACACCGGGGAGACGCTTTCCGGTGCGCGGGCTGCCGGCTGGACGTGTCCCTGGACGCACCCGGCACCACGCACCGCAATCACTGCCCGAACTGCCTGGTCAGCCTGCACGTCGACCGGCGGGTGCCGGGCGACCGGGCTGCGGACTGCCGCGCCCGGATGGAAGCCCTGGGCATGTCGGTCAGGCCCGACGGTGAGTGGATGATCATCCACCAGTGCGTGTCCTGCGGCGAGCTCAGCGCCAATCGCATCGCCGGTGACGACAACGCACTGGCCTTGGTGCGCCTGGCACTCAGACCCCTGCGGGACCCCGGCGTCGCCCATCGCATGCGACTCGCGCCGTGACCAGGCCTTCCCGCGCCATGCCGTGTCACACGGCACCCACCACCCCCACACCTTGACGCTCGGGGTTCCCACACCCCCGTCCCCCTACAGATCGCACCCGTGTGCGACTCGCAAGGAGAAGCCATGCGCCCCATGACCAGGGAAGAGGTGCGCGGCGCGATCGTGAACCTGGACCCGGCCGCGAAGAAGGTCCGCCTGCCGGCCCGGTTCGACGACATCCGATGGCACCGGATCGACTACCTCGGCTGGCGAGACCTGCGCGCCCCGACCCGCGCCTACCTCGTCACCGAGGCCGACGGCCGAGCGCGGGGGGTGCTGCTGCGCCAGGCCCCGAACGACTCGACGCACGGTTCGCGCGCGGTGATGTGCGACCTGTGCCGGTTCGCCCGCCGCTTCAACGAGGTCTCACTGTTCACCGCCCAACGCCCATCACGTGACAAACGCGAACGCCTCGACGCGATCGGTCTCCTCCTGTGCACCGACCTCGACTGCGCGGTGAAGGTGCACGGCAAGCCGGTCCGCGAAGCCTTCGACCGTCCGGTCGACGAGATCATCGCCTCGCGCCGGGAAGGCTTGCGCTCTCGCACGATCGCCTTCGTCCGTTCGGTCGCTGAACCGCGGCAGGCCCCGATCGGCGTTAACAACGCTCGTGATCAATACACCTAGGTCGCGTAGCGGGCCGCGAGGGTGATGGCGAGGTCGCGCAGGGCGCTGCGCAAGGACTGCGGGGCCAGGGCCTCCGCATCCGTACCGAGCCGCCACAGCGCCCATTCGGCGTGCCGTGCGTCCTGGAAGGTGACCTCCAGCCGCGGCCAGCCGTCCGTGCCGGGATCTTCCGCGCGGACGGCCAGCACGGTGCCCAGCAGTTCCTCCCGCCGCGCCGGATTCACCCGTACCAGCGCGGTGACGTGGTCGCCGCCGGCGAGGAATCGCGCGGAACGGTCCCGCCAGATCCGGTCCAGGTCGACCCGGTTCGGCCGCTGGGCCGGTTCGGGCAGTTCCTCGGCGGCCAGCACCCGTGACAGCCGGTAGGTGCGGTCCGCGCCGGATCTGGTGGCCAGCAGGTAGCCCCGGTCCCGTACGGTCACCAGGCCGATCGGGTCCACCGTGCGCCACTGCGGCGCCCGGCCCGTGGCCGCGTAGTGGATGCGCAGCTTGCGGCCGGAGAGCACGGCCCGGCGGACCTCGATCATGGTGGTGCCCGGTACCTGATCGGTGACCGGCCGACGCGAGAGCAGGTCGGTCGCCGGGTCGACGAGAAACCGCTGGGCCGCGTCGCTCGCGGCGGCCTGATGGCTTTCGGGCAGCGCGTCGACCACCTTCCGCATGGCCGAGGCGAGCGCCGGCCCGAGGCCGAACACCTGCTCCCCGCGCCCCGATCCGGCGGCCAGCAGGGCGAGGGCCTCGTCGTGGTTCAGCCCGGTCAGCTCGGTCCGGAAACCGGGCAGCAGGGCGAACCCGCCGTGCCTGCCGCGTTCGGCGTAGACCGGGACTCCGGCCGCGGACAGTGCCTCGATGTCGCGCAGCACGGTACGGGTGGACACCTCCAGCTCACGGGCCAGCGTGTCGGCGGTCAGCCGACCGCGCTGACGCAACAGCAGTACCAACGAGACCAATCGGTCGGCGCGCATGCGGGAACGGTAGCGAAATACATGACCAAGGGTGTCGTCATTTGTTGGAAGGCTCCCCCGTACGACGTCGAGGCCGGCGACCGCCGGCCGACGGACCTCCGCACTCCCATGAATCGAATGGAGCTGAAGTGGCACTGGAACGAACGGCCGTGAACCCGGTGACGTGGTCGGTGGACCTGGGGTTCAACCAGGGTGAAGTCGTTTCCGGGCAGACCCGGACCCTGTACGTCTCGGGGCAGACCTCGATGAGCGACGACGGCAAGCCCCAGCACGACGGGGACATGGCGGCGCAGTTGACGCTGAGCATCGACAACCTGGAGGCCGTGCTGAGCGAGGCGGGCATGTCTCTCGCGAACCTCGTTCGCCTCAACGTCTATACGACCGACGTCGATCTGCTCCACCGGCACTACGGCGTACTGGCGGGGCGGCTGGGCGCGGCCGACGTGGCACCGGCCAGCACCCTGCTCGGGGTGACGCGCCTGGCGGTCCCCGGCCAGCTGGTCGAGCTCGAGGGCACCGCCGTCGCGTGAAGCGGCCTCACCGCCCGTACCGTTCCCGTCGTCCGAACCGGCGGGAGTGGTACGGGCGGTGAGCCGATCTCCGGTGCTTTGCATCGCGGACGCCGAGGGGCACCGCCCGGTCGCACCCGTCCGAGCCCGAGCGCGCCCTCCCGTAATCGCCTTTCGCCCCCGCCTGCGGGGCGCTAGCGTTCCGGGCGACGAGTAACCCACCAGGAGCGGAGAGACATGCCCGGTCGTCCGAGCGCGCGCTGACGTCATAGCCAGACTGCCCGTCATCGCGTGCTGCCCCTTGAGGTCGCGGCACAGCGAGCCCTTTCCCGCCCGGTCGCCCGGGTGCGCTTTCGTGCGCCGGGCCGCGGGTCTCGTGCCCGGCGACCCCAGAGGTTCCTGTGCAGCCCACCTCCTCCCCCTCTCCTTCCTCCCCCGCCCCTTCCTCCGGCGTACCGGATTCCGGCAGGGCCGTGCCGTCAGGTCCCTGGCGGGACGCCGACTTCCGCAGGCTCTGGGCGGGTCAGACGGCCTCCCAGCTCGGCGAACACACGACGCTCGTCGTGCTGCCGCTCTACGCCGTCCTGACGCTCGACGCGGGCGCGGGCCAGTTGGGCGCCCTCCGCGCCGTGGGGCAGGCGCCGATCCTGCTGCTCTCGCTCCTCGCCGGTGCGTGGGTGGACCGGTGGCGGGCCCGTACGGTGATGGTGCTCACCGACGCCGGCCGCGCCGTGGCCCTGGGGGCGGCCGCCGTGGCCGGGCTCCTCGGACTGCTCGGTCTGCCCGCGCTGTTCGTGGTGGCGTTCACCGTCGGAGCCCTGTCGGTCCTCTTCGACGTGGCGTACCAGGCGTCCCTCGTACGGATGGTGCGGCGCGATCAACTCGTTCGGGGCAACAGTGCGTTGGAGGGCAGCCGGTCCGCGGCGCAGATCGGAGGCCCCGCGCTCGGCGGCGCGTTGGTGTCGCTGTTGTCGGCCCCGGTCGCCGCAGCCGCCGGCGCGCTGTTCTTCGCGGTGTCGTTCGGGTCTTTGAGGCGGATCCGCCGCCCCGAAGCCGTACCCGGGCGCGTGGCACCAGTACCGGAGCGCGCCTCCCCGGTCCGGCGCCGGATCCGGGAAGGTCTTCGCTTCGTCGCCAAGAACGCCTGGCTGCGGGCCGTGTGCCTGGCCTCTGCCGCCTTCCAGCTCTCCTTCGCGGCCACGATGACCGTCTATCTGCTCTTCCTCCCGCACGAACTGCGGCTGACGGGCGTCACCGTGGGCCTCGCGCTCGCGGCGACCGGTCCGGGCGCGCTCCTGGGCTCGGTCCTGGCCGCACGGCTGCCGGGCCGGTTCGGCCACGGTGTCGTGCTCGTGTCCGCGGCGTTGCTCGGCAACGGTGCGCTGCTGTGCGTACCGGCCCTGCACGGCCCCTCGACCGCGACGGTCCTCGCGCTCCTTGCCGTCAACTTCGTGTTCGGGACGTTCAGCCAGTTGGTGAACGTCACGGTCATGTCGGTGCGGCAGGCCGTCACACCGGACGGGATGCAGGGGCGCGCGGCCGCGACGATCACCTTCGTCGGGATGGGGTTCACCCCGCTCGGCTCGCTGCTCGGCGGCCTCCTCGCACAGGGGTGGGGTCTGCGCACCGGCCTCCTGGTGTCGGCCGCGGGCATGATGCTGTCACCGGTCCTGATGGCCGTGTCCCCGCTCGCTCGCCTGGGACGGGTGCTTCCGGCCCCTCAGGCGTGAGGTACTCCCGGCGGGGTCAGGCCGGGGCGTACCGCCGCAGGGTGATCCCGCTGCGGAACGCCCTCGATTCCAGGAGCCGCAGCCGGGTGACTTCGTAACCCTCGGGGAAGAGACGCCGGCCGTGGCCCTGGACGGCCGGGTGGACGAAGAGGCGGTACGCGTCGACCGACCCGGCCGCGATCAGCGCGTGGGCCAGGGTGATGCTGCCGGTGAGGACGATGACCTTGCCGCCCTCCCCGGCCTTGAGCCGGCAAACCTCCTCGACGGGGTCGTCCGTCAGCACCGTCGAGGGCCGGCGACCCGGAATTGGCCTTGGCCCGCCGCCGCCCCGGCGATCTACGGTCGTCCCATGAGGATTCGCATCGTCGACGCGTTCACCGACCGCCCCTTCTCCGGAAACCCCGCCGGCGTACTCCTGCTGGACAGCGGTACGTTCCCGGCCGACGCACGTCTGCAGGAGATCGCCGCCGAGGTCAACCTCTCCGAGACGGCCTTCGCCCACCCGCTGCCGCCGGGCGGCACGGCCGACTGGGCACTGCGCTGGTTCACCCCGGCCACCGAGGTGGACATGTGCGGGCACGCGACGCTCGCCGCCGCCCACGTCCTGCACACGACGGGTCTGGCCACGGGCCCGGTGCGCTTCGCCGCGCGCTGCGGGATCCTGACCGCGACCGCCCGGCAGGACGGCACTCTCACCCTCGACTTCCCCACCTCCCCGCTGACCGAGGAGCCGGTGCCGTACGGCCTCGCCGACGCCCTCGGGGCGGACCCCGTCTCGGTGCACGACACCGGTGAGCACATCGGCGACCTGCTCGTCGAGCTCCGCGACGAGGCGGCCGTACGGGCGCTCGCCCCGGACTTCGCCGCGCTGGCGGCCCACTCCCGGCGCGGTGTCATCGCCACCGCCGCCGCCGAGGACCCCGCCCGGGGATACGACTACGTCTCGCGCGGCTTCTTCCCGGGCGTCGGCATCGACGAGGACCCGGTCACCGGCAGCGCCCACACCGCGCTGGCCCCCTTCTGGTCGGCCCGCCTCGGCCGCGACGACCTCACCGGCCTCCAGGCGTCCGCCCGCTCGGGGCTGGTCCGCACCGCGCTGCGCGGCGAGCGCACCCTGCTGACCGGCACGGCGGTCACGGTGATCGACGGCGAACTGCTCACCACGCTCTGACGGCCGTCGGGGTGCGCCGGCTCTCCGGCGCACCCCGTCACGGCCTTGATGGCACCGCGCTCAGGGCGTCGGCAGCCAGTCGACCCGGCCCGCGAGCAGGGCGTACCCGACGAACGCCCCGATGTCCAGGAGCGCGTGCGCGACGACCAGCGGACCCACCCGGCCCCAGCGCCGGTAGAGCAGCACGAACACGACGCCCATCACCACGTTGCCGATGAAGCCGCCGATCCCCTGATACAGGTGGTACGACCCGCGCAGCACGGAGCTGGCCACCAGCGCGGCCATCGGCGTCCAGCCCAACTGTCCGAGTCTGCGCAGCAGATAGCCGACGACGATGACCTCCTCCACCACGGAGTTCTGGATCGCCGAGAGGATCAGTACGGGGAATTTCCACCAGACCTCGGGCAGGGACTCGGGGACGACCGTCAGGTTGAATCCCGTGGCGCGGGCCACCAGGTAGAAGGCGAGGCCGGCGCTGCCGATGCCGGCCGCGACGAGGGTTCCGCGGCCGAGGTCGAACCAGGGTTTCGCCACGTCGAATCCGATGGCCCGCAGCCCCGCTCCTTCCCGGATCAGCAGGTGCGCGACCAGCGCGACCGGCACCAGAGCCGTTGCGATTCCGAACATTTGCCATGACAGATCAAGCCATGGACGGTCCGGAGCGTACGAGCCGTTGAGCGTCGCCGCCTGGTCCTTCAAACCTCCCGGTTTGGTCAGCGATCCGACAAAACTGATAAGGGAGGACACCGCGCTGGCGCCCAGCGAGAGCGCCAGGACCAGCAGCACCTCGGACCGCAAGATCCTTCGTGACACGGCCTCTTGGGGAAAAGAATCAGCCACGCGCCCGGCCTCCACCTGTACACCTGCCTTTTGTTCTGCAATCACGTCTCATCCCACCGACCACCGCACTAGGGTCTCGAATAAAGGTACGAAGATCATGCGCGACAGGCCGGGGGACGACCACCATCGCTGATGGTGCGGTCCCCCTTTTCCTTGTTCCATCCTCAACGAGGGGCGCCACCGACATGGGACGTCATAGCTTGCCCGACAGCCACGCGGCGGAAGGACGCCGGGATCACCCGAGCCCCCGGCGACGGCGTCGTACGGTCGCCATCGCCACCCTGCTCGTCCTCACCGTGGCGACCGGGACGGCCGTGGCGGCCAAGGCCGGCCTGCTGTCGTTCTCCCGGTCCTGCGAGGAGTCCGCCGTACGGCTGTCCGTGGTGGCCTCCCCGGACATCGCCCCCGCCGTGCGCTCCATAGCCGAACAGGCGCCCGCGGACGAGATGAGAACCGACGGCCGCTGTCTGGTCGTGGAGGTGCTGGCCCGCGATTCGCACAAGGTCGCCGAATCCCTCGCGGCGGGGGACGAGAAGCCCGACTTCCAGGTCTGGCTGCCCGACTCCGAACTGTGGCTGGAGCGAGCCAAGGGGCTGGGCGAGGGCATTCCCGTCTCCCCGTCCGACTCGGTGGCCTCCTCCCCCGTGGCGCTGGCCATGGTGCCGTCGGCCTCCCAGAAGCTCGGCTGGCCCGAGAAGACCTACTCCTGGTCCGAGTTGGTCGCGGCGCTCGGCTCCGACCGGGTCCGCCTCGGCGCGGCGGACCCGGCGCGCAGCGCCACCGGACTGCTGGCGCTCGTCGGCATCGGCGCCTCGTCGGCGCGGCAGGGCGGGGACAGCGACACCCGGGCCGCCCAGACCGCGAAGGTGCTCGCCGAGCGGATGTCGGACGGCGACGCCCAGGTCCTGGAGACGCTGGCGCGGAGCACGTCCGGAGCGGAGGAGGGCAATCCGAAGCGGAACCAGGCGGTCCTGATCTCCGAGCAGGCGGCCTTCGCGCACAACGCGGAGGCGACCGGCGGTGGCGAGCTGGACCTCTTCTACCCGCAGGACGGCACTCCGCTGCTGGACTACCCGTACACCCTGGTCAACGGGGCGGAACTCAGCGTCGCGGAGTCCCGCGCGGCCCTGCGCTTCATGACCCTGCTGGGTGACCGGGACGCCCGGGCCGCCTTCGCCGAGCACGGGTTCCGGGCCGGTGACGGGAGCGCGGAGGACTCCGTCGTCGCGGCGGCCGGAGGGAGGAAGCCCCAGCCGTACGCCACACCGGCCGCCGAGGCGCCCTCGGCGAAGGAGCTCCGGGAGACGCTCGGGATGTGGACGATCACCGTGCAGAGCGCCCGGCTGACCACGGTGGTCGACGCCTCGGGCTCCATGGCGACGCTGGTCCCGGGCCGGAGCCAGTCCCGGATGGACGTCACCAAGGAGTCGTTGATCCAGGCGCTGGGGCAGTTCACCCCGAACGACGAGATCGGCCTGTGGGAGTTCGCCACCACGCTCGACGGCGACAAGGACTACCGGCGGCTCATGCCGACGAAGCGGCTCGGCGACCCGGTCAAGGGTGGTGGGACCCACCGGGAGAAGCTCACAGCCGCCTTCGCGGGGCTGCAGCCGGTGCCCGATGGCGCGACCGGGCTGTACGACACGACGCTGGCCTCGTACAAGGAAGCCCGGTCGACGTATCGGAAGGGCAAGTTCAACGCCCTGGTGATCCTCACCGACGGCTCCAACCAGGACGAGCGGAGCATCTCGCGGAGCGGGCTCATCGCGGAGCTCAAGGCGCTCCGCGACCCGGAGCGCCCGGTCCCGGTCATCGCGATCGCGGTGGGCCCGGACGCGGACCGCGGCGAGGTCGCCGAGATCGCGCGGGTCACCGGCGGCGACGGCTACGAGGTGAGCGACCCGGCCGAGATCCAGGCGGTGATCCTCCAGGCCATCATGGCTGCCGGGCAGAACGGACTCGTCGCACAGGAGTGACCGGCCCGGGAGCCGGCGCCGGGCCCGTCACCGGCGCCGGCTTCCCGGGGGCCTCAGGGGGCCGGGAAGCCCACCGGCCAGGTGTGGACCGGCTCCCCCGCGTGCATCAGCTCGGCATAGCGGCGGGTGGTGGCCGCGAGCGCCGCGTCCCGCCCCAGCCCGGCGTCCACGGCCCGGCGGTACGTGGCCACCTGCCAGGAGGCCCCGTTGACGCGCCGCTTGCAGCGCTCCTCGATCACCCCGAGATAGCGGTCCCGGTCGGCGGGTTCGATGTGCCAGGCGTCCAGCCCCGCGGCGGCCAGCGGCAGCAGCTCCTCCAGCACCAGCTGTACGGCGGGGATCCTGGCCAGCCCGCCGGAGCGGCCCGACCGCGGCCAGAGCAGCTCGGCCTCGATGCCGTGCCGGCAGGCCTCGGTGAAATTCTCCTCGGCGGCCTCGAACGGCAGCCTGCTCCACACCGGCCGGGACTCCTCGGCGAGCGCCCGTACGAGCCCGTAGTAGAAGGCGGCGTTGGCGATCACATCGGTGACCGTCGGCCCGGCGGGCAGCACCCGGTTCTCCACCCGCAGATGAGGAACGCCGTCGGCGATCCCGTACACCGGACGGTTCCAGCGGTAGACGGTGCCGTTGTGCAGCACCAGCTCGGCCAGCTGGGGCACCCCACCCTCGTCCAGCACCTTCAGGGGATCCTCGTCGTCGCAGATCGGCAGCAGCGGCGGGAAGTAGCGCAGGTTCTCCTCGAAGAGCTCGTGGGCGGAGCCGATCCAGCGCTCCCCGAACCAGGTCCTGGGGCGCACGCCCTGGTTGGCCAGCTCCGGCGGCCGTACGTCGGTGGCCTGCTGGAACAGCGGCGGCCGGGACTCCCGCCACAGCTCCTTGCCGAAGAGGAAGGGGGCGTTGGCGCCCAGCGCGATCTGGACGCCGGTGATCGCCTGGGCGGCGTTCCACACGTCGGCGAACCGGGCGGGCGTCACCTGGAGATGCAGCTGTACCGAGGTACAGGCCGATTCCGGGGCGATGGAGGGAGAGGTACAGACCAACCGCTCGACGCCTTCGATATCCAGGAGAAAATCCTCCCCCCGGGCGGCCGCCATTTGGTCGTTGAGCAGGGTGTAGCGGTCCACGTCCGAGAGATTCGCGGACACCACGTCGTGCTCCCCCAGGGTGGGCAGGATTCCGATCATCACGATCCCCGCGTCCACCTCCCCCGCCTTGCGGTGCGCATAGGCGAGGCCGGTCCGCAACTCCTCCGCGAGCTGATCGAAAACCCGGCCGCCGAGGCGGTGCGGGACGATATTCACTTCGAGATTGAACATCCCCAGTTCGGTCTGGAAATCCCGGCTCGCGATGCGCTGGAGCACCTGCTGATTCATCATCCGGGGCATCCCGTCGGAACCCGCGAGATTCAGCTCGATCTCCAGCCCCATCAGGTTCCGCGGACGGTCGAACCTCCGCTCCGCCAGGAGTCTGCCCAGCCCCTCCAGGCACTGGTTGAGCTTGGCGCGGTACGCCTGTCGATCGGACAGGTCAAAGGCTTCCGCCACGACCTTCTCCCCCATCGAGGGGTCCCTCCTCCAGTGGGCGGCCCGCGGCCCAGGCCGCTCGCATCACGATCGATAATGCCCAGCGGGAGTGATCCGTAACGCCCCCACGGGCCCCCGATACCCGATAGTCTGATGGAAGGAGACCGGGGGCACATTCCGGAGGCATGTGGTTCCCCATATTTTCGGCCGGAGTATGCGCGGTGAAAACACCGACGAGTTTCAGCCGACCGCTCCACCGGAAGAACGCCAGGTCGGGGTTGCCAACGGCAGTTCAAATCACCAGGAATACCACAATTCGAAGGCCGGATGACGCCTTGCGCGACATATCTCCGACCGCTAGTGGAAACACTGTGTGAACACGCGTCATATAAACTCCGCTCAACGAGGCAGAGAGTTGCTACCACTCGCCCGTCACCGGCCGTCTCCGGCCCGCATGCCGACAGCGCCGTCTGCACCCGCCCAAGCGCCACCGTGTCTCCGAAGTGAGAGGCGACCCACTATGCCGCTGCATGTTCCCCCGGCTCCCGCGCCCGCCCTGCGCAGTGTTCTCGCGGCCCTCGGTTCTCCCACCGCCGTCCGCGAGGCCCGAACATCCGCTCTCCGGTCCGTCCAGGGACCGCTGAGCCCCGAGCTACCGCTTCCCGTGCATGTGCTGGACCGGATCGCGCCCACCAGGACGGCACCTCTGACACGCCTCGCGGCCTGGCGTTTCCTGATCCGGAGCGAGGGCCGCGCGGTCGCCGCGGCGGACACCGTGCTCACGCCCGACGGCTGGGTCTTCTCGCACTTCTTCGAGGGGCCCTACCTCGCCTCGACCGAACTGGCCCTCCGACAGGCGGAGGGGTCGTCCACCGCCTGCCAGGCCCGGCTGCTGTCCATCCCGGAGCTGTACATGCTCACGCTCTGGCTGCACGGCGACACCGAGGCCGATCCCGCCGGCGGAATGCTCGCGCCGACGGACGTCCTGGTACCCCTGGCGCCGGCCCCGCCGGGCATCGCCGCCCACCGCCCGTACCGGGTCGCCGATCTGCTGCCCGTCATCTCGCTGCGCGTGGCCCCCGGCCCGCTCCTCAGTTCGGCCTGACCGGCGCCACCCCGGCACAGCGCCCCCGTAGCGACCCCGCCCTGCCCCGCCCGAACACCGGGCGGGGCAGGGGTCACTGCGGGGGCACGGTGCTGCCCACTCGGACTAGCCCCATCCGGCCACCCCGAACCACCCAAAGGGACAGTGCAGTTGCGGTGAACCGTCCGCGCGGGTGATGCGTCATGAGAGGAGTACGGGTGCTGCAGCCAAATCCCTGCGGAATCTTCCCCGTAAGGCAACACTGGGACCGGACCGACTGATACGGGGGCGGCCATGAACACCTCATCCAGCCGCAGGACACTCGACTCGACGCAGCGAAAGAACCCATCCATGTGCCAGCACCAGCCACCCTGCCCCACTGCCGATTCACCCGACCGGGAGGCCGCCCGCCTGACGGCCCACCACCCCGAACAGGGGTGGAGCCTCTTGTGCAACGGCGTCCTGCTCTTCGAGGACACCGGCGAACTGCTGCCCGACGGGCAGATCATCGCCCCGCACCGGACTCCGGCAACCGGCCGCGTGGTGAAGGCCGCCTGAGGACGGGCCGACGAACGGGGGCCGGCCCGGAGAGATCTCCGCACCGGCCCCGACGCATGTCCGGCGTGCACCGCTCACGGCTCACGCCCTACCGCAGCCTGTCTCAGTCGTCGTACGCGTCCAGCGGGGGGCAGGAGCAGACCAGGTTCCGGTCGCCGAAGGCTCCGTCGATGCGGCGCACCGGCGGCCAGTACTTGTCCGCGGCGGACACCCCGGCCGGGAAGACGGCCTCCTCGCGGCTGTAACCGTGGTCCCAGTCGCCGCCGAGCGCGGCCGCGGTGTGCGGGGCGTTGCTCAGCGGGTTGTCGTCCTGGCTCCACTCCCCCGAGGCGACCTTCTCGATCTCGGCGCGGATCGCGATCATGGTGTCGCAGAACCGGTCGAGCTCCGCGAGGTTCTCGCTCTCCGTCGGCTCGATCATCAGCGTGCCGGCCACCGGGAACGACATGGTCGGCGAGTGGAAGCCGTAGTCGATCAGGCGCTTGGCCACGTCGTCGATGGAGACGCCGGTCGCCTTGGAGATCGGGCGCAGGTCCACGATGCACTCGTGCGCGACGAGGCCGGCCGGGCCGTTGTACAGGATCGGGAAGTGCGGCTCCAGGCGCTTGGCGATGTAGTTCGCGGCCAGCACGGCGACCTGCGTGGCCCGCTTGAGCCCCTCGCCGCCCATCAGACGGACGTACGCCCACGAGATCGGCAGAATGCCCGCCGAGCCCCACGGGGCGGCCGAGATCGGGCCCACACCGGTCTCCGGACCCGCGGCGGGCTGGAGGGGGTGGTTGGGGAGGTACGGGGCGAGGTGCGCGCGGACACCGACCGGGCCGACGCCGGGGCCGCCGCCGCCGTGCGGGATGCAGAAGGTCTTGTGCAGGTTCAGGTGCGAGACGTCGCCGCCGAACTTGCCGGGCTTGGCGAGCCCGACCAGCGCGTTGAGGTTGGCGCCGTCGACGTAGACCTGGCCACCCGCGTCGTGCACCTCGCCGCAGATCTCGGCGACGTGCTCCTCGAACACCCCGTGCGTGGACGGGTAGGTGATCATGAGCACGGCCAGCTCGTCGCGGTGCTGCTCGATCTTGGCGCGCAGGTCCGCGATGTCGACCTCGCCGTCGTCGGCGGTCTTCACCACGACGACCTTCATGCCCGCCATGACGGCGCTGGCGGCGTTGGTGCCGTGCGCGGAGGACGGGATGAGGCAGACGGTGCGCTGGTCGTCGCCGTTGGCCCGGTGGTACGCGCGGACGGCCAGCAGTCCCGCGAACTCGCCCTGGGAGCCGGCGTTGGGCTGGAGGGACACCGCGTCGTAGCCGGTGACCTCGGCGAGGCGCTCCTCCAGCTCACGGATGAGGGAGAGGAAGCCCTGCGCCTGGTCGGCCGGGGCGAAGGGGTGCAGCGCGCCGAACTCGGGCCAGGTGATCGACTCCATCTCGGCGGTCGCGTTCAGCTTCATGGTGCAGGAGCCGAGCGGGATCATGCCGCGGTCCAGCGCGTAGTCGCGGTCGGCGAGCTTGCGCAGGTAGCGCAGCATCGCGGTCTCGGAGCGGTGCTGGTGGAAGACCGGGTGGGTCAGGATGTCGTCGGAGCGCAGCAGCCCCTCGGGCAGCGCGTCGGCGACCGTCGCGTCCAGCGCCTCGATGTCGCCCTCGGCGCCGAAGGCGGCCCAGACGGCGGAGATCTGCGCACGGGTGGTGGTCTCGTCGCAGGCGATGGAGACCTGGCCGGCGTCGACGAGGCGGAGGTTGACGCCGCGCTCCCGGGCGTCCGCGACGACGGCCGCGGCCTTTCCGGGGACGCGCACGGTCAGGGTGTCGAAGAACGCGCCGTGCACGACGTCGACGCCGGCACTCCGCAGTCCGTCGGCCAGGATCGCGGCGAAGCGGTGGGTGCGCCGGGCGATCGTCCGCAGCCCGTCGGGGCCGTGGTAGACCGCGTACATCCCGGCCATGACGGCGAGCAGGACCTGCGCGGTGCAGATGTTGCTGGTGGCCTTCTCGCGACGGATGTGCTGCTCGCGGGTCTGGAGGGCCAAGCGGTAGGCCTTGTTGCCGTCGGCGTCGACGGAGACGCCGACGAGGCGGCCGGGCAGGGACCGGGCGAACTTCTCGCGGACCGCCATGAAGCCGGCGTGCGGACCGCCGAAGCCCATCGGGACGCCGAAGCGCTGGGTGGTGCCGACCGCGATGTCGGCGCCGAGCGCGCCGGGCGAGGTGAGCAGCGTGAGGGCCAGCAGGTCGGCGGCGACGGTGACGATCGCGCCGAGCTCGTGGGCCTGCTCGATGACGGGCTCGATGGGGCGCACGGCACCGGAAGCGCCCGGGTACTGGAGCAGGACGCCGAAGACGCCGCGCTCGGCGATCTCGGCGGGGATGCCGTCGCTCAGGTCCGCGACGACGACCTCGACACCGGTGGGCTCGGCGCGGGTCTCGATCACCGCGACGGTCTGCGGCAGGGTGTCGGCGTCGACCAGGAAGACGCCCTTCTTGACCTTGCCGACGCGCCGGGCGAGGGCCATCGCCTCGGCGGCCGCGGTGCCCTCGTCGAGCAGCGAGGCGCCGGAGGTGGGCAGCCCGGTCAGCTCGGCGACCATCGTCTGGAAGTTGAGGAGGGCCTCCAGGCGGCCCTGGGAGATCTCCGGCTGGTACGGCGTGTAGGCCGTGTACCAGGCGGGGTTCTCCATGACGTTGCGCAGGATGACGGGCGGCGTGAAGGTGCCGTAGTAGCCGAGGCCGATCATCGGGGCCAGCACCTCGTTGCGGTCGGCCAGCGACCGCAGCTCGGCCAGGACCTCCGCCTCGGTGCGCGCCGAGGGAAGGTTCAGGGCCTCCGCGCTCTTGATCACGTCGGGCACCGCGGCGGCGGTGAGCTCGTCCAGGGAGCCGTAGCCGACCTGGGCGAGCATCTTCGCCTGGGCTCCGGCGTCGGGCCCTATGTGGCGCTGCTCGAACGGAATGCCCTGCTCCAGCTGGGAGAGCGGAGTGCGACGGGGGGTCATGGTGGAGGCCTCCTGGTCTGTCACGACCTGCGAGGGGCACCACGGCGCGGGTGCCCGAACGGCCTCCCCCTCTGTCATCTCAACCTGAGAGCTTCACCGGCCCGCCCGGGGGCGTGCCGACTTTCACCGTCGGTGAGGGTCGAGTCCGCCTGGGCCTGCGCCCGCACGGAATCGCCCTGCTTTCCAGAGTGACCTCGTCCGTGCGGTACGGGGGCCTGAGAGATTCCGGGGAGGAGTTGCTCCTTCGGCGCCTCCGGATTCTCCACCGGAGGACTCTCCCGCACGGGGTCAGCAGCCACAGCCAGCCTACCAGCGGCCACTGCGCCGGAGTTCTCGAGTGGCCGACGCCACGGATCTGCACTTGTGTGGTGCTGGTGGAGCGACAGCGTCCACCCTGAGCAGTTGCGACCAGTGGGAGGCACCGTGCAGACCGATATCGATCCGCGCCGCCTGATCGGCCGCAAGGCATTCGATCGCAAGGGCGCCAAGATCGGAACGGTGGATGAGGTCTATCTCGACGACGCGACGGGCGTGCCCGAGTGGGCGGCCGTCCGCACCGGCCTGTTCAGCAGGGACGCCTTCGTCCCCCTGGAGCCCAGCGAATTCGTCGAGGACGCGCTGCGCGTCCCCTTCGACCGCGCCTTGATCAAGGGCGCGCCGGACTTCGGCGTCGGCCGGCACCTCTCGCCCGAGCAGGAACTGCAGCTCTACCGCCATTACGGGCTGGACTCCCCACCCTCGGAGCAGTCGGCGCCCGACCGGGACTTCGGCAGGCTGGCGGGCCAGGAGGAGTAGTCGGCCGCGTCACGGACGAGCGGCAGCGGGTCGGCGGGCCGCAGCAGCGGGTCGTCGATGCGGAACGTCAGCACCCGGCCGGGTGCGCTCCACGGCTCCTCGAACCGGACGGTGACGCGGCCCACGCCACTCCCCTGCACCCAGCCGTGCCCGTGCTCCTCGTGGTGCACGTCGTGCCCGGCGGGCCAGCGCCGCGCGGCGAGCAGTTCCGCGCTGTCCGGCTCGGGCTCGGCCGCCACGTTCTCCTCCTCGCCCTCCCCCGGCGCCCGGTGCTCCTCCTGGGCCCGTTGAGCGAGCTCCCGGGCGTCGGCGGCCTGGGCGAACAGGTCCTCCTGGGTGTAGTCGGCCAGCCCCGTCACACCGACCCCCAGCAGCCGTACGCCCCCCGTGGTGTCGACGGACTCCAGCAGCCGCCCCGCCGCCTCACGGACCACTGTGGGGTCGTCCGTGGGGCCTCTGAGCGTCTCGGAGCGGGTCAGCGTGGAGAAGTCGTAGCGGCGCACCTTCAGCACCACCGTGCGGCCCGACCGGTCGGCGGCGCGCAGCCGCTCCACGCACCGGACGGCCAGCCGCTCCACCTCGGCCCGCACCCGCACCCGGTCGTGCAGGTCCACGTCGAAGGTGTCCTCCACCGATACGGACTTGGCGTCCCGCTCGGCGACCACCGGCCGGTCGTCGAGCCCCAGCGCCATCCGGTAGAGCCCGTGGCCGTGGGCCTTGCCGACCAGCCGTACGAGTTCCGCCTCGCCCGCCTCGGCCAGATCGTGGACGGTGGTCATCCCGGCGCGTCTGAGGTGGTCGCCGGTGGCCGGGCCGACCCCCGGCAGGATGCGCACGGACCTGGGGGCGAGCAGCTCACGCTCGGTGCCGGGCTCGATGAGCAGCAGTCCGTCGGGCTTGGCCTCCTCGGAGGCGATCTTGGCGAGCATCTTGGAATCGGCCAGCCCGACGGATCCGCTGAGGCCGGTCACCGCGCGGATGGCCGTCCGCAGTCCTTCACCCGTCGCACGGGCCGACGCCGCGTCGTCGGCCGTCCCGCCGGCCTCCAGGTCCACGAAGGCCTCGTCCAGGCTGAGCGGCTCCACCAGGGGCGACAGCCGCCCCAGGAGCTCCATCACCTGGTCGCTCACCGTCCGGTACAGCGAGAAGCGAGGCACCAGGTAGGCGGCGTTCGGTGCGAGCCGCCGGGCCTGTGCGGTGGGCATCGCCGAGTGCACGCCCAGGCGCCGGGCCTCGTACGAGGCGGTGGCGACCACTCCGCGCGGTCCGAGGCCGCCCACCACGACCGCCTTGCCGCGCAGGCTCGGCTTGGCCGCCTGCTCCGCCGACGCGTAGAAGGCGTCCATGTCCAGGTGAAGGATGGTGGGCGCGGGTCTCACACCGTCGATGCTGCCCTACGGCACTGACAACGGGCCGGTCCGGCGCCCCGTGGGGTGCCGGACCGGCCCGTCGTCCTGTTCGTGCTTCCCGCCGTGCTGTGGTTCCGGGGTGCTCAGACGGCGCGGTTGCGGCGCCGCGCCAGCTCGTCGGCGGGGTTGTGGCCGACGAGCGTCTCGCCGGTGTCGACCCGCTCGCCGTGCAGCTGCGAGAGCGCCGCGTCCACGTCCCGCCAGACGACGCCGACGGCGATCCCGAAGACTCCCTGCCCGCCCTGGAGCAGGCTGACGACCTCGTCGGGCGAGGAGCACTCGTAGACCGTGGCTCCGTCGCTCATCAGCGTCATGCGCTCAAGATCCTGGAAACCGCGGGCCCGCAGATGCTGGACCGTGGTGCGGATGTTCTGCAGGGCGACCCCGGTGTCCAGGAACCGCTTGACGATCTTGAGGAGCACCACGTCCCGGAAACTGTAGAGACGCTGGGTCCCCGACCCGTAAGCCGGGCGCACACTGGGCTCGACCAGTCCCGTACGGGCCCAGTAGTCCAACTGGCGGTAGGTGATCCCCGCCGCCGCGCACGCCGTCGGTCCGCGATAGCCGATGTCGCCGGCATCGCTCGCCGCTGCCACGCCGCCCGCTGCCACCGCTGCCGGTTGAACCGGCTGCCTGATGGCGTGGTCGGCTCCACTGCCGTGCTGCGGATACGGCCCACCCGCCGCCGTACCGTCGCCGCTGCTTCTCACGCCGACCTCCGTCCTTGACCTGCCCACTCGAAGGTAGGCAGTCACTCGGGGTGCGTCAACGATCGCCACACTCGGCACGCCGAGTGATAATCACCCTGAGGGTGGTTTCCCGTGTCTCGTTTCCGGGAAAGGCTTGTCGGATGCGCTGACAGCACCCCTGCGGGACGGTCACTGACTGTTCGTACCGAAGTCCTCCGGAGAGATCTGATCGAGGAACTCGCGGAACTTCTCCACCTCGTCCTCCTGCTCGTCGGGGATCGCGATGCCCGCATCGTCCAGCACGCCGTCACTGCCGTAGATCGGCGTGCCGGTCCGCAGGGCGAGCGCTATGGCGTCGGAGGGCCGGGCGCTCACCTCGACTCCGCTGGCGAAGACGAGCTCCGCATAGAAGACCCCTTCGCGGAGGTCCGTGATGCGGACCTCGGTGAGCTCCTGGCCCAAGGCCTCGAGCACATCCTTGAACAGGTCATGGGTCAGCGGCCTGGCGGGAGCCATGCCCTGCTGGGCGAAGGCAATCGCGGTCGCCTCCCCAGGACCGATCCAAATGGGGAGGTACCGGTCGCCTCCCACTTCACGCAGGAGAACGATCGGTTGGTTGGAGGGCATTTCCACCCGGACACCGACAACGTCGAGCTCGTTCACACAGCAACCCTAGGACGTGCTCGCCATGTTTGGGTAGTCGGGCTCCGCCGAGGTCAGTGCAGACGGCTGCGCAGAGCGCTCTGTACGAGTGCCGCGTGCAGCCGTACGGACAGCTCGGCGAGCTCGTTCGCGGTCGCCTCGGCATGGGCTCTGGTCTGCGGATTACGGTGCCGGCGCAAGGGCGCGACCAGCTGCTCCACCAGCCCCGCCTCCCGGTCGGCTGAGGCCCGCATGGCCCGAAGATGACGCGGTTCCAGGCCGAAACGCCCGAGGTCCGCCACCAGCTTGGCGACCGTCACCATCTCGGCGTCATAGCCGCCCTCGGGGGCGGGGACGATCAGTCCGTAGGACTCCCACTCGGCCAGCCGGTCCTCGTCGACCTCGGCCGCCGCGAGCAGCTCGGCCCGTCCGATCCGGGCGACGGTCGCCGTCCCGGAGCCGGTCTCCCACACCCCGTCGGCCAGGTCCCGCCGCTCGCCGGGCGAGGGCAGCACGGGCTGCTCCCCCCGGGCCAGGGCGTCCAGGTGCTCCCGGATGACCTTCAGCGGCAGGTAGTGGTCCCGCTGCATGCGGAGCACCTGGGCCAGGCGCTCCACATCACGCGGGGCGAACTTCCGGTATCCGGAAGGAGTGCGCTGCGGCTCGATGAGCCCCTCGGCCTCCAGGAACCGGATCTTGGAGATGGTGACTTCGGGAAACTCGTCGCGCAGCTGGATGAGCACCGTACCGATGCTCATCGGGCGCGCTTCCGCGGTGGCGGTGCCGTGTCCGGCACCGCCTGTCGGTGTTCGCAGCATGGGCCTTCCTCGGGGTCCCCCCGGACGGAGTCCGGGGGCTGGTCACACGCCCCGCGGGCTCGCATAGAAGACCAGGCGGTACTTTCCGATCTGGACTTCGTCGCCGTTGGACAGCTGGACCGAATCGATGCGCTCACGGTTGACGTAGGTGCCGTTGAGGCTGCCGACATCACCCACGGTGAAGCTACCGTCCGGACTCCTGCGGAACTCCACATGACGCCGCGACACGGTCACGTCGTCGAGAAAGATGTCGCTCTGCGGGTGACGGCCGGCCGTGGTCAGGTCGCTGTCGAGCAGGAAGCGGCTTCCGGAGTTCGGGCCCCTCCGCACGACCAGCAGCGCCGAGCCTCCGGGCAGCGCGTCGACCGCGGCCTGGGCCTCCGGGGAGAGCGAGGGCAGAGCGGTCTGACCCGTCGCCTCCGCCTCGTACGCCTCGAGGCCGGAGATGGAGATGGTGGACGTCGTCTCCGAGGGACGCTCGGGGACCCCGCCCCGCAGCGGTGCGCCGCAGTTGGAACAGAACCTGCTGGCCTCCGCGTTGCGGTGACCGCACCTCGTACAGACCGGCATCGACGAGCCCTCCGGGGTGAACCCTCCACCCGTACTCGAGGCTGATGGTTCGCCGAAACCTATGCGTCCGGCACCGGCAGGGTCAACAGACGACACGCCGTCACCCCCCGGGGCACCGGACACCTCGTCGCGGAAGAGCGGACGCTCCGCCTCCTGCTCCTCGCCCTGACCGTGGCGCGGCGCGCGGTGGCGGGCAGCACTGTTGCTGTCCTCGCGTGCACTCTTCCCGAACAACTTCGCAAACAACTTCACGGGCGATTCCCCTTGACCGACATAGACCCGCCCGTGGGGCAGGACGAACCCTGATTGAACACACCTGCCGACCCGGACATCTTCACAACGTCCGTATCCACCCGACAGTTTCCACCACGCACCACCAATCCGGTGCGCCGACCCCCCGCAACCGTCCGACCCGCTCCACCGGCCCCCACGCTCGCCCGGCTCACGGGGATGACGACCGAGCGTAGTCAGGCCGCTGCGCCGGTCGCAAGGCATCGACGACGATGTCGTCGGACCGCTCCACGAGCACCGTGGCCTGCTCCTTCTCCAGCGTCTGGACCACACCGCCGGGAATGTTGAGGGCGGGCTCCAGATCCTGCGGTTTGCCGATCACCGTGAACTCGTACGGCGCCTCGATCTTCTCCCCGTCCACCTGGACCTTCCCGGCGTCGCCGGAGAAATAGGTGTTGGCCACCACCCGCACCCCGTTGACCTGGATCGCCTCGGCCCCCGCCGCCCGCAGTTCCTGAATGGCGTCGAGCAGCATGTCGGGTGCGACCGCCCCCGAGGGGTCGGTGATCGTCAGCGTGATGCCGGGGCCCTGCGCCGCCACGGTGCCCGCGAGGATACCGAGCTGGCGTTCCTTCTCCAGCGTCTGCTTCCGGGCCTCCTCGGCCTGGTCGGAGCTGGTCTCCAGCTCGGTGCGCTGATCGTCCAGACGCTGCTTCTCGTCCTCCAGACGCTGGGTCCGGTCGTCGACCTCGTCGAGGATACGGACCAGGTCCTCCTGACGGGCGCCGCGCAGCGCACTGTCGTCGTTGGTGGACCGCACCTGGATGGCAAGCCCCAGACCGAGCCCGAACAGCAGCACGGCGACGATCAGTTGGGCCCGGCTCAGCCGCGGCGGCCACAGGCCCGCCTTGAGCCTCTGCCGACCGGACACCTCCGTGGCGGGCGGCGGCGCGGGAACGTCGGGGACGGCGGACGCGCCGCCCTCGGGCTGTTCGCTGCGGGGATTCTCGTCGTTGTTCATCGGCCTCAAGCCCGGAAGACGTGCCGGCGGATCGCGGCGGCGTTGGAGAAGATCCGAATGCCCAGCACGACCACCACACCGGTGGAGAGTTGAGCGCCGACACCCAGTTTGTCGCCGAGGAAGACGATCAGCGCGGCCACCACGACGTTCGAGAGGAAGGAGACCACGAAGACCTTGTCGACGAAGATGCCGTCGAGCATGGCCCGCAGACCGCCGAAGACGGCGTCGAGCGCGGCGACCACCGCGATCGGCAGATAGGGCTCGACCACCGCCGGTACCTCGGGCCGGACCAACAGTCCGACCACGACTCCCACGACGAGGCCCAGTACGGCGATCACGATGTGCCCTTCCCTGTGTCTGCCGCACCACTGCCGGCGGCCTTCGGCTCTGCTGTACGGACGATCAGGCTCGGCGCGGCCGGAAGCCGCACCTCCGCCTGATCGGAGATGCTGGTGCGGATGTCGAAGCTCTCCTTGAGCGCCTGAAGGTACTGGCCGTCGGCGCTGTCCTGGAAGGCGGTCGCGAGCTTCTTGCCGTCCCCCACCGCGAGCACCGTGTACGGCGGTACGAGCGGTCTGTTGTCGACCAGTATGGCGTCGCCCGCGGCCCGGATGGCCGACAGCGCCGTCAGCCTTTGCCCATTGATGGCGATCGCCTCGGCCCCGGATTCCCACAGGCCGTTGACGACCCGCTGCATGTCCCGGTCGCGCACCCGCCCGGTGTCGGCGAAGCCCGTCGACTCGCGCGGCCCGCCGCCGCCCTGGTCGGTGTCCTTCGCGTCGTCGACGACCAGTTTCACGCCGGGGCCGTCGACCGGCGTCGCTCCGGCCAGCAGCGCCACCAGCTGCCCCTGGTCCCCGCCGTGCTGCTCAAGTGCCTTGCGCTGACGTTCGCTCACATCGCGGCGGAGCGCGTCGACGTCGGACTCCAACGTGTCCGCGGCCTCTGTCTCCGCGTCGATGCGGTCGATCAGCTCCTCGCGCTCCTTGGCGACGACCGGCGCGGAGATCCGCGCCTCGGCGGCGCCGAGGGTGACCACCAGGGCGGCCACCACCAGTCCGGCGGCCAGGCCGAGCTTCGACTTGAGCGTACGGGGCAGCCCGGCGCTCCCGTCGGCCCTGCGCCGCGCGGAGGCCTCCGCGTACCCGTCGTCGAGGCTGTGGTCCATCACGTTGTTCAGCAGCGACATGGAGGCGTCGGGGCGTGCGGGCGGCGGGGCGGTGCTCCGATCGGGGGACTGCTGCGACATGCCGCACATCGTCGCACGTCATCGCGGCTGCCGCCGAATGGCCCCACCGGTGCGCCGCGACCCCCTGCCCGGGGCGTCGCGGCGCACCGTCTTCGCGTCAGTCCCCGGCGCTGTCCACCACCGCGGCCCACTCGTCGAGCAGTGCCTGGGCCGAGGCGTCGTCCGGGCCTTCCGCCCACAGATGGGTGACGGCCTCCGCCCGGTCGGGCAGGACCATGATCCACCGCCCGTCCGCCTCGACCACACGGACCCCGTCCGTGGTGTCCACGCTGCGGTCGCCGGCCGCTTCGACGACCCGGCGCATGACGAGCCCCTTGACGGCCCACGGGGTCGCCAGGTCGCGGCGCAGGACATGCGCCCGGGGGATCCGGGCGTCGATCTGGCTCAGTGTGAGCTGGGTGCGCGCGACGAGCCCGATGAGCCGGACGAAGGCGGCGCTCCCGTCGAATACGCTGCTGAATTCGGGAACGATGAACCCGCCGCGCCCGTCTCCTCCGAAGATGGTGTCCTCTTCACGGCCCACCCGGGTCAGGTCGTCGGGCGAGGTGGTCGTCCACTCCACCTGGGTGCCGTGGTAGGCCGCCACCTGCTCGGCGACGCGCGTGGTCGTCACGGGCAGGGCGACACGACCGCTGCGCCGCTCGGCGGCGACGAGATCCAGGAGCACCAGCAGGGCCCTGTCGTCCTCGATGATCCGGCCCAGTTCGTCGACGAGCGAGAGTCGCTCGCCCACCGGGTCGAACCGCACTCCGAAGGCCGCCCGTGCGGAGGACACGATCTCGCCGAGCCGCACAAGACCGGCCCGCCGGGTGTCGGCGGACTCGGTGGGCCGCGCCTCGTCGAGTCCGGGGTTGATCGTCAGCGCGTCCACGCCGAGCCGCCCGAGCAGGCTGGGCAGGACGAGCCCGGCGCTGCCGTTGGAGGCGTCGACGACGACCTTGAGTCCGGAGTCCGCGATGCCGGTGACGTCGACGTTCCGCAGGAGGGACCCGGTGTACGAGTCGAACACGCTGGACGGGAAGTGCAGGTCCCCGATCTCGCCGGGGAAGGCCCTGCGGTACTCCTGGCGTGCGTAGACCCGGTCGAGCTTGCGCTGCTGCGCCTGTGAGAGATCCGCGCCTCGCTCGTCGATGAACATGATGTCCACCGAGTCGGGCACCCCGGGCGACGTACGGATCATGATGCCGCCGGCGCTGCCCCGGGCGGTCTGCTGGCGCGCCACGGGCAGGGGGACGTTCTCCAGGTCCCGGACGTCGATGGCGCTGGCCTGGAGGGCCGAGATGACGGCCCGCTTGAGGGCGCGGGCGCCTCGGGAGTGGTCACGTGCGGTCGTGACCGTCGAGCCCTTCTTGAGGGTCGTGGCGTAGGCGCCGGCCAGCCGTACGGCCAGTTCGGGGGTGATCTCGACGTTCAGGATTCCGGAGACCCCGCGCGCCCCGAAGAGGTGCGCCTGTCCTCGGGACTCCCAGATCACCGAGGTGTTGACGAACGCGCCGGCCTCGATCGTCTTGAACGGGTACACCCGGACGTTGCCCTGGATGATCGACTCCTCGCCGACCAGGCATTCGTCCCCGATGACGGCGCCGTCCTCGATCCGGGCCGCGCGCATGATGTCGGTGTTCTTGCCGACCACGCAGCCCCGGAGGTTGCTGTGCTGTCCGATGTAGACGTTGTCGTGCACCACGGCCCTGTGGAGGAAGGCACCCGTCTTGACGACGACGTTCGACCCCACGACCGTGTGTTCGCGGATCTCGACGTCCGCCTCGACCTTGGCGTAGTCGCCGATGTACAGCGGTCCGCGCAGCACGGCGTCGGGGTGGACCTCAGCTCCTTCGGCGACCCACACGCCGGGGGAGATCTCGAAGCCGTCGAGCTCCACGTCGACCTTGCGCTCCAGGACGTCCGCCTGGGCCTTCACATAGCTTTCGTGGGTGCCTACGTCCTCCCAGTAGCCCTCGGCGATATAGCCGTAGATGGGCTTGCCCTCCTTCATCAGCTGAGGGAAGACGTCTCCGGACCAGTCGACCGAGGTGTCGGCCTGGACGTAGTCGAATACTTCGGGCTCCATGACGTAGATGCCCGTGTTCACGGTGTCCGAGAAGACCTGTCCCCAGGTCGGCTTCTCCAGGAACCGTTCGACCTGACCGTTCTCGTCCACGATGGTGATCCCGAACTCCAGGGGATTGGGAACCCTGGTCAGGCAGACGGTGACGAGCCCGCCCTTTTCCTTGTGGAACGCGATGAGGTCGGTGAGGTCGAAGTCGGTGAGCGCGTCACCGGAAATGACGAGGAACGTGTCGTCCTTCAACGCCTCTTCCGCGTTCTTCACGCTGCCCGCGGTGCCGAGTGGCTTCTCCTCGTTGGCATAGGTGAGCTCCATCCCGAGCTCTTCGCCGTCCCCGAAATAATTCTTGACGAGGGAGGCGAGGAACTGGACGGTCACTACGGTTTCACTGAGCCCATGCCGCTTGAGCAGGCGCAGGACGTGCTCCATGATCGGCCTGTTGGCCACGGGCAGGAGCGGCTTGGGCATGCTCGAGGTCATGGGGCGAAGGCGTGTGCCTTCGCCGCCAGCCATCACGACGGCCTTCATGTCGGAAACGTCCTCCTAAAAGAGACGACGGTTAGCCGAGTTCGCCCGTCGGGGCATCATTCACACCATCTGCCGCGGGCCGGCCACACTGCGCGGCACCGCATCAACGAGCTCAATCGGCTACTGCGTGTCCGCCTTCACGATCCGGCGGACCTGAACCACGTAGAGGATTCCTGCCCACCAATAGAGCGTTGTACCCCATCCTGCGAACGCCCATCCGAAGACAGCTGCCAGTGTGGCCAGCCAACCACTCCCGTCGCTGAGCAGCAACAAGGGGAACGCGTACATCAGGTTGAAGGTTGCAGCTTTTCCGAGGAAGTTGACCTGCGGAGGCGGATAGCCGTGGCGTCGCAGGATGGCCACCATCACCAGGAGCATCAGTTCCCGGGCGAGAAGCGCCGCGGTGACCCAGAGGGGCAGGATCTCACGCCAGGTGAGGCCCACAAGGGTGGAAAGGATGTAGAGGCGGTCAGCCGCCGGGTCCAGGAGCCGGCCGAGGCTGCTGATCTGGTTCCACTTGCGGGCCAGCTTCCCGTCGAGGTAGTCGCTGATGCCGCTGAGCATCAGCACCAGCAGCGCCCAGTTGTCGCTGTTGGGCCCTCCGAACACGGGGCGAAGAATCAGCCACAGGAAGAGCGGTACCCCGACAAGGCGAGCCATGCTGAGGATGTTGGGGATGGTGAGGACCCGGTCCGTCTGGACCCGAGTCTCCTGGACCTCCACCCGGGGGCCTCCTGTGAAGAACGTGCCAATGATGCCCCCTGACCCTACCCTCAGCTTCCCCCGTCCGGTGCACGGGGGTGGAGGTCGAAGAGGGTACGCCAAAGGTCCTGGAACGCAGAAAAGCCCCGCACCAAAAGGTGCGGGGCTTTCCCGGAAAAATTGTTCGGCGGCGTCCTACTCTCCCACAGGGTCCCCCCTGCAGTA
>NZ_JBIVUV010000031.1:0-65274 GCF_044768525.1 Streptomyces sp. NPDC091287
GTACTGCAGGGGGGACCCTGTGGGAGAGTAGGACGCCGCCGAACAATTTTTCCGGGAAAGCCCCGCACCTTTTGGTGCGGGGCTTTTCTGCGTTCACGGACCGATCCGCGACCCATGCACCCACTCCACCCGAGCCACCAGCGCGACCCGCATGACCCGCGCGTACGAGGGGCGCCCCAGAGCCGCGACTCCGGCCGGCCGGGATTATGAGCATCCCCGGATGCCGTGTATGGTTTACCTCGTTGCCACAGCGCAGCGAGGCCCCAATAGCTCAGTCGGTAGAGCGTCTCCATGGTAAGGAGAAGGTCTGCGGTTCGATTCCGCATTGGGGCTCAGAGGAAAGCGAAAGGCCCCCGCCACTGGCGGGGGCCTTTCGCGTTGAGGGTCAGACGCGGGGCGGTTCCGGGACGCGCATGGCCAGGATCGCCATATCGTCCGAGGCCGGCTCCGCCGCGAAGCGTTCCACGGCCCGCAGAATGCGTGCGGCGACCGCTCCGGCCGTCAGGCCCGTACAGGTCGACAGGACGTCCGCGAGGCCGTCGTCGCCCAGCATGCGGCTTCCCTCGCGGCGTTCGGTGACGCCGTCCGTGACGCACAGGAGGACGTCGCCCGGGTTGAGGACGACCTCCTGCTCGTACAGGTCGAGGTCCTCGATGACGCCGAGCAGGGGCTGCGGTTCCGCGGCGGACTCGACGGAGCCGTCCTGGCGCAGGCGCAGCGGCAGTGGGTGGCCGGCGCAGACGACCTTCAGGAGGGCGCTGCCGTCCTCCTGGGGCCACAGCTCGCCGTACAGGAGGGTCAGGAAGCGGCTGCGGGCACCCTCTTCGAGGATCGCCGCGTTGAGGCGCTCCAGGACCGCGGGACCGCCGAAGCCCTCGCGGGCCAGCAGGCGCAGCGCGTGGCGGGCGAGGCCCGTGACGGCGGCGGCCTCGGGCCCCGTACCGCAGACGTCGCCGATGGCGAAGCCGTACGCGCCGTCGCTGATCGGGAAGACGTCGTAGAAGTCGCCGCCGACCTCGTTGCCCTCGCCCGCGGCGCGGTAGATGACCTCGATCTCGACGTTCGGCACGTCGGGCAGGCCCGGGGGCAGCAGGCTGCGCTGGAGGGACTGGCTGATGGCCATGCGCTCCGAGTACAGGCGGGCGTTGTCCAGGGCCAGGGCGGCCCTACGGGAGAGGTCCTCGGCCAGTTCCAGGATCTCCTGGCGGAAGTGGTCGTCCGAGGGCTTCCCCAGCGTCAGCATGCCGATCACGCGGTTGCGGGCTACCAGCGGAAGGACCACCGTCTCGCCGCCGACGGCCTGGGCCGTGGCGAGGATGGTGCGGGTGGCCGTGCTCATGCTCAGCGGCGCGTCGTGCTGCAGGCTGCGGGTCGAGGTGCTCAGCGCGGCACGGTGACCGGCCTCCGAGGGTGCGGCCCAGACACGGGCGCCCGGGGTCGGTACCGGATCCGGCGGGGCGATCTTGGAGAGCAGGGCCTTGAGGCCGTCGATGAGGTCCTCGTCCTCGTGGAGCACGTAGGAGAGGTAGGGCTCGGAGGACTGGTCCGCGATCGTGTAGACGGCGCACCAGGTGGCCAGCGTCGGGACCGTCATCTGGGCCATGAGCGCGAGGGTCTGGTCCCGGTCGAGCGTGCCGGCCAGCAGGTCGGAGGCCTCGACGAGGAAGGACAGGGAGCCGCGGCGCAGCCGTTCCAGCTCGCCCAGACGGGCGGACTCCACGGCCAGCGCGATGCGGTCCGCCGCGAACTGGAGGCGCAGGGCCTCCTCGTTGGTGTAGCGGCCCGCCGCTTCCGCCGCGACGCCGAGGGAGCCGGTGAGGCGGCCCTCGACTTTGAGCGGGACCGTGACGACCGAGCGCATCCCGGTGTCGGTGAGCAGGGGCACGGCGCCGGGGACGGCCGTGAGGTCCTCGTGGACGGCCGGCATGCGGGCGGAGCCGTAGCGTCCCGTCCCGGCTTCCACGGGGACCCGGGCGAAGCGCTGGCGGGCCGAGGGGAGGCCCGTCGTGGCGCGGACCTCCAGCTCCGTCTCGTCGTCCGTGGCGAGCAGGAGGAACGCCGCGTCGGCGTCGAGCATGTCGCGTGCCCGCTCGACCGTCCGCTGGAGGAGGCCGTCGAGGTCGTCGGGGGCCGGGGAGCCGATGAACACTTCGAACGGGTCCGTGGTGCGGTTGTCGGAGGAGGCGTCGGAGACCGGGGCGCGGACGGGGGACTGGAGCACGGCACGCTCGTCGTCGCGGACGAGGAGACAGACCGTGGAAGGTTCGCCGTCGGTGTCGCGGACCCGCAGGTGTGAGGAGTAGACGGCGATGGTCCGGCCGTCGGCGCCGCGGATTCCGTAGCTGCCCTCCCAGCGGGAGAGCTGGAGGGCGTCGGCGATGCCGGTGTTGGTCCCCGGGGTGTGCGGCCAGGCCACGAAGTCGGTGAACTGCTTGCCGGTGACCTGTTCCGCGGTGTGCCCGAAGACGTACGCGGCGTCGTCGTTCCACGCGCTGATCGCGCCGGTGCTGTCGATCTGGACGACGGCGACCCGCACGCGCTGGTCGGTGACGGGGAGCAGCGAGGTGGGCAGGACCGGGCCGGCGGAGCGGATGCCCACGGGCCGGTCCGGCAGGTCCAGCTGGAACCAGACGTGCTTACGGGTGGGGGAGTACTCGACACCCCAGCGGGAGGCCAGCGCCGCGCAGAGCAGCAGACCGCGGCCGTTCTCGCGGTCGGGGCTGCCGAAGTCGAGGCCGTTGCTCTGGAGCGGGACCTCGCGTTCCGGATAGTGGTCGGCGACCTCGACGCGGACGCCGTCCCCGCTGCGCAGGCACAGCACGTCGGCCGCCGTCCCCGCGTGCACGACGGCGTTGGTCACGAGCTCACTGGTGAGGACGACGGCGTCGTCGACGACATCGTTGTAGCCCCACCCCTGGAGCGTGTCCCGGACGAAGGCGCGGGCGGTCGCGACAGAGCGCCCGACCGGTTCGAAGGTGGCGGCCGCGCGCGCGGTGATCACAGCACTCCCCATATGGTGTCTCGTCGCTTCCCCGAGTCCTGTGCCCGTTTATCGCCGCTTCGATTCGCTTGCCAGGCTAGACGTTCGTCGGGGGTGCCGGTTACACGAGGGCCGAGTTCGGGACAGAACGGTCTTGTAGTCGTGCGCGGGCGCACAAGTATGGACTCCGGGTGCAAGGGATGGGGGGCAACCGGGACAGGTTGCCCGCCGACCGGTTCCGGCCTGGTACGTTGCCATGATTTGACGTCCGCCCGGTCGCCCGTTGACGGTGTGCTGTGGCGGTGAGCCAAAGTGGAACTGGGCAAGCTTCCTGATAGGCCCGAGTGAAACGGTCAACCCCTGCGGGAGGGACACGGTGGAGTCTGGCGTGGCGGCGCAGGGTTCGAAGGCGCGTACAAAAGGCGGACAGTCCGTGAAAAAGCAGCGCAATGGCACCGTCGAGGTCGACGCGGCAGCTCTGAACAGACTGCTCGCGGGACTCGTGGCGATGCGCGACGGCAACTTCCGCCGGCGGCTCACCGTCTCCGGCGACGGTGTGATGACGGAGATCTCCGCGGTCTTCAACGAGGTCGCCGACCGGAACCTTCATCTCACCGGTGAGCTGGCCCGCGTACGGCGCGTGGTCGGCCGGGAGGGAAAGCTCACGGAGCGGCTGGAGACGGGCGCCTGCGAGGGTTCCTGGGCCGCCGCGATCGACGCCTCCAACGAGCTCGTCGACGATCTCGCGCGACCGGTCTCCGAAGTGGGCCGGGTGCTGTCGGCGGTCGCCGACGGTGATCTGGAGCAGCGGATGGAGCTGCGGTCGCACACGACGGACGAGACGGTCCGGCCGCTGCGCGGCGAGTTCCTGAAGGTCGCCCGTACGGTCAACAACCTCGTCGACCAGCTGTCGGTCTTCACCGAGCAGGTGACCCGGGTCGCCGTCGAGGTGGGCACCGAGGGCAAGCTCGGCGGGCAGGCGCAGGTGCGTGGGATGTCCGGGTCCTGGAAGGACCTCACGGACTCCGTCAACACGATGGCGTACCGGCTGACGGCCCAGGTGCGGGACATCGCGCTGGTGACGACGGCGGTCGCCAAGGGTGATCTGTCGCGGAAGGTCACCGTCCATGTGGCCGGTGAGATGCTCCAGCTGAAGAACACCGTCAACACGATGGTCGACCAGTTGTCCTCGTTCTCCTCCGAGGTGACACGCGTCGCCCGTGAGGTGGGTACGGAGGGCGAGCTGGGCGGTCAGGCGACCGTGCCGGGTGTGGCAGGCGTGTGGAAGGACCTCACCGACTCCGTCAACACGATGGCGGGCAACCTCACCTCCCAGGTGCGCGGTATCGCGGAGGTGACGACGGCGGTCGCCAGCGGTGACCTGACGCAGAAGGTCACGGTGAGCGCACGCGGCGAGGTCGCGCAGCTCGCCGAGACGATCAACCAGATGACCGAGACGCTGCGCACCTTCGCGGACGAAGTGACGCGGGTGGCGAGCGAGGTCGGTGGCGAGGGGCTGCTCGGCGGTCAGGCGCAGGTGCCGGGCGCGGCGGGGACCTGGAAGGACCTCACCGACTCGGTGAACACGGTCTTCCGGAATCTGACGACCCAGGTGCGCGACATCGCGCAGGTGACGACGGCGGTGGCCAGCGGCGACATGTCGCAGAAGGTCACGGTCGACGTGGCCGGGGAGATGCTGGAGCTGAAGAACACCGTCAACACGATGGTGGACCAGCTCCAGTCGTTCGGTTCCGAGGTGACCCGCGTGGCCCGGGAGGTCGGCGTCGAGGGCCGGCTCGGGGGCCAGGCCGAGGTGCCGGGAGCCGCGGGGACGTGGAAGGACCTCACCGACTCGGTGAACACCGCGTTCCGTAACCTGACCGGTCAGGTCCGGGACATCGCGCAGGTCACCACGGCTGTCGCGAACGGTGATCTGTCGCAGAAGGTCACCGTGGACGTGGCCGGGGAGATGCTGGAGCTGAAGAACACCGTCAACACGATGGTGGCGCAGCTGTCCAGCTTCGCCGACCAGGTGACGCGGATGGCCCGGGACGTGGGCACCGAGGGCCGCCTCGGCGGTCAGGCGCGTGTGGACGGTGTGTCGGGTACGTGGAAGGAACTCACGGACTCCGTCAACTTCATGGCCGGCAACCTCACCTCCCAGGTGAGGCAGATCGCGCAGGTGACGACGGCGGTGGCGCGGGGCGATCTGTCGCAGAAGATCGACGTGGACGCCCGCGGCGAGATCCTGGAGCTGAAGAACACCATCAACACGATGGTCGACCAGCTCTCCGCCTTCGCCGACCAGGTCACCAGGGTGGCCCGTGAGGTGGGTACGGACGGGCGTCTG
Source organism: Streptomyces sp. NPDC091287 (assembly GCF_044768525.1). NCBI lineage: Bacteria > Bacillati > Actinomycetota > Actinomycetes > Kitasatosporales > Streptomycetaceae > Streptomyces > Streptomyces sp. NPDC091287. The sequence continues at coordinate 5,331 of NZ_JBIVUV010000031.1, forward strand.
GGCGGTCAGGCGCAGGTGCCCGGCGTGGCCGGAGTGTGGCGCGATCTCACCGATTCGGTGAACGGTATGGCCGGAAACCTCACCGCCCAGGTCCGTAACATCGCTCAGGTCGCCACGGCGGTGGCGCGCGGTGACCTGTCGCAGAAGATCGACGTGGACGCCCGGGGCGAGATCCTGGAGCTGAAGAACACCCTCAACACGATGGTGGACCAGCTGTCCAACTTCGCGGAGCAGGTGACGCGGGTCGCCCGCGAGGTGGGTACGGAGGGCATTCTCGGCGGTCAGGCCGAGGTCCAGGGCGTGTCCGGTACGTGGAAGGACCTCACCCAGTCCGTCAACGGCATGGCGAACAACCTGACTCTCCAGGTCCGCAACATCGCCGAGGTCACCACGGCGGTCGCCAAGGGCGATCTCTCCAAGAAGATCACGGTCGACGCCAAGGGCGAGATCCTCGAACTGGTCACGACCGTCAACACGATGGTCGATCAGCTGCTGAACTTCGCGGACGAGGTCTCGCGCGTGGCCCGCGAGGTGGGTACCGAGGGCATTCTCGGCGGTCAGGCGCGGGTGCGCGGGGCGACCGGCATCTGGAAGGACCTCAGCGAGAACGTCAACCTGATGGCCAACAACCTGACCAGCCAGGTGCGCAACATCTCCCGGGTCTCCTCGGCGGTCGCCAACGGCGATCTGACGAAGAAGGTCACCGTGGAGGCGCGCGGCGAGGTCGCGGAGCTGGCCGACACGGTCAACACGATGGTGACGACGCTGTCCTCGTTCGCCGACGAGGTCACGCGTGTGGCCCGCGAGGTGGGTACGGAAGGCGAGCTGGGCGGCCAGGCGCGGGTGCCGGGAGTCGCCGGTACGTGGAAGGACCTCACCGAGTCCGTGAACTCGATGGCCTCCAACCTGACCGGCCAGGTGCGGCAGATCGCCACGGTCACCACCGCCATCGCCAAGGGCGACCTGACCAAGAAGATCGACATCGACGCGCGCGGTGAGATCCAGGAGCTGAAGAACACCATCAACACGATGGTCGACCAGCTGTCCTCGTTCGCGGAGCAGGTGACCCGGGTCGCCCGCGAGGTGGGCACCGAGGGGCAGCTGGGCGGTCAGGCGCGGGTGCGGGACGTCGACGGCACCTGGCGCGACCTCACCGAGTCGGTGAACGAGATGGCCGGGAACCTGACCCGTCAGGTCCGCGCCATCGCGGCCGTCGCCACCGCGGTGACCCGCGGCGACCTGAACCTGAAGATCGACGTGGACGCGGCCGGCGAGATCCAGGTCCTCCAGGACAACATCAACACGATGATCGCGAACCTGCGCGACACCACCCTCGCCAACAAGGAGCAGGACTGGCTGAAGGGCAATCTGGCCCGGATCTCGGGCCTGATGCAGGGCCGCCGTGATCTGGACGACGTGGCCTCGCTGATCATGAGCGAGCTGACGCCGGTGGTCTCGGCGCAGCACGGCGCGTTCTTCCTGGCCATGACCGCGGGCGACTCGGACGAGGTGGGTCCGGACGACGGTGCGGCCAGCGCGTACGAGCTGCGGATGCGGGGGAGTTACGGCTACTCCGCGGGTTCGATGCCGACCTCGTTCCGGCCCGGTGAGACGCTCATCGGGACGGCGGCCGAGGAGAAGCGGACGATCCAGGTGGACAACGTGCCGCCGGGCTATCTGAAGATCTCCTCCGGGCTGGGAGAGGCCCCTCCGGCGCATGTGATCGTGCTGCCGGTGCTCTTCGAGGGCAAGGTCCTCGGCGTGATCGAGCTGGCCTCCTTCCAGCCGTTCACGCATATCCAGCGGGACTTCCTCAACCAGCTCGCCGAGATGATCGCGACGAGCGTCAACACGATCAGCGTCAACACCAAGACCGAGAAGCTCCTGGAGCAGTCGCAGGAGCTGACCGAGCAACTGCGTGACCGCTCGCAGGAGTTGGAGAACCGTCAGAAGGCCCTCCAGGCGTCCAACGCCGAACTGGAGGAGAAGGCCGAGCTGCTGGCCCAGCAGAACCGCGACATCGAGGTGAAGAACACCGAGATCGAGGAGGCGCGGCAGGTGCTGGAGGAGCGGGCCGAGCAGCTCGCGGTCTCGATGCGCTACAAGTCCGAGTTCCTGGCGAACATGTCGCACGAGCTGCGTACGCCGCTGAACTCGCTGCTGATCCTCGCCAAGTTGCTGGCGGACAACGCCGAGGGCAACCTCTCGCCGAAGCAGGTGGAGTTCGCCGAGACGATTCACGGGGCCGGTTCCGACCTGCTCCAGCTGATCAACGACATCCTCGACCTGTCGAAGGTCGAGGCGGGCAAGATGGACGTCAGCCCGACCAGGATCGCGCTGGTCCAGCTGGTCGACTATGTGGAGGCGACCTTCCGCCCACTCACCGCGGAGAAGGGGCTCGACTTCTCCGTACGGGTGTCGCCGGAGCTTCCCGCGACGCTGCACACCGACGAGCAGCGCCTGCTGCAGGTGCTGCGCAACCTGCTCTCCAACGCGGTGAAGTTCACCGACGGCGGTGCGGTGGAGCTGGTGATCCGGCCGGCCGGCGCCGATGTGCCCAACGCGATCCGGGAGCACCTGCTGGAGGCCGGTTCGCTGCGGGACGCGGACGCCGATCTGATCGCCTTCTCGGTCACCGACACCGGGATCGGGATCGCGTCCAGCAAGATGCTGGTGATCTTCGAGGCGTTCAAGCAGGCGGACGGCACGACGAGCCGGAAGTACGGCGGCACCGGCCTCGGTCTCTCGATCAGCCGGGAGATCGCACGGCTGCTCGGAGGCGAGATCCACGCGGCGAGCGAGCCGGGACGCGGTTCCACCTTCACTCTGTACCTGCCGCTGCACCGGGCCGAACTGCCGCCCCAGGGCTACCCCGCGGTGGGTTCCGGTTCCGCCGAGGTGCTGGGCGGCGCGGGCGAGATGGGGCACGTGCAGTCGCCGCAGGGCCAGCCGGCTCCGTTCGGCGACCCGGCCAACTCCGCAGGGATGTTCCGGCGGCGGCGCAAGGCCCTGGGGGACGCTGCCCGCAGGCCCGCGCTGCCGACCGGCAGGACCACGCCCGAGAGCTCCCCACAGCAGGAGGAGTGGGTGCAGGCGCAGGGGAGCCAGGGCGAGAGCCAGGTTCAGGGCCAGCCGGCGGCGGAGGAGAGGGAGCCCCGGCGGACGTTCCGCTTCCGCGGTGAGAAGGTCCTCATCGTCGACGACGACATCCGCAACGTCTTCGCGCTCACCAGCGTGCTGGAGCAGCACGGACTGGCGGTGCTGTACGCGGAGAACGGCCGTGAGGGCATCGAAGTCCTGGAGCAGCACGACGATGTGACGGTCGTGCTGATGGACATCATGATGCCCGAGATGGACGGTTACGCGACGACGACCGCGATCCGTCGGATGCCGCAGTTCGCCGGATTGCCGATCGTCGCGCTCACCGCGAAGGCCATGAAGGGCGACCGGGAGAAGGCCATCGATTGCGGGGCTTCCGACTATGTGACGAAGCCGGTTGACCCTGATCACTTGCTGGCGGTGATGGAGCAGTGGATGCACGGAGAGTGATCGGGATTGGAGCAGAAGAGCGTCCGTTGTTGACCGACTGTGCTCGAACGGGTGTGAACTCGCCGTATTCGGGGAACCTTCTGGTCTCAAACCGCGTTTGCGGTATGTGCACAGTGACATCGCGGTGACAGGGTGTGGTGACGGGCGGGGTGCGGCTACCATGACCGGCACAAGGACGGACGGCGTAAGGGAGTCGTCCCCTGGGGCGGCACCCGGTGCATTTCCGGGGCGAGGAGGACGGGCCATGGTGCAGAAGGCCAAGATCCTCCTGGTCGATGACCGGCCGGAGAATCTGCTGGCGCTGGAGGCCATCCTCTCTGCGCTCGATCAGACACTGGTCCGGGCATCGTCAGGGGAGGAAGCGCTCAAAGCGCTGCTCACGGACGACTTCGCGGTCATTCTGCTGGACGTCCAGATGCCGGGCATGGACGGTTTCGAGACAGCCGCGCACATCAAGCGGCGGGAGCGGACCCGGGACATCCCGATCATCTTCCTCACCGCGATCAACCACGGTCCGCATCACACCTTCCGCGGCTACGCGGCCGGTGCGGTGGACTACATCTCGAAGCCGTTCGACCCATGGGTCCTGCGGGCCAAGGTCTCGGTCTTCGTCGAGCTGTACATGAAGAACTGCAAGCTCCGCGAGCAGGCCGCACTGCTGCGGCTCCAGTTGGAGGGCGACGGCCACGCGGGCGGCGAGCACGAGAGGGAGCCGGCCGGTCTGCTGGCCGAACTCTCCGCGCGGCTCGCGGCGGTCGAGGAGCAGGCCGAAGCGCTCTCCAAGCAGCTCGACGACGAATCCGCGGACGCCGCGGCGGTAGCCACCGCCGCCCACCTCGAACGCAAGCTGACCGGCCTGCGCCGCGCGCTCGACGCGCTGGAGCCGGGCACCGGCGGGGGTACGGGCGTGCTGCCCGCACAGAGCTGACGATTTCCGGCCCCTCCGGCTCGGTGCGTGCCGACCGCTGCCGTGAGGTGGCGTCAGTTCCCGGCCCCCCGAGGGCGACACGGTCGGGTGAACCAGTAGGCGAACGTATTCACGGGCGACGACAGCGGTAACCTCGGCACCATGGCCTCACGTACGTCCGGCAAGGGTTCCCAGGGCGCGGCGGGCGCCGCGAAGCGCGTCGGCCGTACCTCGGGCCCGGCGAGGAAAGCCGCGCCCGCCAAGAAGACCGCGCCCAAGAAGTCGGCTGCTCCCGCGAAGAGGGCTCCCGCCAAGAAGGCGGCGGCCAAGAAGGCCGCGCCCAAACCCGCACCGTCACCCACCGGAGGCGTCTACCGGCTGGTGCGGGCGGTCTGGCTCGGGGCGGCGCACGGCGTCGGCGCCCTGTTCCGCTCGATAGGGCGTGGAGCCAAGGGACTTGACCCCGCCCACCGCAAGGACGGGCTCGCCCTGCTGCTGCTCGGCCTGGCGCTGATCGTCGCCGCGGGCACTTGGTCCAACCTCCAGGGGCCGGTCGGCGACCTGGTCGAGATGCTGGTGACCGGCGCCTTCGGCCGGCTCGACCTGCTCGCGCCGATACTGCTGGGCGCGATCGCGGTGCGGCTGATCCTGTACCCGGAGCGGCCCGACGCCAACGGCCGTATCGTCATCGGGCTCTCCGCCCTGGTCATCGGGGTCCTCGGCCAGGTGCACATCGCCGTGGGGTCGCCGGGCCGGGCCGAGGGCACCGAGGCGATGCAGGACGCGGGCGGGCTGATCGGCTGGGCCACTTCCAAGCCGCTGATCTTCATGATGGGCGAGGTGCTCGCCGTACCGCTGCTGGTGCTGCTGACCGTGTTCGGTCTCCTCGTCGTCACCGCCACTCCGGTCAACGCCATTCCGCAGCGGCTGCGTCAGCTCGGTGTCCGCCTCGGCATCGTGGAACCGGCGCCCGAGGCCGGCGAGGGGTACGAGGACGATGAGCGCTACGACGAACAGTGGCGCGAGGCGCTGCCCGACCGGACCCGTCGGCGTGGCACGCGGCGCCCGGACGCGGACCCCGTCCACGACCACGACGAGGCGGAGGCGGAAGCGCTCACCAAGCGCAGGAGGCCCCGCAGGCCCTCCGCGCAGCCCGCGATGAACCGGCCGCTGGACGCGGTGGACGTCGCCGCGGCCGCTGCCGCCGCGCTCGACGGAGCCGTGCTCAACGGCATGCCGCCCTCGCCGGTCGTCGCCGACCTGACCCAGGGCGTCTCCGGGGACCGGGAGCGCACCGGGACGCCCGTCCCCGGAGCCCGGGAGGCCGAGCGGGACAGCGCGGGGAAGGCCGGGGCAGGGCGCAGGCAAGAGCGGCCCGGTGCCGCGGACGACGCGACCGGCGGTGACACCTCCGGCCGGTCCGGCGCCGTTCCGGACCTGACGAAGCCCGCACCGGAGCGTTCCGAGGGCCTGCCCGCCCGCGCCGAGCAGCTCCAGCTGTCCGGCGACATCACGTACTCGCTGCCCTCGCTCGACCTCCTGGAGCGCGGCGGACCGGGCAAGACCCGCAGCGCCGCCAACGACGTGGTCGTCGCCTCGCTGACCAACGTCTTCACCGAGTTCAAGGTCGACGCCGCGGTCACCGGATTCACCCGGGGCCCGACCGTCACCCGTTACGAGATCGAGCTCGGCCCCGCCGTGAAGGTCGAGAAGATCACGGCACTGGCCAAGAACATCGCGTACGCCGTGGCGAGCCCGGACGTGCGGATCATCTCGCCGATCCCGGGCAAGTCCGCCGTCGGCATCGAGATTCCCAACTCCGACCGGGAGATGGTCAACCTCGGCGACGTGCTGCGCCTCGCGGACGCGGCCGAGGACGACCACCCGATGCTCGTGGCGCTCGGCAAGAACGTCGAGGGCGGCTACGAGATGGCCAACCTCGCCAAGATGCCGCACGTCCTGGTCGCCGGCGCCACCGGCTCCGGCAAGTCCTCCTGCATCAACTGCCTGATCACCTCGATCATGGTGCGGGCCACCCCGGACGACGTACGGATGGTCCTCGTCGACCCCAAGCGCGTCGAGCTGACCGCGTACGAGGGCATCCCCCACCTCATCACCCCGATTATCACCAACCCCAAGAAGGCCGCCGAGGCGCTCCAGTGGGTCGTGCGGGAGATGGACCTGCGCTACGACGACCTCGCCAACTTCGGCTACCGGCACATCGACGACTTCAACCACGCGGTGCGCAACGGCAAGTGCAAGGCGCCCGAGGGCAGTGAGCGGGAGCTGTCCCCGTACCCGTACCTGCTGGTGATCGTCGACGAGCTGGCCGACCTGATGATGGTGGCCCCGCGCGACGTCGAGGACTCGATCGTCCGCATCACCCAGCTGGCCCGTGCGGCCGGCATCCACCTGGTGCTCGCCACCCAGCGGCCCTCGGTCGACGTGGTGACCGGCCTGATCAAGGCCAACGTCCCCTCCCGGCTCGCCTTCGCCACCTCCTCCCTCGCCGACAGCCGCGTCATCCTCGACCAGCCCGGAGCCGAGAAGCTCATCGGCAAGGGCGACGGGCTCTTCCTCCCGATGGGCGCCAACAAACCCACCCGTATGCAGGGCGCGTTCGTCACCGAGGACGAGGTCGCCGCCGTCGTCCAGCACTGCAAGGACCAGATGGCCCCGGTCTTCCGGGACGACGTCGTGGTGGGCACGAAACAGAAGAAGGAGATCGACGAGGACATCGGCGACGACCTGGACCTGCTCTGCCAGGCCGCCGAACTGGTCGTCTCCACCCAGTTCGGATCGACCTCGATGCTCCAGCGCAAGCTCCGGGTCGGCTTCGCGAAGGCGGGCCGGCTGATGGACCTGATGGAGTCCCGCAACATCGTCGGACCGAGCGAGGGCTCCAAGGCGCGCGACGTCATGGTGAAACCCGACGAGCTCGACGGGGTGTTGGCCGTCATCCGCGGGGAATCCGCTCCGTAAAGGTTTTGTGGGCAACCGTTTCGTACGGTCGTACGTCCAGTTGAAGGGAGGGACGGAACCATGCTCCTCCCCGCAGCACGCTCCGTCGTCACCGCATCCGTACTCCCACCCCGTTCGGCCCACTACAGGTTGACCAGTCCTCGATCGGGGCTGTGCTCCGTCCCCGCTCCGCCCCGGAGCCGGCGGCGGGGCCGTCCGGCGAACCCGATGGCGTACAAAGTCGTCCCTCCCGGTTGCCCCTCCCTTTCGTACCCCCCCTAGACTGAACATCCAGCAGGTGGCTCACGCTCGAAAGGCGCCCCCGTGTCCATCGGCAACTCCCCCGAAGACGACCGGCCTTCGATCGGTCGTGCCCTTCAGCAGGCTCGAATCGCCGCGGCTCTGACGGTCGAGGAAGTCAGCAGCTCCACCCGGGTGCGCATCCCCATCGTGCACGCGATCGAGCAGGACGACTTCTCCCGCTGCGGCGGCGACGTCTACGCCCGCGGCCACATCCGCACGCTCGCCCGTGCCGTCGGCCTCGATCCGGAACCGCTGGTCGAGGAGTACGACGCCGATCACGGCGGCCGTCCCGCACCGACCCCCGCGGCTCCGCTGTTCGAAGCGGAACGCATCCGCTCCGAACCCCGGCGGCCCAACTGGACCGCCGCCATGGTCGCGGCCATCGTCGCCGTCATCGGTTTCGTCGGCTTCACGCTCTTCAGCGGCGAGGACGAACCCTCGAACACCGCACAGATCGCGGAGGGCTCCAAGCCCGACAAGACCGCGGCCAAGCCCACCGCCACCAAGCCCTCCGACCGCAAGCCCGTGCCCTCCGAGAGCGCCATCGCCGCCGCCCCCCGGGACAAGGTGACGGTCAAGCTCAGCGCGGACCGGGGCAAGAGCTGGATCTCGGCCAAGGATCACAACGGGCGGCAGCTCTTCGACGGGCTGCTGCTCCAGGGCGAGTCCAAGACCTTCCAGGACAAGGAGCGCATCGACCTCGTCCTCGGCGACGCCGGGGCGATCGAGCTCTTCGTGAACGGCAAGCAGGTCGAGGACCGCTTCGGTCCTGGCCAGGTCGAACGGCTTTCCTACACCAAGGGCGACCCCGAGGCCGGCTGATCCGCCGCCCTCCGCTTCCGCACACGTCCCGACGGGCGTCCGGCATCGCGCCGGGCGCCCGTCGGCGTTCCCCGGCCCGGACCCCGTTACTCCCCGTAGCGGGGAAGGGGTGGCGGTAGGGGCAGGCAACCCTGCACGGCAGGGGGGCCGCCGGAACAAAGTAGTCTTGAGTCCATGCCCGAACGCCGTACCGTCGCCCTTGTCACTCTTGGCTGCGCCCGTAACGAGGTGGACTCGGAGGAGCTTGCAGGCCGCTTGGCAGCGGACGGCTGGGACCTCGTCGAGGATGCCTCCGACGCGGATGTCGCAGTCGTCAACACCTGTGGGTTCGTCGAAGCCGCCAAGAAGGACTCCGTCGACGCCCTGCTCGAAGCCAACGATCTGAAGGATCAAGGCCGCACCCAGGCCGTCGTCGCCGTCGGCTGCATGGCCGAGCGCTACGGCAAGGACCTCGCCGAGGCCCTGCCGGAGGCGGACGGTGTCCTCGGATTCGACGACTACGCCGACATCTCCGACCGGCTCCAGACCATCCTCAACGGCGGCATCCACGCCTCGCACACCCCGCGCGACCGCCGCAAGCTGCTGCCGATCAGCCCCGCCGAGCGGCAGGACGCCGCCGTGGCGCTGCCCGGCCACGCCCAGGAGACGCCCGCCCCCGCGCCCGAGGACCTCCCCGAAGGTGTCGCACCGGTCTCCGGGCCGCGGGCGCCGCTGCGCCGCAGGCTCGGCACCAGCCCCGTCGCCTCGGTGAAGCTCGCCTCCGGCTGCGACCGCCGCTGCTCCTTCTGCGCCATCCCCTCCTTCCGCGGCTCCTTCATCTCGCGGCGTCCCTCGGACGTGCTCCAGGAGACCCGCTGGCTGGCCGAACAGGGCGTCAAGGAGGTCATGCTCGTCTCCGAGAACAACACCTCCTACGGCAAGGACCTCGGCGACATCCGCCTCCTGGAGACCCTGCTGCCCGAGCTGGCCGACGTGGACGGCATCGAGCGGATCCGGGTCAGCTACCTCCAGCCCGCCGAGATGCGCCCGGGCCTCATCGACGTCCTCACCTCGACCCCGAAGGTCGCCCCGTACTTCGACCTCTCCTTCCAGCACTCCGCCCCCGGCGTGCTGCGCGCGATGCGCCGCTTCGGCGACACCGACCGGTTCCTGGAGCTCCTGGACACCATCCGGAGCAAGGCCCCCCAGGCCGGTGCCCGCTCGAACTTCATCGTCGGTTTCCCCGGCGAGACCGAGGCGGACCTCGCCGAGCTGGAACGCTTCCTCACCGGCGCCCGCCTCGACGCGATCGGTGTCTTCGGGTACTCGGACGAGGAGGGCACCGAGGCGGTCGGCTACGAGAACAAGCTCGACGCCGACACCATCGCGGAGCGCCTCGCCCACATCTCCCAGCTGGCCGAGGAGCTGACCTCGCAGCGGGCCGAGGAGCGCGTCGGCGAGACCCTCCAGGTGCTGGTGGAGTCCGTGGAGTCGGAGGAGGACGGCGAGGTCGCGATCGGGCGCGCGGCGCACCAGGCCCCCGAAACGGATGGCCAGGTGGTCTTCACCACACGCGAGGGTCTCGTGCCGGGCCGTATGGTCGAGGCAAAGGCAGTGGGCACCGAGGGCGTCGACCTGGTGGCCGAACACCATGAGCTTGCGGAGGTAGCCAGATGACCGGAGTCCCGGCATCCGCGGCAGGCGGCTCCGGCGCGAAGCCGGTCCGCGGCGGCAAGCTGGGCACTGCGGCCGTCAACCAGGCCAGCCTGTGGAACATCGCCAACATCTTGACCATGGTGCGGCTGCTGCTCGTGCCCGGGTTCGTCCTGCTGCTGTTCCACGACGGCGGATACGACCCGGTCTGGCGCGCGTTCGCCTGGGCGGCCTTCGCCGTCGCGATGATCACCGACCTGTTCGACGGTCATCTGGCGCGGGCGTACAACCTGGTCACGGACTTCGGGAAGATCGCCGACCCGATCGCCGACAAAGCGATCATGGGCGCTGCGCTGGTCTCGCTGTCCGTCCTGGGCGATCTGCCGTGGTGGATCACCGGGGTGATCCTCGCCCGTGAGCTGGGCATCACGCTGATGCGGTTCTGGGTCATCCGGCACGCGGTGATCCCGGCCAGCAGGGGCGGCAAGCTGAAGACGCTCGCGCAGGGGACGGCGGCCGGGATGTACGTCCTGGTGCTCACCGGACCCCTGGCGACCTTGCGTTTCTGGATGATGATGGTCGCCGTCGTGCTGACGGTCGTCACCGGACTCGATTACGTACGTCAGGCCGTCGTCCTGCGTCGCCAGGGCCTCGCCGCCGAGCGCGCCGCCGCGGCCGAGCGGGCCGCAGAGGCTGCGGAGGCCCTCCAGGCCGACGCCGGCACCGCGGCCGAAGCCGGTCCGGCCGCTGGAGCCGTGGCCGGCGTGAAGGACGTACACGCTGCTGCCGAGGCGCGCGACGCCGCGGAGGCCGAGCGGTGACAGCCGCTGCCCGGGTGCTCCGGCTTCTCGGAGCGCGGGGCGAGACGCTCGCCGTCGCCGAATCGCTGACGGGCGGCCTGGTCGCCGCCGACCTGACCTCCGTACCCGGCGCCTCCCGGTCCTTCCGCGGATCGGTGACCGCTTACGCCACCTCCCTGAAGCGGGACGTCCTGGGCGTCGACGGGGGCCTGCTGGCGGAACGCGGAGCCGTGGACCCCGAGGTCGCGCTGCAGATGGCGGCCGGTGTGCGCCGGGTCCTCGACGCGGACTGGGGCGTCTCCACCACGGGGGTCGCGGGACCGGAACCACAGGACGGGCAGCCGGTCGGCACGGTCTACGTGGCCGTGGCCGGACCCTCCGGCATCGAGAAAGTGACGGCTCTGCGGTTGAATGGTGAGAGGGCGGATATCCGTAGTGAGAGTGTGCGAGGTGCCCTCGAACTGCTCGCAGGCGAACTCGGTGAGAATGCGCGGGCACAGGATACGGAACAGAACGGGGGGAATTGATGTTTGCAGCCCTGAGTGAACACGACATCGCTCCCCGCACGGCCGCAGCACAAGGCGGTACGGTAGGGCGTGAAGGATGCGGCTACGCGGTCCGAGGAGGGAGCCACCGATGATTCTGCTCCGTCGCCTGCTGGGTGACGTGCTGCGTCGGCAGCGCCAGCGCCAAGGCCGTACTCTGCGCGAAGTCTCCTCGTCCGCCCGGGTCTCGCTCGGTTATCTCTCCGAGGTGGAGCGGGGGCAGAAGGAGGCATCCTCCGAGCTGCTCTCCGCGATTTGCGACGCGCTTGACGTACGGATGTCCGAGCTCATGCGTGAAGTGAGCGACGAGCTCTCGCTCGCTGAGCTGGCCGAGTCGGCAGCTGCCAGTGATCCGGTCCCAGTACCGGTTCGTCCCATGCTCAACTCCGTCTCCGTCTCGTCGGTAGCAGGTGTGCCGTCGGGCCGGGTGACCATCAAGGCGCCCGCGGAAGCGGTGGACGTCGTCGCCGCCTGATCCACGCGGCACAGTTGCTCGACCGAGTCCCGGTCGGCCCCTACCGGGGTCGGCCGGGACTTTCGCGTTCGACGTCCACGTGACCGCCGGGTCCTCCGTGCGGCCTGGGAGTCACGCGCCTCGTACGGGTGTGAGCCTTCGGCGGGTGGGCAGACGGAGGACAAGGCCCGCGTGACCGTTTTGCTTCATATGTGCCATCGTGGGTGATGCACCGAGACGGTCAGCGAAGCGGCTGACGGATGGGAGTAGCGCACATGTCTGTGGTCAAGAGCACGTTGTCCGAGAGCGACCTCAAGGTCGTGGGAACGGCGCTGCAGGGCGCTCTGGTCGACCTCGTCGACCTTTCCCTGGTGGCCAAGCAGGTCCATTGGAACGTGGTCGGTCCACGCTTCCGTTCCGTGCACCTTCAGCTCGACGACGTCGTCGTCACGGCCCGGCAGCACTCCGACACGGTCGCCGAGCGCGCCTCGGCGGTCGGGGTCAACCCGGACGGGCGGTCCGGCACGGTGGCCAAGGAGACCGCCATCGCGTCCGTGCCCGAGGGCTGGATCAAGGACACCGACGCCGTGCGGATCCTGGTGGACGCGCTGAGCGTGGTCATCGGCCGGATGCGGGAGCGCATCGAGGCGACCGACGAGCCGGATCCGATCACCCAGGACCTGCTGATCGGGCTGACGGCGGAGCTTGAGAAGCATGCCTGGATGTTCCAGGCGGAGAGCGCCTGAACCGGAGCCCGACCGACGACCGCGATACGTCCCTAGCAGAAGGAGCGACATCATGAGTGACGGAGCCAAGGACAAGCTGAAGGGCAAGGGCAAGGAGGCTGTCGGCAAGCTGACCGGCGACCGCCGCAAGGAGGCCGAGGGCAAGGCCGATCAGGCCAAGGGCGGGGCCAAGGACACGGCGGGCGGAATCGGCGACCGCGCCAAGGGCGTGAAGGACTCCCTCCGCCGGGACGACGACAAGTAGCCCTGAGCCTTCGGAGCCACTGCCCCAGGGTTCGAGTGCCCCCGCCGTTTCGGCGGGGGCACTCCCGTGTGGGTGACCCCTCGGCCGGGCGTTCTGGATGCACCACGGCCGCTGCCAGGGGAAACTGCCGGAAAGGACGTCGGCCGCGGGAGGCAGCGATGATACGGCGATGGGTGCCGGCGCTTGTTCTCGGCGGACTGTGGTGGTGGGCGGTGCTCCGGCTGGTGCTGCGTCCGGAACAGGCGGGGCTGGTGGAGGGGGCGGTGGCGGCGGGGGGCTGGGGGCTGAGCCTGCTGCCGGTGCATGTCGCGTCGGTCGTGCCGATGAGCCCGGTGAGCCCGCCCGGGCGGTCGGGGCGGTCAGGGTGGTCGGGTCTGCTCGGGCCGTCGGGCTCGTTGGGTTCGTTGACGCGGCGGTGGTCTACCAGGGCATGGCGACGCCGCCGTTCGGCCGGAGAATCTGACCGGTCATGAAGGCCGAGGCGTCCGAGGCCAGGTGCAGCACGGTATGTGCGACGTCCTCCGGTTCGCCGACCCGGCCCAGTGGGGAGATCCGGGCCATCGTCGCCTCCGCCCGGTGCTGACCCGAGGCATCGTGCCGGTCGGTCATGGGCGTACGGATCCAGCCGGGCGCGACGGCGTTCACCCGTATGGCGTGAGGCCCCAGCTCCGTGGCGAGCGTCTTGGTGAGCTGCACCACGGCGGCCTTCGCGACGCTGTAGCAGAGCAGGCCCGCGCTCGCGGAGTCCACCGCGCCGGACGCCATCGTGATCAACGAGCCGGGGGCGGAGCGGGCCGTCATGGAGCGGGCCACTTCCTGGCAGGCGTACAGCACCCCCAGGAAGTTGACGGCCAGCACGCGGTCCAGGTCCTCGTCCGCCGTCTCCAGCACGCTGCTGGTGTGCATGATCCCGGCCGAGGCGACCAGGACGTCGAGATGCCCGGCCGCGCCGACGGCCGCACGGACCTGGTCGCGGTCGGTGACGTCGAGAGGGTGGGCCCGGGCGCTGCCGCCCGCGTCGGCGATCAGGTCGTACGTCCGGCGCAGCCCCGTCTCGTCACGGTCCGCGCAGTGCACCGTCGCCCCGGCCTCCGCCAGCAGCAGGGCGCTCGCCCGCCCGATGCCGCTCGCCGCGCCGGTGATGAACGCGGCGCGGCCCGTGAGGTCGTACGCGGAGAGAGGCATGACGGGACCGTACGACCGTATCTGACGGGTCGTCAACTAGGGGGTCGGTCCTGATTGGCAACCGGGACACCAGTAGGTGGGGCGGGCGTCCTGGTCGGTGAGACGGATCGGGGTTCCGCAGCGCAGACAGGGGCGACGGGCCCGCCCGTAGACGTACAGCCGCTCCTGTACGCGAACGGGCGGCCGGGCGCGTGGGCGGGCGGGGGCCGGGGTCGGTGTGGTGGCCGGGGTGCTCGGTGGGTGTGCTGTGGTGGGCGGGCTCGGTGGGCCCGGTGGCGTGCGGAGTTCGGAGGTGATCGTCGTGGTGCGGGTGGGGCGGTCGCGGTTGGCGTGCAGCAATCGCTCGGCGAGCGTGACGAGCCGGAGGAGCGCGCCGTCGGGGAGGGCGCCCACGGGGAGCCAAGGCGTGACGCGGGCCAGGAAGCACAGCTCGCATTTGTAGACATTGCCGATGCCCGCCAGATTGCGCTGGTCCAGGAGCGCCTCGCCGAGGGGGCGCTCCGGCGCGGCGAGCAGTCGGTCCAGGGCCAGGCCGGGATCCCAGTCGGGGCCCAGCAGATCAGGGCCCAGATGGCCCACGGCCCGGTCCTCCTCGCTGGTGCGCAGCAGCTCCAGCACCGGGAGCCGGTAGCCGACCGCGGTGTGCTCCGCGTTGGCGAGGATCGCGCGGATCTGGTGCCCCGGGCCGCCTCGCCAGCGTTCGTCCGGGGCGTACACCCTCCAGGCGCCGTCCATCCGGAGGTGGCTGTGCAGGGTCAGGCCGCCCTCGACACGGGTCAGCAGGTGCTTGCCGCGGGCGGTGACGTCCAGGACGGTCCGGCCGGAGAGGTCGGCGGTGGCGAAACGGGGGACGCGCAGGTCCGACCGGGTCAGCACCTGCCCGGCCAGCGCCTCGTGGAGCCGGGCGGCGGTCTGGAGGACGGTGTCTCCTTCTGGCATGCCTCCATGATGGGCCGGGCCGGGCCGTTCGTGCGATGGCCCGGCCCGCCGTCGGGTCGGGTTGCGTCCGGCCGGGGGTCGGTGGCCTCGGTTGACGGGGCAGGTGCCGTCCACCGAGGTGCTGTCCACCGAGGTGCTGTCCGTCGAGATGCCGGGCCCGGGACGGGCGGGGGCGGCATCTCGGATCATCGGCACCTCGGATCAGGCGCGCAGGCGCAGACCTCTCGGAGTGGCGAGGAACCCTGCGGACTCCAGCGTCCGGCCCAGCGGCGAGGTGAGGGAGGAGACGCCGTTCGTCCGCTCCACCGTCACCGTGCCCAGGGCGCCGGCGCGGGCCGAGGCGGCCAGGGCCTCGGCCGCCGCCCGCAGGGCCGGGGCCTCGGGGTCGGACGGCCAGGCCAGGAGGGTCTTCCCGCCCCGCTCCATGTAGAGCGTCAGCTCGCCGTCGACCAGGACCACCAGCGCCCCCGCCTTGCGGCCCGGCTTGTGTCCGGCGCCGTCAGGGGACTCGGGCCACGGCAGGGCGGCGCCGTACGCGTTGGCCGGGTCGGCCGCGGCCAGCACCAGAGCCTGGGGTGCGGAGTCCGGATCCCGACGGTCGCGGGCCGTGGAGGCCGCCCGCAGGCGGTCCACCGCGCCGTCCATCGCGAACTGGGCGGCCCCGAGCCCCTCGACCACATAGCCGCGCCGCGCCTGCCCGTTGTCCTCGAAGGCGGCCAGAATGCGGTACGTCGCGGAGAAACCGCCCTCCACCCCTTCGGCCTGCACCGCGCCGCGGGTCACCACGCCGTGCCGGTCGAGGAGGGCCCGGGCCAGGGCGTGGGCGCGGTGGGTCGGTTCCGGTTCGGCCGGGGGCAGCAGGGACCAGCGGCCCGATACGGTCGGCGGGCCGGTCCGGGACGCGGGGCGGGCGGCGGCGGTGAGCGAGCCGTAGCGCCCGCGCGGGACGCTTCGCCGGGAGCGGTGGGCCGTGGAGCCCGCCGTCCGCCCCGAGCCCAGGAGCGAACGCAGCGGGGCCAGGGTGTCGTTGGTGAGCCGCCCGGACCAGGCCAGGTCCCACAGGGCGTCGGCCAGCTGCTGGTCCGTGCAGCCCGGGTGGGTGGTGGCCCGGACCTGGTCGGCGATCTGCCGGAAGAAGAGGCCGTACCCGCCGGAGAGCGTGGTGAGCACGGACTCGTGGAGCGCCGACAGCTCCAGCGGGTGCGGGGGAGGCAGGAGGAGCGGCGCGCTGTCGGCGAGGTAGAGGGAGACCCAGCCGTCCTTGCCGGGCAGGGCTCCCGCCCCGGCCCAGACGACCTCGCCGGTCGTCGTCAGCTCGTCGAGCATCGCCGGGGCGTAGCCCATGACGCGGCTCGGCAGGATCAGCTTCTCCAGCGCCGACGCGGGAACGGGAGCGCCCTGAAGCTGCTCGACGGCGCGGGCCAGCCCGTCGATGCCCCGCAGGCCGTTGGAGCCGAAGTGCTGCCACTGGGGGAGGAAGGAGGCGAGGGCAGCGGGAGGCACCGGCTCCAGCTCCTGACGGAGCGCCGCCAGCGAACGGCGGCGGAGCCGGCGCAGCACCGTGGCGTCGCACCATTCCTGACCGATGCCCGCCGGGTGGAATTCGCCCTGGACGGTCCTGCCGGAGGCCGACAGCCGTTGCAGCGCCCCGTCGGTGACGGCGGTGCCCAGCCCGAAGCGCTCGGCGGCCCTGGCGGCGGTGAACGGGCCGTGCGTCCGGGCGAAGCGGGCGAGGAGGTCGCCGAGCGGGTCCTTCACCGGCTCGGTGAACGCCTCGGGAACGCCGACCGGGAGCGCGGTGCCCAGGGCGTCGCGCAGCCGGCCCGCGTCCTCGATCGCCGCCCAGTGATCGGCCCCGGCGATCCGGACCTGGATCGCCCGGCGGGCCGACGCCAGCTCCGGTGCCCAGGACGGCTCGGCGCCCCGCTCGGCGAGCTCGGCGTCGGTGAGCGGACCGAGCACGCGCAGCAGGTCGGCGACCCCCTCGACGTCCTTGATCCGCCGGTCCTCGGTGAGCCACTGCAGCTCCCGCTCCAGCTCGGTGAGGACCTCGGGGTCGAGCAGTTCGCGCAGCTCCGCCTGGCCCAGCAGCTCGGCGAGAAGGTGGGAGTCCAGGGAAAGGGCGGCGGCGCGCCGTTCGGCGAGGGGCGAGTCGCCCTCGTACAGGAACTGCGCCACGTAACCGAAGAGGAGCGAGCGGGCGAAGGGCGAGGGCTCCTGGGTGGTCACCTCGACCAGCCGGACCCGGCGCGCCTCAAGGTCGCCCATCAGTTCCGTGAGCCCGGGGACGTCGAACACGTCCTGGAGGCATTCGCGGACGGCCTCCAGAACGATCGGGAACGAGCCGAACTCCGAGGCGACCTGCAGCAGTTGGGAAGCCCGCTGCCGCTGCTGCCAGAGCGGGGTGCGCTTTCCGGGGGAGCGCCGGGGCAGCAGCAGGGCGCGCGCGGCGCACTCCCGGAACCGGGCGGCGAACAGGGCCGAGCCGCCCACCTGGTCGGTGACGATCTGCTGGACCTCGCCCTGGTCGAAGACGACGTCGGCGGCCGCCACCGGCGGCTGGTCGCTGTCGTACGCCGCAGCTCCCGGCGCGGGCCCGCCGTGCTCGGTGTCCGGGGGCCCCGGGGCGTCGAAATCGAGCAGGTCCAGGCCCATCATGTCCGCGTCGGGCAGCCGCAGCACGATCCCGTCGTCGGCGTGCATCACCTGGGCGTCCATCCCGTAGCGCTCACCGAGGCGGGCGGAGAGCGCGAGCGCCCAGGGGGCGTGCACCTGGGCGCCGAAGGGGGAGTGCACGACGACCCGCCAGTCGCCCAGCTCGTCCCGGAACCGCTCGACCAGGATCGTCCGGTCGTCCGGGACGTGGCCGCAGGCCCGGCGCTGCTCGTCCAGATAGGCCAGGATGTTGTCCGCCGCCCAGGCGTCGAGCCCGGCGGCCAGCAGGCGCAGCCGGGCGTCCTCCTCGGACAGTCCGCCGATCTCCCGGAGGAACGCTCCCAGGGCGCGCCCGAGCTCCAGGGGACGGCCCAGCTGGTCGCCCTTCCAGAACGGCAGCCGGCCCGGAACACCCGGGGCGGGCGAGACGAGGACCCGGTCGCGGGTGATGTCCTCGATCCGCCAGGACGTGGTGCCCAGGGTGAAGACGTCGCCCACACGGGACTCGTAGACCATCTCCTCGTCCAGCTCGCCGACCCGGCCGCCGCCCTTCTTGGGGTCGGCCCCGGCGAGGAAGACTCCGAAGAGCCCTCGGTCGGGAATGGTGCCGCCCGAGGTGACGGCGAGCCGCTGCGCCCCCGGGCGGCCCGTGACCGTGCCCCCGACGCGGTCCCACACGACCCGGGGGCGCAGCTCCGCGAAGGCGTCGGAGGGATAGCGTCCGGCGAGCATGTCGAGCACGGCGGTGAACGCGGACTCGGGAAGCGAGGCGAACGGGGCCGCCCGGCGGACCAGGGCCAGCAGGTCGTCCGCCTGCCAGCTGTCCAGCGCCACCATGGCGACCAGCTGCTGGGCGAGGACGTCCAGCGGGTTGGACGGGATGCGCAGCGCCTCGATCGCCCCTGTCCGCATCCGCTCGGTGACGACGGCGGCCTGCACCAGATCGCCGCGGTACTTCGGGAAGACCACTCCGGTGGAGACCGCCCCCACCTGGTGTCCGGCCCGGCCCACCCGCTGGAGGCCGGAGGCGACGGAGGGCGGGGACTCCACCTGGATCACCAGGTCGACCGCGCCCATGTCGATGCCCAGCTCCAGGCTGGAGGTGGCCACCACGGCGGGCAGCCGGCCCGCCTTGAGGTCCTCTTCGACCTGGGCCCGCTGCTCCTTGGAGACCGAGCCGTGGTGGGCACGGGCCAGCAGGGCGGGAGCGCCCCTGCCCGCACCGGACTGGGCCATGATCTCGGCGGGGGCGTGCGCCTCCGGGAGGGCGGGGGCCGGGTTGTCGGGGTCGAACGCGGTGCCGGTGGCCCGCTCGTACGCGATCTCGTTCAGTCGGTTGCACAGCCGCTCCGCCAGTCGCCGGGAGTTGGCGAAGACGATGGTGGAGCGGTGCGACTGCACGAGATCGGCGATGCGCTCCTCGACATGCGGCCAGATCGAGGGCTTGTCCGCCTGGCCGGAGTCACCGTCCGTGGCGGGGGAGCCGCCCAGCTCGCCCAGGTCCTCGACCGGGACCACGACCGAGAGGTCGAATTCCTTGGTGGACCGGGGCTGGACGATCTCCACCTTGCGCTGCGGCGACAGGAAGCGGGCCACCTCGTCGACCGGCCGGACCGTCGCGGACAGGCCGATGCGTCGGGCAGGACGCGGCAGCAGCTCGTCGAGACGCTCCAGGGACAGGGCGAGGTGGGCGCCGCGCTTCGTGCCGGCGACCGCGTGCACCTCGTCGAGGATCACCGTCTCGACGCCGGCCAGCGCGTCCCGGGCGGAGGACGTCAGCATCAGGAACAGCGACTCGGGCGTGGTGATCAGGATGTCCGGCGGCCTGGTCACCAGGGAGCGCCGCTCGGCGGGCGGGGTGTCTCCGGACCGGATGCCGACCCGCACCTCCGGCTCCGGCAGGCCCAGACGCACCGACTCCTGGCGGATGCCGGTCAGCGGCGAGCGGAGATTGCGCTCGACGTCGACCGCGAGGGCCTTGAGCGGGGACACGTACAGCACCCGGCAGCGCTTCTTCGCATCGGCGGGTGGCGCCTCGGCCGCCAGCCGGTCCAGCGAGGCGAGGAACGCGGCCAGTGTCTTACCGGAACCGGTCGGCGCGACGACCAGGACATCGCTGCCCTCGCCGATGGCCCGCCAGGCACCCTCCTGCGCCGCGGTGGGCGCGCTGAAAGCCCCGGCGAACCAACTGCGGGTCGCGGGCGAGAACGCGTCGAGCGCGGATCCGGTCATGCTCCCCATCGTGCACCCCGGCACTGACAACGGGCCGGTGACACCGCCCGCGATGGTCCGCTCAGCCGGTGGCGCACGGCCGGGACCTGCGAGAATGGCGCCATGACGGGAGCGGACGGCACGGAGGAATGGGCACGGCACTGGCAGTACGCCGCGCTGCCCGACCTCGATCTGCTGCGCGCCCGGTACGTCCGCCACACCTTCCCCCGGCACAGCCACGAGGGGTATGTCTTCGGCGCCGTCACCGGCGGGGTGGAGGACGTGGGGCTGCCCGGCGGCACGGTCCACGCGGTCCCCGGGACCGTCGTCATGATCAATCCGGAGGTGCCGCACACCGCCCGCTCCGGGGCGCCCGAGGGGTGGGCGTACGCCACGCTCTACCCGTCGGCCCAGGTCGTCAACGACATCGCGGCCGATGTGACGTCCCTGCGCGGCACGGTCGGCTTCGCCGAGACCCGGGTGACCGACCCCCATGCCTCCCGCCTGATCACCGAGGTGCACCGGGCGGCGGAGGAGGGAAACGCGCTGGCGGCCGACAGCCTGCTGCGGGTCCTCGTCACGCGGCTCCTCAGCCAGCACGGCAGCCCGTTGCCCGGACTGGCCGCGCACGCCGGGGGTGCGCGGAACGCCGTGCGCGCCCGCGCCGCGCTGGAGGAGCGCATGACCGCCCCGCCCACACTGGAGGCGCTCGCCGCCGAGCTGGGCACCGGCCCGTTCGCGCTGCTGAGAGCGTTCAAGAAGGAGTACGGGATGCCGCCCCACACGTGGCTCACCGACGCCCGGGTGCGCAGGGCCCGTCGCATGCTCGACGCCGGTGTCGCTCCCGCCGAGGCCGCGACCGCCGTCGGCTTCACGGATCAGCCGCACCTCAATCGCCACTTCACCCGGATCGTGGGTGTGCCACCCGGCGCCTACCAGCGCGAGCGCGGAGTGCCTCGGCCCGGCCGGTGAGGGCGCAAGAACGTACCGCTGATGGCGCAGAACATGTCAGTGGGTGTGCAGACTGCAACTCTGCGTGTGCGGAAAGTGCCGACTGGTGTGCAAGAACGTACAAGACCCGGCCCTGGTGATCCCCGTAGCGTTCCGGGCGTGGCAGAACAGACAGCACTCCCAGGGAGCACCGGCGCACCCGGTGCCATATCGCCCGGTCCGCCCGGTCCGCCCGGTCCGCCCGGCCGGTCGGCCGAGGCCCTTCCGGACAAGCCGGACGCGGCCGTCGTCCGCGACGCGCTAGGCGTCGGCATCGCCGTCGGGCTCTCCGGCTTCGCCTTCGGCGTCACCTCCGCGGGCTCCGGACTCGGCCTGCTCCAGACCTGCGTCCTGAGTCTTCTCGTCTTCACCGGCGCCTCGCAGTTCGCCCTGGTCGGCGCGCTGGCCGCGGGTGGCAATCCCTACACCGCGGCGGCCGGGGCGTTCTTCCTGGGCGTCCGGAACGCGTTCTACGGTCTGCGGCTCTCGCAACTGCTCGCGCTTCCCCGCGCGGTACGGCCCTTCGCCGCCCACTGGGTCATCGACGAGACGACCGCGGTCACCCTGCCCCAGCCCACCCGGCGGGCCGCGCGCATCGGCTTCACGGTCACCGGACTCACCCTGTACGTGCTGTGGAACCTCACCACCCTGGTGGGCGCCCTGGGCGCCGAGGCGCTGGGCGACACCGACGCGTGGGGCCTGGACGCGGCGAGTCCCGCGGTGTTCCTCGCGCTGCTCGCGCCGATGCTCAAGAGCACCATCGAACGCGTCACGGCGGGGTTGGCCGTCCTGCTGGCGCTGACGCTGCTGCCCGTTCTGCCGGCGGGCGTGCCCGTTCTGCTGTCGGCGCTCGCGGCACCCGTCGTCCTCTTCCTCATGGGACGGACGAAACGGGGACCGAACCCCGAGGGCCCCGAGGACGGCGCGGCGACCCGGCAGAAGAAGACGGCACAGCAGGAGAAGGAGGAGCGGCACCCATGAACGTCTGGATCGCGATCGGACTGACCGTGGCGGGCTGCTACCTCGCCAAGCTCCTGGGCCTGCTGGTGCCCGCGGGTGTGCTGGAGCGACCGCTGGTCCAGCGGATGGCCGCTCTGCTGCCCGTGGCGCTGCTGGCGGCTCTCACCGCACAGCAGACCTTCGGCGACGGTCAGCAGCTCGTCCTCGACGCCCGTGCCGCCGGTCTCGGGGCGGCGGCACTCGCTCTGGTCCTCCGCGCTCCCTTCCTGGTCGTCGTCGGCGCGGGAGTCCTGGTCACGGCCGGCGTCCGGGCACTGGCCTGAGCGAGCCGAACGCCCGAAAACCGAACGCGGGGAGGGATCCGTCGACCACACCGGACACGCGGTCAGCCGAGCGGACGACCGTACGAGCGGAGCGTCCCCAAGGCCCTGAGCGTCACCAGGGGGCGCCCTTCCAGTGCGGTTCCCGGCGCCCACTGACGCCAGGTCACCGGCCATCCGCCGTCGTCCTGCTGCTCGGCGGCCAGGTGGTCGAGCGAGCGCTCCAGCTCCTCGTCCGTGAACCAGCGGCGGGCCAGGGACCCGGGCGTACGGGCGTAGTCGTGCGGGAAGTGGTGCTCGCCCGGCGCGTAACCCGTCGCCACCGGGTACTCCGCCCGCCGGGAGGGATCGAGCACCGCGAGCCGTTGTTCGCGCACCAGGCGGCCGAGCCGGTCGGCCGCCACCTCGGCGCGGGCCCGGTCCGGGGCGCAGTCCAGAAAGGCGACCGCGGCCTCGATCTCGTAAGGATGGGACTGTTCCAGAGCCTCGACGGCACTCCAGCAGAAGTCCGTCGCCCGGAACAACCAGGCGTGCCACACCTGATTGCCGTGGAGCAGCCCGACGACCGGGCCGGTCGCGAGCAGCTCCGCCGGAGGGTCGTCGACGATGGGGATGAACGGGGCCGCCGGGTACCCGCGCTGTGTAGGAAGCAGAGCGGGAAGCGCGCCTTCTTTGGTTGACACATCGGTCAGAAAGCGACAGATCCGTTCGACGCGCTGTCCGGTGCAGCGATCGATCGAATCAAGAACGCTCAGCGCATGGGCGGTGTGCAGCGGTTGGCTGACCGGACCCCGGAGATCGGGTTCCAGCGCGTGACCGTGGCCGCCGTCCTCGTTCTGATAGGCGGACAGGGCCGTTTCGACGGCGTCGGGATCTCCGTCCAGGAAGCCATGGGCGAACCTCCGCTGTTCGAGGACACGGGCCGTGAGCCAGATGAACTGCTCGGCTCGCGCGAGGGTGCTTGCTCCGGTTCCAGCCATGGACCGACCGTAGAGGGGAAAGGCGTCCGGCACATGCCCGGCGGACCGGCTGCACTCTCAGGAGCGGGATACTGGTGGCATGCGGTTGACGATTTTCTGGGAGCGGATGGCCGACCACTTCGGTGCGGCGTACGCGGACTCCTTCGCCCGTGACCATGTGATGGCCGAACTCGGCGGCCGCACGGTGCACCAGGCCCTGGACGCGGGCTGGGACGCCAAGGACGTCTGGCGCGGGGTCTGTACGGCCATGGACGTTCCGGCCGACAGGCGCTGAAGCCCGTGTGCGTTCCGGCGGGCGAGCGCTGAACCCCGTTCCGGGCGGGGACGGGACCGGGGCGGAACCGGAATGGTCGGCTCGGGGCGGGGGACCGGTGGCCGGCGGCATAGGCCAGACTTGTCCCGTGTCATCGACAGACGAGACCGCCCCGGCCCAGCCGTCCGCATCCCCGCCCGCCCCGCCGGCCGCACCACCCGCGCCGCCCTCCGGCGCAGGCGGGGTCCGCATGCCCGGCTGGCTGCCGCGTGCGATGGTGCTGGCCCTGGCGCTCTACGCCTGCTTCCAGCTCGGCAGTTGGGCGTTCTACCAGCTCATCGGGTTGCTGACGAACGTGCTGATCGCGTTCTTCCTCGCGCTCGCCATCGAGCCCGCGGTCGGCCGGATGGCGGGTCGCGGCATACGCCGCGGGCTGGCCACGTTCCTCGTCTTCCTCGCAGTGACGATCTTCGGCGTCGGATTCGTGGTGCTGCTGGGGTCGATGCTCGCGGGCCAGATCGTCGACATGGTCGACGAGTTCCCCAAGTACATCGACTCGGTGATCAACTGGGTCAACCAGACCTTCCGTACCGAACTCTCCCGGGTCGAGGTCCAGGACAGCCTGCTGCACTCCGACTGGCTGCAGAAGTACGTCCAGAACAGCGCCACCGGAGTGCTCGACGTCTCCACCACGGTTCTCGGCGGGCTGTTCCGGCTGTTGACGATCTTCCTGTTCTCCTTCTACTTCGCGGCCGACGGTCCCCGGCTCCGCCGCGCCCTGTGCTCAGTCCTGCCGCCGGCCCGGCAGACCGAGGTGCTGCGCGCCTGGGAGATCGCGGTCGACAAGACCGGCGGATACATCTACTCGCGCGGTCTGATGGCGTTGATCTCCGGCGTAGCGCACTACGTCCTGTTGGTGATCCTCGGGGTGCCCTACGCCCCGGCACTCGCCGTCTGGGTCGGACTCGTCTCGCAGTTCATCCCCACCATCGGCACGTATCTCGCGGGCGCCCTGCCCATGCTGATCGCCTTCACGGTCGACCCCTGGTACGCGCTGTACGTGCTCGGGTTCGTCGTGATCTACCAGCAGTTCGAGAACTACGTGCTCCAGCCCAAGCTGACCGCGAAGACCGTCGACATCCACCCCGCGGTCGCCTTCGGATCGGTCATCGCCGGCACGGCCCTGCTGGGCGCGGTCGGAGCGCTGGTCGCCATTCCCGCCATCGCCACGCTCCAGGCGTTCCTCGGCGCCTATGTGAAGCGGTACGACGTCACCGACGACCCACGCGTGCACGGGGGCAGCAGCCGCACGCCCGGGAGGCCCTTGCCGTCCCGGATACGCCGTCTGGTGTGGCCTCGGCGGTAGCAGTCGGTCGTGGCGGGCCGCCTCAGCGGTAGCCCGTCACATCGGCCGGCAGGCCGGGGTCCTGGACCTCGGTCAGATACCGCCAGGCGTCGGGTCGGCTCCCGTCCACATCCGTGAAGCCGTACACCTGGGCGAGTTGCCCGCTGGAGAGCGACCTGCCGTTCCAGCGGGCCACCTCGGGGTCGCCGGCGAGGGCGGCCACAGCGCGGCCGACGTACGCGGGGGACTCGGAGACCGCGAAGTGGGGCGTGTGCGCGACGGCGTCCCGCCAGGTGGTCTCGGTCACCCCGTGGGCCTGGAGCATCGCCTCGGACCGGAGCCAGCCCGGGGTGAGCGCCACGGCCGTCGCGTGGTGCGGTGCGAGTTCATGGCCGAGGGCGAAGGCCATCCGGTTCACCGCGGCCTTGGCCAGGTCGTAGAAGAACGAGACACGGTAGTGGGACGCGTTGTACTCGTCCGTCCCGTCGGTCATCTCGACGACCAGGCCGCCCGGTGTCTCGATCAGCAGCGGCAGCGCGAAGTGACTGGTGATGGCATGGGTGCCGACGGCCAGCCGCAGGGTGTGCAGCCCGGTGTCGAGCGACGACTCCCACACCGGCCTGTCCCACTCGATCTCGGCGCCCCAGATATCGTTCACCAGAATGTGCAGGGCGCCCTGTTCGCTCGCGATGCGGGCCACCAGCGCCCTGACCCGGTCGGGAACCAGATGATCGACCTGGACGGCGATGCCCCGACCGCCCGCCGCGTCGACCAGGGCCGCGGTCTCCTCGATCGTTTCGGGCCGGTCCATCTCGGACCGCTCGGACCCGCTCGTACGGCCGGTCACATACACGGTCGCCCCGGCGGCGCCGAGCTGGACGGCGATGCCTCTCCCGGCCCCGCGGGTGCCACCGGCGACGAGTGCCACGCGACCGGCCAGATCGGATCCGGGGGCCTGCCCTCCGTCGGGTGCGCCGAGCCCTGCAATCGATCCCATATCGATTGAATATAGGGCGATACGCCCAGGGGTGCAGATTCGGCTACGTTCGGTCAAGGGCTTCGGTCAAGGGCTTCGGTCAAGGGGTGTCCTGTCGCATTGAACGTTGAGCGATCTCACTGAAGTTTGAGTGACGGCCGACGCCCGAACTGGTCCGCCGAGAGGAGCTCGGCGGCACGAGTCAGTCGTGGGCGGCGGCACCGGTGACGCGGTGATCGGCGTGGCTGAGGGCCTCGATGACGAGCCGGCGCAGGTGCCCGTCCGTCAGTCGGTAGACGACGTGTCGTCCCTCCCGGCGCGTGTCGACCAACCCGGCCAGTCGCAACTTCGCCAGGTGCTGGCTCACCCCGGTCCGCGATGCGGCGCAGCGCTCGCTGAGGGTGCCGACGTCGGCCTCCTCCTGGGCGAGCAGCCACAGCAGGTGCAGGCGGGTGGAGTCCGCGAGTAGCGCGAACACCTCGGCGGCCTCGGACAGCCGCCTCTCGTCAACCGCTTGCTGGTGCACAGATGACGCAGGTGAAGGTTCCTTGCTGATGGACACTCCCACACCCTAGGCCGCGCATGGCCATACGCACCCATCCATTCCGTCAACACGTGCGCACCTGCGCACATGATTGGTACGTTGGCGGGGCGGGGAACGCTCCTCGCAGCGAGGGGGACCCGCATGCTCACAGTGCTGCGCAACCGCGCCTACCGGCACTTGTTCACCGCCCACGTCGTCGCCCTGGCCGGCACCGGGCTGGCCACGGTCGCCCTCGGACTGCTCGCCTACGACATCGCCGGACCGCGCGCGGGATCGGTGCTCGGTACGGCGCTGGCCATCAAGATGGCGGCTTACGTGGGCCTGGCCCCGGTGATCGCCGCGCTGGCCGAGCGGGTGCCTCGCCGGGCCGTCATGGTCTGGTCGGACGGCGTGCGCGGGGGTGTGGCGCTCGCTCTGCCGTTTGTGGATCAGGTCTGGCAGGTCTACGTGCTCGTCTTCGTCCTGCAGGCGGCCTCGGCCGCGTTCACGCCGGCGTTCCTAGCTGTCGTCCCCGACGTTCTGCCCGACGAGCGCGACTACACCCACGCACTCTCGCTGTCGCGGCTCGCCTACGATACCGAAAGTCTCTTCAGCCCGGCCCTCGCCGCGGCACTGCTGGCCGTCACGACGTACAACTGGCTGTTCCTGGGGACCGCGGCCGGGTTCGCGGCCTCCGCGATCCTGGTCCTCTCCGCCGTTCTGCCCAAGCGCGCTGCGGCGGCCGGCATGCAGCACCAGGAAGGAGTCCAGGGCAGGGTGACGGCGGGGATCCGGCTTCTCCTCGGGGCGCCCGCGCTGCGTTCCCTGCTCTGGATGGATCTCGCGGTCGCGGCGGGCGGCGCGCTCGTCCTGGTCAACACCGTCGTCTACGTGCGCGGCCACCTCTCGCTGGCGGCGGGCGACGTGGCCCTCGCGCTTGGCGCTTACGGCGGCGGCTCCATGGTTGTGGCCCTGTTCCTCCCCCGCCTCCTGAAGCACGTTCCTGACCGGAAGGCGATGCTCACCGGAGTTCTCGCCCTGCCAGGCGTCTTTGCAGGAGCCGCCCTGGTCACCGCAGCGCGCACCGGGGACTGGCGCTGGCCCGCCCTGCTCACCATCTGGGCCGCGTTCGGCGCCGCCGGCTCTCTGGTCCTGACCCCGGCCGGGAAGATCATCAGGCAGTACACGTCCCCCGAGCACCGCACGACCGCCTTCGCGGCGCACTTCTCCCTCTCGCACGCCTGCTGGCTCGCCACCTACCCACTCGCCGGATGGCTCGGCGCCGCCGCCGGCCTCCAAGCGGCCGTGCTGGCCCTGACCGCCGTCGCGCTCGCCTCTGCGGTCCTCGCCGTCCGCTCCTGGCCCGCCGACTCAGCAGAAGCCACGGCGCCCGTTGCACACAGCGAGGGCGCGCACGTCCACGCCAATCTGCCCGCGACCCATCCCCACCTGGCGGACGCCGTGCTCGCCCCCGGCGGCTTTCGCCACCACCACGCGCCCCGGGCAGACCACCTCCATGCCGCATGAGGCGCGTACCTGCACCGGGCACAGGAGCAACGCGGCAGCGGATCACAACGGGGACAGCAGCATGAGCACCTCGTCACGGTCATCGTTCTGACCGAACCGGAGAGCCCCGGGCCAGCGTCCGATCTCCTTCCAGCCGAGCCGTCCGTAGAACCCCTCCAGCCCCACCCCTGCGCGGGCGGCGAGACGGAGCTGCTCCAAGCCCATCTCCTTGCGAGCAAGGGTGCGAACCTCGCGCATCAACTGCATCCCGAGTCCGCGACCGCGGACCGCGGGACGGGTCTGCACGTGGTGCACGGTCCCCCAGTGCCGTACGAGTTCGAACGGATCGCGGCGCACGTTCAGCCAGCCCGCCAGCTCTCCCTCGACGTGAACGAGGAGCAGTCGGCTCGTCTCCGGCGCCAGGGACTCCACGATCGCCTCGACGGCCGACGCCGTCTGCGCAAGGTCCACGGGAGGGAACGGAAAACCGGCGGTGCCCCCGGCATTGGTCACCTCGACCCAGCAGGACGCCAGCTCCTCAACGAGAGAATCAGATACCTGTTCCGGGGCGGTCAGCTGGACGAATTGGGCAGCGGTCTCGATCACCGAGGGATCTTGGCACGCCCGCTGCTGCACACGCCAGGCCCAGGCCGGGGTCCGGTTCCGTTGCGGTGGGATGTGGTGGCCGGTCCTGCAACAGGAGCGGGCTCCCGTCACCCTTCGGCAGCAGGCGGAGCCGCCAACCCCCGCACCCAGAAGCGTTCGCCGCTCAAACTTGAATGAGACGAACCTGCCGGTCACCAAAGTTCAGTGAGAACGCTTAATCTTCAGTGCGACAGGACAAGGGGCGACCGCGGGGCCGCGTGGTGCGCTTGACATGAAAATCGAACATCCATTCTGATGAGATTCCGGCCGGGTTTTCCCGGGCTCGGCCGTGGAGTTGTCCACAGGCCGGGAGGACGTCGAGGCCCATTGTCAGTGGCAGGGGTTAGCGTCTGAGACGTGAAGCGATCGACTCAAGCAAATCGGGTGGAACCCATGGCAGCAGGCAACGACCGCGAGAAGGCGCTGGACGCCGCACTCGCACAGATTGAACGGCAATTCGGCAAGGGTGCGGTGATGCGCCTGGGTGAGCGGCCGAACGAGCCCATCGAGGTCATCCCCACGGGATCGACCGCTCTCGACGTCGCCCTCGGCGTCGGCGGTCTGCCGCGCGGCCGTGTGGTGGAGGTGTACGGACCGGAGTCCTCCGGTAAGACCACGCTGACGCTGCACGCGGTGGCGAACGCGCAGAAGCTCGGCGGCTCGGTGGCGTTCATCGACGCCGAGCACGCACTGGACCCGGAGTACGCGAAGAAGCTCGGCGTCGACATCGACAACCTCATCCTGTCCCAGCCGGACAACGGTGAGCAGGCGCTGGAGATCGTCGACATGCTGGTGCGCTCCGGCGCCCTGGACCTGATCGTCATCGACTCCGTGGCGGCCCTGGTGCCCCGTGCGGAGATCGAGGGCGAGATGGGCGACTCGCACGTGGGTCTCCAGGCGCGTCTGATGAGCCAGGCCCTCCGCAAGATCACCAGTGCGCTCAACCAGTCCAAGACCACCGCGATCTTCATCAACCAGCTCCGCGAGAAGATCGGCGTGATGTTCGGCTCCCCGGAGACCACCACCGGTGGCCGGGCACTGAAGTTCTACGCCTCGGTGCGCCTCGACATCCGCCGGATCGAGACGCTCAAGGACGGCACCGACGCCGTCGGCAACCGCACCCGCGTCAAGGTCGTCAAGAACAAGGTCGCCCCGCCGTTCAAGCAGGCGGAGTTCGACATCCTCTACGGCCAGGGCATCAGCCGCGAGGGCGGTCTGATCGACATGGGCGTGGACCACGGCTTCGTCCGCAAGGCCGGCGCCTGGTACACGTACGAGGGCGACCAGCTCGGCCAGGGCAAGGAGAACGCCCGCAACTTCCTCAAGGACAACCCCGACCTCGCCAACGAGATCGAGAAGAAGATCCTGGAGAAGCTGGGGATCGGTGTCCGTCCGGACGCCGCTACGGGCGAGCCTGCCGCGGACGCCGCTGGGGCAGCGGCCGCAGCGCCGGCGGCCGACGGGGCGGCGAAGCCGGCGACCACCGCGGCCGCCAAGGCCAAGCCGGCCAAGACTGCGGCGGCCAAGAGCTAGGCCGTGACACGTCGTACGGAGTGGCCGGGCGGCCCTGCCGAGCCCGGCGGCGACCCTGAATCCGACCACGGGCCCGCCGAGCCGGAGGCGGGCGGCGGGGCGCGGCCCGGGCGCCGCTCACGCGGTGGAGCCGGCGCCGGGAGCGGATTCGGCGAGGGGGCGGGCCGCCGTGCCCGCTCCGGCACCAGAAGCAGCGGCTCCCCTTCCTCGTCGAGGGCCGAGAAGGGGGAGCCGCGTGACCCGGTCGAGCAGGCGCGCAACATCTGCCTGCGGCTGCTCACCGGGACGCCGCGAACGCGCAAACAGCTCGCGGACGCCCTGCGCAAGCGGGAGATCCCGGATGAGGCGGCCGAGGAAGTGCTCGCGCGCTTCGAAGACGTCGGGCTGATCGACGATGCGGCGTTCGCCGGGGCATGGGTGGAGTCCCGGCACCACGGCCGGGGGCTCGCGCGCCGTGCCCTCGTCCGTGAGCTGCGGACGAAGGGCGTGGACTCCACCGTGATCGACGAGGCGGTCGGTCGGCTCGACCCGGATCAGGAGGAGGAGACGGCGCGGGAGCTCGTGGCTCGCAAACTCCGCTCCACACGGGGCCTGGACCGGGACAAGCGGCTGCGTCGCCTGGCGGGGATGCTCGCACGCAAGGGATACGGGGAAGGCATGGCCCTGCGGGTGGTGCGTCAGGCGCTGGAGGAGGAGGGCGAGGACACGGAAGGCCTGGACGAGCCTTTCTGAATACGGGGTCCGGAGATATGCGCGGCCAGGGGGCAGGGGCCGGGCAGGGGGTAGCGGCGGCCGACATCCTGCCGCCTGCCGCCTGCCGCCAGCCGCCAGCCGCCAGCCGCCGGCGGCCAGCGTCCGGCGGCCGCGTCCGACAGCCGGCGGTTACCTCCCGACGGCACGCGTCCGATGGTCAGGGGCCCGTGGTCACTGTCCCGCCAGGGACGCGCGGCGGATGGTGGCGTCGACGAGGGCCAGGGCGTCCACTGCAGTGCGGCCGGGATGGCGGTTCCAGGGGCCGATCAGTCCGGGCCACCCCTGCGCGCGCAGCTCCGTGATCAGCCAGGCACCCGCCCGGTCCACGGTGTCGAGGGAGCCGTAGCCGAGGCGGTGCGCGGAGATGAGGGCGCCGCAGACGCAGCGTGCGCCACGGGTGTTGCGCAGCCGGTACGGAGTGTTCTGCCAGCCCCACTCGGCCAGGATCTGCCGTGCGTAGCCGAGATGGGTCGACGGGCGGAGGTTGCTCTGCCCGACCCGCCGCCAGAGGTGGACGCGGTCGGGCAGCATCGCGCCCAGCCTCCCGGGCAGCGGGCGCTCGTGCGGGGGCGCGGCGGGCAGCGTCCGCAGGGTGTCGTCGACGAGCCGGTCCACGGGCACGGACAGCAGCGTCCGCCAATCGAAGGGCGCTGTGGGCGCGCATTCCGCGGGTTCCTCGGGTTTTGTGGGTTCCACGAGCCGTGCGGACGTCGGCCCCGCCGGAGTGAGCACGGGCTCGGAGGGCTCGGGGACTGTGCGCTCCCACCCCGTGACGATCTGCTGCCACGCCTGGGTGTCGTGCAGCCGGGAAGCCTGGCCGTCGAGCTGGTCGGGGGTGAGGAGAGCGGTCGCCATGAATGCGTCATCTCCGTACATTTCGGTCCTCTGTGTGAGGCGAATGTCGGTCACGCACGGCGATTGCTCTAGTGGAACGTGGCGTTCGGGTGTGTGACATCCGAACGGAGCTGATGCCTGACGCCTGTCACCGGATGCCTGACGCCTGCCACCTGAGCTCAGGTGGCAGGCGTCAGGTGGCAGATCCCGGTGTCGTGCCCGGCAACTGACGCCCGGGCGCCAGCTCCCGGGCATCAGCTCCCGGGTGTCAGGTGGAGGTGGCGGCGGAGGTGACCGGAAGGCCCGCGCCGCGCCATGCCTGGAAGCCGCCGATCAGGTCGGTGGCCCGGTGCAGGCCCAGCTGCCGCAGCGAGGCGACCGCGAGGCTGGAGGCGTACCCCTCGTTGCAGATGACGACGATCCGGAGGTCGTGGCCGACCGCTTCGGCGGCACGGTGGCTGCCCCGGGGGTCGAGCCGCCACTCCAGTTCGTTGCGTTCGACGACCAGCGCGCCCGGGATCAGTCCGTCCCGGTCACGGAGCGCCGCGTACCGGATGTCCACCAGGAGGGCCCCGGCCTCCGCTGCTGCGGCAGCCTCGGGCGGGCCGATCCGGTCGTAGCCGGCCCTGACCCGCTCCAGCAGTTCGTCGATGCCCACGGGCGTCGGGGCGTCCGGCGCGGCCTCGCCCCGGTCGGTGTTCCGGTCCTCGCTCACTGCCAGTCCTCCGGGCTCTCGGTCTGCTCCAGGCGGAGCACCGCACCGGTGCGGCTGAACCGGCGGATCCGCGGCAGGGGCGGGTAGTAGGCGTGGACGGAGACCGCGTGGGCGACCTCGGACTCGTTGAGGACCTCATGGACGTGGTTCTGCCCGAAGGCCCTGCCCTGACCGGTCGCCAGATTCCTCGACCGGTCCACCTCGTCCGTCAGCTCCAGCGTCTTCCAGCCGTCGGTGGGCAGCCGCACGGCCAGTGAGTGCTCCCTGAGAGCGCCGGCCACGGTGGTGAACGCGCCGAACGAGTCTGCGTGATCGTGCCAGCCCGTGCCGGTGCGCGGCGGCCAGCCGATCAGCCACGCTTCGCTGCCTCCCGGTCCGTCGAGCCGGATCCAGGTGCGGCCCTCCGGATCGAGGGGGAGCGAGGCGATGAGCGCCTC
Organism: Streptomyces sp. NPDC091287; assembly: GCF_044768525.1. Classification (NCBI taxonomy): domain Bacteria; kingdom Bacillati; phylum Actinomycetota; class Actinomycetes; order Kitasatosporales; family Streptomycetaceae; genus Streptomyces; species Streptomyces sp. NPDC091287. The sequence goes on from NZ_JBIVUV010000031.1 coordinate 38,054, forward strand.
GTCCCGAGCGGCGCCGCGGACGAAGTCCATCAGCTCCGCGACTGTCGGTGCGGCGGAAGAGGTTGCGGAGCCCCCGGTCACGGGGGCGGAAGGGGAAGGAACAGCGGCAGCCGTGGGCACGGCGGAGCGAGGGGAAGACACGAGGACCGTCCTGGGAGTTCGCGCGGGGTTCCGGCCGTGCGGAGAGCGGCACGCACCGGCAGAGGGAGGCGAGTCAGCAGGACGGGCGACACACGCAGCCCGCGTAACGGACGAGGTCCATATGGACCCTCCGCCACAGGCGCACATCGGTGTCGGTCATGATCTGGAGTACACCACGCGCGCCCGTGACGGTCAATCGATCAGTTGAGCCCGGCGGTGCCGTCGGCGTGGACCCGTGCCCGGGGCCGCTGTTCGCGCCCCGCACCCCGTTCGTCCCCGCCGTCACCCTGTTCCACGGGCTCCCGCGCTTGGCGGGGCGCACCGCCCAGAGCGGCCTGTGCCGCGGCGAGCAGCTCCGCGGGCCGTACGCCGCCGAAGGCGGCCACCAGGTGCCCGTCCGGCCTGACCAGCAGGACCGTGTGCGCCGATGCCCCCGGATAGCTCTCGGTGACCAGCAGCTCCGTCGACCCGGGGAGCGCCGCCACGGCGTCCGTGAGGCGGGGCATGACGCCCGCGGTCTGCCAGTGCCGCCGGTCCCAGACCCCGGTCCCCGGCGCGACCAGGATCACCAGCGGGTGGCCCCGCCCGAGCCGCTCCCGCAGACGCGCCGCCGTCCCGTCCGGCGCCGTCACCGTCACATCGGCGACCGGCGCACCGGGGGGCGTACCGACGACGGCGTGCGCCTCCGTGTGCGGTGGTGCAAGGGGGGAGTGCGAGTACGAAGGGGGCGCACCCAGGGCTCCGCAGCCCAGATGGCCGTCGGAGAGCAGGGTGTCGTGACCACGTGCGGCGCCCGGGACGAGGGTCCGCAGGCCGCCTCCGCCGCGCAGTATCGGCAGCGACTGGTCGGCGGCGCGCAGCCGTGCGGCCACCGCCGCCCGGCGCTCCGCCTGATAGCTGTCGAGGAGGTGCTCGGCCGGGCCGTGGTGCCAGGCGTGGGCCAGCTTCCAGGCCAGGTTCTCGGCGTCCCGGATCCCCTCGTCCAGACCCTGCGTGCCCACGGCGCCCAGCAGGTGCGCCGCGTCCCCCGCGAGGAAGGCACGCTGCTTGCGCCAGCGCCGGGCGAGCCGGTGGTGGAGCGTGTGGACGCCGGTGTCCAGCAGTTCGTACGCCGGGGTCTCGCCGCACCAGCCGGCCAGGGTGTCCCGGATACGGGTGATCAGGGCTTCGGGAGTGACCAGTTCGCCACGCGGCGGCAGCAGCCAGTCCAGCCGCCAGACGCCGTCCGGCAGTGGCCGGGCGGAGACCTCGGCGCCCCCGGTCCGCCAGGGAGGCTGCCGGTGCAGGACGGCCTCGTCGGGCCAGGGCAGCTCGGCGCGGAGCGCGGCGACGGCATGCCGCTCCACCGCCGTACGACCGGGAAACCGGATGTCCAGCAGCTTGCGCACGGTTGACCGGGCGCCGTCGCAACCGACCAGGTAACTCCCGCGCCACCAGGTCGAGCCCGGCTCCCTCGTGTGCACCGTGATGCCGTCGGGGTCCTGCTCCAGCGTGTCGATGCGGCTCAGCGGCACCCGCTGGACCAGCGGCGCCTTGTCCGCCGCCGCACGCAGCGCGGCGCTCAGCGCATGCTGCGGAACATGGAGCGGCGCGGGAAGGAGCCCGGTGAGCGGGGCTTCGTCCTCGTCGCCGCCGCCCCCGCTCAGCGGCACGTTCCGGACCAGCTGCTTCCGGCGCATCGAACGCCACCCGGACCAGCGCAGCCCGACCCGGTCCAGCTCCCGGCAGCCGAGGCGGCCCATCAGATCGGCGGTGTCCTCGCGCAGCACGACCGTGCGGGCGGGACGGGGCTCCTCCGTGCCGGGGCCCTCGTCGAGAACGACCGAGGGGACGCCCTGGGCGGCGAGGGCCAGCGACAGCGTCAGCCCGACGGGCCCGGCGCCGACGACGATCACCGGGTCCACGGCTCGTACCCTCCGGCCCGTACGGTCATGCGGAACGTGGCATAGGAAGCCGGGTGCGTGATCACAGAACGTATGCAACCCACTGGTGGTGCTTGCGTCAAGTGACCGAGGCAGCGACGCGTGCGCCGCTGCCTCGAATGCTCCTGCTCGTCAGGGCCGGGAAGGGCCCGGGACGATCAGTCCTTCGTCACACCGGTCGCACCGGCACCGCCGGCCGTCGGGCCTGCGCCCCCTGCGCCCCCCGCGTCCGGACCGGGCACGGCCTCCACCACGGGGATGCCGGCGGCCGGGGCGCCGGGCGCCACCTTGATGCCGGTCTTGGCGCGGCGGCCGCGCTTCTCGATCCACGTCGCCAGCGCCGAGAGCAGCAGGCACATCGCGATGTAGAGCGTGCCGATGACGACGATCGTCGAGACGTACGGGTACTGGCCGTTCACCTGCGTGTTGGAGGCGATCAGCCGCGCGGTCTGGAGCAGTTCCGGGTACAGGATGATGAAGCCGAGCGAGGTGTCCTTGAGGGTCACCACGAGCTGACCGATGATCGTCGGCAGCATCGACCGGACGGCCTGCGGCATCAGGACGCTGACCATGACCTGCGTCTTGCTCATGCCGAGCGCGTACGCGGCCTCGCTCTGCCCCTTGGGCACCGAGTTGATGCCGGCCCGCAGCACCTCGGCCTGGACGCAGCCGTTGTAGACGGAAAGGCCCGCGGCCAGCGCCCACATCGAGTAGTCGGTGAGGAAGCCGACCCAGATGGCGTAGATGGTGATCAGCAGCGGGAGCGAGCGGAACAGCTCGATGAAGGTGGTCGCCGCCCAGCGGACCGGCTTGTGGTCGGAGAGCCGGCCCACCACCAGGACCACGCCGAGGACCAGCGAGCCGACCGCGGCGAGACCGAACGCCTTGAGCGTGGCGAGCAGGGCGTCGGCGATGTTCTGCCGGATGCCCGTGTAGTTGAAGATGTCCCACATCGCGGGGGCGAGGTGCCCCTTGTCGGCGAGCCGCATGATGCTGATCGCGATCAGCGCCGCGATGGCGAGGCTGCCGACGACCGCGTAGATCCGGTTGCGGACGACGGCCTTGGGACCCGGGGCGTCGTAGAGAACGCTGGCGCTCATCGGGCGACCTCCATGCGACGCTCCAGCAGCCGGAAGAGGCCGCTGATGGTAAACGTGACGATCAGGTAGCCGATGGCCACCCAGATGAAGACGGGCACGATGTCGTAGCCCCGGTCACTCATCAGCTTCTGCCAGCCGAACAGCTCGGCGACGCTGAAGGCGCCGGCGATCGCGCTGTTCTTCGTCAGCGCGATGAAGATGCTGCTCAGCGGCGGGATCACGGTCCGCGTCGCCTGCGGGAGCACCACGATCTGCAGCGTCTGGGCGAACGTCATGCCGATGGAGCGCGCGGCCTCGGCCTGTCCCAGCGGCACGGTGTTGATGCCGGAGCGGACCGCCTCGCACACGAACGAGGAGGTGTAGAAGCCGAGCGCGAGCGAGCCGAGCACGAACGGGCTCATCCCCGGGAAGAGGATCTCGGGCACGACGAAGAAGAAGATCAGGAAGAGCAGCGTCAGCGGGGTGTTGCGCATCAGCGTCACCCAGGCGGTGCCGAAGTACCGCAGCGGCGGCACCGGCGAGACCCGGAATCCGGCGATGAGCACACCGAGGACCAGGGCGATAACCGAGCTGACGGCGGTGATCGACACGGTTCCTATGAAGCCGTCGCGGAACTCTGGGAAATTGTCGAGCAGTACGTTCATGAGGTCTCCGCGTCGGCGGTCAGCGGCATCAGGGCAGGGGAAGGGGCGCCCCGTACGCCCGCGGCCCCCGGGAACACCGGGACGGCGGTGGCGTACGGGACGCCTGGGTCACTCGCGGGGCGTCGTGACGGATGACGGGGTGCCGGCCGTCGGACGGCGGGCCGGAGCCCGCGGTCCGAGAGCCGACGGCGTCAGTAGCGCTCGATGGCCGGCGGCTCGACGTAGTCCGAACCGGACAGACCCAGCGTGGCCTCGTAGATCTTCTTGTACGTGCCGTCCTTGACGCGCTCCTCCAGCGACTTGCTGATGGCCTCGCGGAGCACCTTGTCGTCCTTGTTCAGGCCGACGCCGTAGGGCTCGTCGGTGAACGGGTCGCCGACGACCTTGAGCTTGCCGGAGTTGGCGGCCGCGTAGCCCTTGAGGATCGAGTCGTCCGTGGTGACGGCGTCGACCTGCTTGGTCAGCAGCTGCTGCACGCAGTCGGAGTACTTGGCCAGCTCGACGACGCTCGCGCCGTACTCCGGCTTCTTGATCTCCTGGAGCGGCGTGGAGCCGACGATCGAGCAGACCTTCTTGCCCTTCACCGCGTCCTTGCCGGTGATCGACTTCTCGTCCTCGCGCACCAGGAGGTCCGCGCCGGCCTTGTAGTACGGCCCGGCGAAGCCGACCTGCTTCTTGCGCTCGTCGTTGATCGTGTACGTGCCGACGTAGTAGTCGACCTGGCCCTTGGAGATGGCCGTCTCACGGACGCCGGAGTCGACGGTCTTCCACTCGATCTGCTTGTCGGAGAAGCCGAGGTCGGCCGCGACCATCTTGGCGATCTCGATGTCGAAGCCCGAGCGCTCCTTCGTCGACTGGTCCTCGAAGCCGAGGTACGGCTGGTCGGCCTTGGCGCCGATGACGAGCTTGCCGCGCTCCTTGGCCTTCTTGAAGACCGGGGAGTCCAGGGCGACGTCCTTGGCCGCGGTGTACGTGGGCAGTGCGGGGGCCTCGGAGGAACCGGGCTTCGTGCCGCCCGGCTTGTCACCGGCGGAGCCCTCCTTGCCGCCGCAGGCGGTCGCGGTCAGGGCGAGGACGGCGATGGCCGCGACGGCGGCGGACTGACGGAGCTTCATGTGAACAATCCTTAGGTCGTGGGTCGTTGTCGTCAGTGGTGAAGGATCTTCGACAGGAAGTCCTTGGCCCGGTCGCTGCGCGGGTTGCTGAAGAACTGGTCGGGGGTCGCCTCTTCGACGATCTTCCCGTCGGCCATGAACACGACGCGGTTGGCGGCGGAACGGGCGAAGCCCATCTCGTGGGTGACGACGATCATCGTCATCCCGTCCCGGGCCAGCTGCTGCATGACCTCCAGGACCTCGTTGATCATCTCCGGGTCGAGCGCCGACGTGGGCTCGTCGAAGAGCATGACCTTCGGGTCCATCGCCAACGCCCGTGCGATCGCGACGCGTTGCTGCTGGCCACCGGAGAGCTGCGCCGGGTACTTGTCGGCCTGTACGCCGACGCCCACCCGGTCGAGCAGGGTCCGGGCCTTCTCCTCCGCCGCCTTCTTGTCGGCCTTGCGGACCTTGACCTGGCCCAGCATGACGTTCTCCAGCACCGTCTTGTGTGCGAAGAGATTGAACGACTGGAAGACCATGCCCACGTCGGCACGCAGCCTGGCCAGCTCCTTGCCCTCCTGGGGCAGGGGCTTGCCGTCGATCGAGATCGCTCCCGAATCGACCGTCTCCAAGCGGTTGATCGTGCGGCACAGCGTGGACTTGCCGGACCCGGAAGGCCCGATGACGACCACGACCTCGCCACGGGCGATGGTCAGGTCGATGTCCTGGAGCACATGCAGCGCGCCGAAGTGCTTGTTGACGTTGCTCAGTACGACCAGGTCGTTCGCCGCGGGCGCGGCATCCTCGGCGTCCTTGGTCACTGAAACTCCGCTCATCGGCTTCTTGCTCCGTCCTCCTCGGTTGAACAAGGACAGTAATGACGCAGTGCTACCAGCGTCATTACATCTGAGCGGAAATTGAGCATAACGATCCGGCGGCAACCGGACACTCCGTGTGAACAGGACGCCACGCACCGCCCCGGGGGCGTACCGGGTGCATAACGGAACCCTGCTGTAACCGGGAGGCTCTTGACTGGTGTGCCGTTCATCGGCGTGGATGCCTAGGACGAGGAAGACGTGAAACACCGCAGAACGGGAAGTCTCATCGGGGCTCTCGGGGGCTCTCGGGGGCTCTCGGGGGCTCTCGGGGGCTCTCGGGGGATCTCGCGGATGGAGCGCGGGTTAATGTCGGGCCCTACGCGGTGACGCCGTGCGACGGTGCTGCCGAGGTGACGACGAAGCGAACGAGCCCCAGGAGCCGTACGGCCCCGGGGAAGCACGGAGACCCGAGGAGCCGTACGGCCCCGGGAGACACGGAGAGGAGGGCCATGAGACTGCTGCTCGTCGAGGACGACGACCATGTCGCGGCGGCCCTGTCCGCCGTGCTCGCCCGGCACGGATTCCAGGTCGTGCACGCCCGTAACGGCGAGGAGGCCCTGCGCGCCCTGCTGCCCGCCGAGAAGGAGCCCTTCGGGGTGATCCTCCTCGACCTCGGCCTGCCCGACCAGGACGGCTACGAGGTGTGCGGGAAGATCCGCAAACGCACCGCGACCCCCGTGATCATGGTCACCGCCCGCGCCGACGTGCGCTCACGCATCCACGGGCTCAACCTCGGCGCCGACGACTACGTCACCAAGCCGTACGACACCGGCGAGCTGCTCGCCCGTATCCACGCGGTCGCCCGGCGCACCACCAGCGGCGAGGACACCGCGCCGACCCCCGTCGCCGCCCTGCGCCTCGGTCCGGTCGCCATCGAGCTGCCGACCCGGCGGGTCAGCGTCGACGGCGCGGAAGTCCAGCTCACCCGCAAGGAGTTCGACCTGCTGGCCCTCCTCGCCCAGCGCCCCGGCGTCGTCTTCCGCCGCGAGCAGATCATCAGCGAGGTCTGGCGCACCAGCTGGGAGGGGACCGGACGCACCCTGGAGGTCCACGTCGCCTCCCTGCGCTCCAAGCTGCGGCTGCCCGCCCTGATCGAGACCGTGCGGGGCGTCGGCTACCGGCTCGTCGCGCCGTCCGCGTAACCGGCGGGTACGTCTCCCGGTGCGCTCCCGTCTGCTCCCGCTGCTCATCGTCCTGATGGCCGCCGTCCTGCTCACCCTCGGCTTCCCGCTCGCGATCAGCGTGGCCGCCGCCGAGCAGCAGCGGCTGGTGATCGACCGGATCGACGACACCGCACGGTTCGCCGCCCTGGCGCAGTCCATCACCGACACCTCCCCGGACAGCGAGGAGCGGCGCCGCACCCTCCAGACCGACCTGGAGCTCTACGCCTCGGTGTACGACATCCGCGCCGGCGTCTTCTTCCGGGACGACCGGGCCCTGGCCAAGGCCCCCGGCTACTGGACCCTGCCCGTCGAGGGGGAGGGGCGCACGGCCTTCAACGAGGCGCTGCTGGGCCGCCGCTCGCACGACCCCCCGCAGGTCTGGCCGTGGCGCGACGGCCGCGTCGTCGTCGCCTCGCCCGTCGTGCGCGACGGCGATGTGGTCGCCGTGGTCGTCCTCGACTCGCCCACCGGCGAGATGCGGTCCCGGATCCTGCGGACGTGGCTGTTCATCGGCCTCGGCGAGGCGCTGGCGCTGTTGGTGGCGGTCGGCGCGGCGGTACGGCTCACCGGCTGGGTCCTGCTGCCCGTACGGACCCTGGACGCGGCCACCCACGACATCGCCGGCGGCCGTATGCGCTCCCGGGTCGCCGCCTCCGCCGGGCCGCCGGAGCTCAGACGCCTGGCTCGTTCCTTCAACGAGATGGCGGACAACGTCGAGGACGTGCTGGAGCAGCAGCGCGCCTTCGTCGCCGACGCCTCGCACCAGCTGCGCAACCCGCTCGCCGCCCTGCTGCTGCGCATCGAGCTGCTCGCCCTGGAGCTGCCCGAGGACAGTGAGGAGATCGCGGCCGTGCGCACCGAGGGGAAGCGGCTGGCCCGGGTTCTCGACGACCTCCTGGACCTCGCGCTGGCCGAGCACGCCGAGGCGGACCTCCAGCTGATCGACATCGTCCCGCTCGCCGCCGAGCGGGTCGCCTCCTGGCGCCCGATGGCGGAGCGGGAGGGCGTGAACCTCACCCTGGACGGGGTCCCGGCGGCCACCGCCTGGGCCGACCCCATCGCGCTCTCCAGCGCCCTGGACGCGGTGGTCGACAACGCCCTGAAGTTCACCCCCGCCGGAGAGGACGTCACCGTCACCGTCGCCGCCGGAGCCCGCGCGGCGACCGTCGTGGTCGCCGACCGGGGCCCCGGCCTCACCGAAGCGGAGCTGGAGCGCGTCGGGGACCGCTTCTGGCGCAGCGCCCGCCACCAGAACATCAGTGGATCGGGCCTGGGGCTCTCCATCTCCCGGGTGCTGCTCGCGGCGGGCGGCGGCTCGATCGCGTACGAGCATCACGAACCGCACGGCCTGCGGGTGACCGTCTCGGTCCCCCGCGACCTGCCGGGGAGCTGAAGGGAAGCCGAGAGGGAGGGGCCGTCGGCTTCAGGAGCGGCGGGGCCTCACGGCTTCACCGAGCGGTAGTAGGCCTTGGCCCCGTCGTGCACGTCCAGTGGATCCGTGTAGATCGCCGTCCGCAGATCCACCAACTGCGCCGCGTGGACCTCGCGGCCGATCCGGTCCCGGCTGTTGATCACGGTCCGGGTGAAGGCCTCGGTCATGGCCGCGTCCGTACGGTCGGTCGTGACGAGCAGGTTGGCGACGGCGACCGTGGGCACCGCCTGACCCTGCTGGGCCTGCGGGTACACGTCGGCGGGCATCATGGCGGACCGGTAGAAGCGGGTGGGACCGGTCGCCGCCTGGAGCTTCGCGACCAGCTCGGCCTCCAACGGCACCAGCCGGATGTCGAAGCGCTGCGACAGCTCCTGCACGGCCGCGGTCGGCAGCCCGCCCGACCAGAAGAACGCGTCGAGTCGGCCCTGGGCCAGCCGTACGGGCATGGTGTCGATGCCCACCGGCACCGGTGTGACGTCGGCGGTCGGATCGAGCCCCGCCGCCGCCAGCAGCCGGTCCGCGACCAGCCGTACCCCGGAACCCTCCTGGCCGACGCCCACCCGCTTGCCCCGCAGGTCGGAGACCGTCCGGACGTCGGAGCCGCGGGGGACGACCAGCTGGACGTAGTCGTCGTACAGGCGGACACAGCCGCGCAGTCGCTGCGCCCCCGGCCTGCCGTCGCGCAGATAGGTGGCCACGGCATCGGCGGTGGCGATGGTGAAGTCCGCCTCGCCCGTCGCCACCCGGGCGAGGTTCTGCTGCGACCCCTCGCTCGTCCGCAGCCGTATGGACACCTCCGGCATGTCCTTGGCGAGTACGCCCTCCAGCCGTTCCCCGTACCGCTGGTAGACACCGCTGGGCACTCCGGTGGAGAAGGTGAGCGACCCGCTCGGGTCCCCCTCGTCCCCCTGGGGCTGCAACCACCACGCGAGCAGCCCGAGCACGACCGCGAGGACGGCGCCCGTCTGCAGGGTGCGCCGGCGGCCGAATCGGGACAGAGCGTGGAGCATGCGCGCGATCCTGCCAGCTCGACCGCCCCCCTGACCAGGCTTCCCCGTGAGGCCCGGCCCACAGTGGGCCGGGCCGGGCGGCGGACGGGCGGGGCCGGGGAAGGGGACGGGAGGGGGCCGCCCGGCAACCGCCTACCCTTGTCCCATGAGCAGCGGCAACCGGAGCGAAGCAGTGGACGTCCAGAAGAGCTACGAGGTGCGCACCTACGGGTGCCAGATGAACGTCCACGACTCCGAACGGCTGTCGGGTCTCCTGGAGGGCGCCGGCTACGTCCGGGCCCCCGAAGGCTCCGACGGCGACGCCGACGTCGTCGTCTTCAACACCTGCGCGGTGCGGGAGAACGCCGACAACAAGCTGTACGGAAACCTCGGCCGCCTCGCGCCCATGAAGACCAAGCGCCCCGGGATGCAGATCGCCGTCGGCGGCTGTCTCGCGCAGAAGGACCGCGACACCATCGTCAAGCGGGCCCCCTGGGTCGACGTCGTCTTCGGCACCCACAACATCGGCAAGCTGCCGGTCCTCCTGGAGCGCGCCCGCATCCAGGAGGAGGCGCAGATCGAGATCGCCGAGTCCCTGGAGGCCTTCCCCTCCACGCTCCCCACCCGCCGCGAGTCCGCCTACGCCGCGTGGGTCTCCATCTCGGTCGGCTGCAACAACACCTGCACCTTCTGCATCGTCCCGGCGCTGCGCGGCAAGGAGAAGGACCGCCGCACCGGCGACATCCTGGCCGAGATCGAGGCCCTGGTCGCCGAGGGCGTCTCCGAGATCACCCTGCTCGGCCAGAACGTGAACGCGTACGGCTCCGACATCGGCGACCGCGAGGCCTTCTCCAAGCTGCTGCGCGCCTGCGGTGCCATCGAGGGCCTGGAGCGCGTCCGCTTCACCTCGCCGCACCCCCGCGACTTCACCGACGACGTCATCACCGCCATGGCCGAGACGCCCAACGTGATGCCGCAGCTGCACATGCCGATGCAGTCCGGATCGGACAGCATCCTGAAGGCGATGCGCCGCTCCTACCGCCAGGAGCGCTTCCTGGGGATCATCGAGAAGGTGCGCGCCGCGATGCCGGACGCCGCCATCTCCACCGACATCATCGTGGGCTTCCCCGGCGAGACGGAGGAGGACTTCGAGCAGACGATGCACGCCGTCCGCGAGGCGCGGTTCGCCAACGCGTTCACCTTCCAGTACTCCAAGCGCCCCGGGACCCCCGCCGCCGACATGGACGGCCAGATCCCCAAGGAGGTCGTCCAGGAGCGGTACATGCGCCTGTCCGCCCTCCAGGAACAGATCTCCTGGGACGAGAACAAGAAGCAGGTCGGCCGCACCCTGGACGTCATGGTCGCGGAGGGCGAGGGCCGCAAGGACGGAGCCACCCGGCGCCTCTCCGGCCGCGCCCCCGACAACCGGCTGGTCCACTTCACGCAGCCCGAGAAGGCCGTGCGCCCCGGCGATGTCGTGACCGTCGAGATCACCTACGCCGCCCCGCACCACCTGCTCGCCGAGGGCACACCGCTCGCCGTACGGTCCACCCGCGCGGGCGACGCCTGGGAGAAGCGCACCACCGAGGCGGCCGCCAAGCCCGCCGGAGTGATGCTCGGCCTCCCCGGCATCGGCGCCCCGGACCCGCTCCCGGCCACCGCGGCCCCGGCCTGCGGCATCGGCTGACGACTCGGGGGCCGCTCAGCGGTCCCGGCCGGCCGGGACCGGCGGCGGCAGCCGGCCGGGGGCTCGGGGGCAGTAGCCGTCGGCCCCGGCCCACGGACCCCGCGCGGCCGACCGGCCCCCGACCTCCGGCCCCCGACAAGTACGCTGACCGGCATGCTTGTCGCAGCCGCCGTGTGCCCCTGTCCGCCGCTCCTGGTGCCCGAGGTCGCCGCCGGGGCCGCCCCCGAGCTCGATGCCGCGCGTGACGCGTGCCTCGACGCCGTGGGGGTGCTGGCCGCCTCGCGCCCGGACCTGCTCGTCGTCGTGGGGCCGGGCGACGACCCGTCCGCCGGGCCCCACCCGGCAGGGGCCCACGGGTCCTTCCGGGGCGTCGGCGTGGACCTCGGCGTGACGCTCGGTGACGCCCCGCGGGACGCCGCCGCCCCGGACCGGCCGCTGCCGCAGTCCCTCACCGTGGGTGCCTGGCTGCTGGGCCGGGCCCGCTGGACGGGCGCTCCGGTCGAAGGGTTCGCCGTGGCGGAGAGTGAGGCCGCCCCGGAGTGCGCGGCGGCGGGACACTCCCTCGCCCGGCGTGCCGAGCGGGTCGCGATCCTGGTGATGGGCGACGGCAGCGCCTGCCGCACCCTCAAGGCCCCCGGCTACCTCGACGAGCGGGCCGCCGCCTTCGACGCCCGCGCCACCGAAGCGCTCGGCTCCGCGGACCTCGACGCCCTCGCGGCGCTCGACGCGGCGCTCGCCCGTGAACTCAAGGCGGCCGGACGTGCCCCCTGGCAGCTGCTCGGCGGCGCCGCGCGGGACGCCGGGCTCGTCGGCCGGCTGCTCTACGAGGACGCCCCGTACGGCGTGGGTTACACCGTCGCCGCCTGGTCCTGAACAGACCGGCGGCGGGTACGGAGCACTCGGCCCCGTACCCGCCGCCGGTCCCCGGTCACCGTGTCAGGGAGCGGGCGGCGGCGGAGGAGGGGTGTTGCCGGGCGTACCGGGAGTGCCGGGGGTGCCGGGCGTACCGGGAGTGCCGGGGGTGCCGGGCGGACCGGGAGTGCCGGGCGTACCGGGGGTGCCAGGCGTACCGGGGGTGCCCCCGTCCTTGTTCCCCAGCTTGTCCACGGCCTCCTTGGCCTTGCGCGTCCCCGAGTCGATCTTGTCGCTGTATTTGCCCTTGGTCTTCTGGTCGACCGTGCGCGCGGCCTTGTCGAGGCCCTGCTCGATCTTGCCCCCGTGCTGCTGCGCGAGGTCGCCGACCTTGTCCTTGGCCGGTCCCAGCTTGGCCTTCAGGTTGTCCAGGAACCCCATTGGGTCACCTTCCGTGCAGTGAGGACTGTTGAGAACTGGTCGCGGGAGCGTTCTCCCGACCCCATTCTCCGTCACTTGTCCGTTCTTGCCGTTTTTACTCGCCTCATTGCGCGTCCCCGCGCTTCCTTGACGTCGCTCTCCGCGCACGGCCGGGCCTCCACGGGCACCCGGCGTGGTCGGGAGGGCACGGATATTTGGGAGACTGTCCGAGTGACCCCTCCCGCTTCCGCCCCCCGCGTCATCACCGTCGTAGGCCCCACCGCAGCCGGAAAGTCGGATCTGGGGGTCTTTCTCGCCCAGCGGCTCGGCGGCGAGGTGATCAACGCCGATTCCATGCAGCTCTACCGGGGCATGGACATCGGCACCGCGAAGCTGACGCTCCCCGAGCGCGACGGCGTGCCGCATCGACTGCTGGACATCTGGGACGTCACCGAGACCGCCAGCGTCGCCGAGTACCAGCGACTGGCCCGCCTGGAGATCGACCGGCTGCTCGCCGAGGGGCGCACGCCGATCCTCGTCGGCGGCTCCGGGCTGTACGTGAAAGGCGCCATCGACGCCCTGGAGTTCCCCGGTACGGACCCCGAGGTGCGCGCCCGCCTCGAAGCGGAGCTGGCCGAGCGCGGCTCGGGCGTCCTGCACGAACGCCTCGCCGCCGCCGACCCGGATGCCGCCCGGTCCATCCTGGCGAGCAACGGCCGCCGCATCGTCCGCGCCCTCGAAGTCATCGAGATCTCCGGCAAACCGTTCACCGCCAACCTCCCCGGCGACGAGCCGGTCTACGACGCCGTGCAGATCGGCGTCGACGTGGACCGCCCCGAACTGGACGAGCGCATCGCCCTGCGCGTCGACCGGATGTGGGAGGCGGGGCTCGTGGACGAGGTCCGCGCCCTGGAGGCGTCCGGGCTGCGCGAGGGCCTCACGGCCTCGCGGGCCCTCGGCTACCAGCAGATCCTCGCGGTGCTCGCGGGGGAGTGCACCGAGGACGACGCGCGGGCCGAGACCGTACGCGCCACCAAGCGCTTCGCGCGCCGTCAGGACTCCTGGTTCCGCCGTGACGCGCGTGTCGTGTGGCTCGGCGGCGGCCGCCGTGACCGGGGGGAACTCCCGCACCGCGCGCTGACGTTGGTCGAACGAGCGGTCACAACCTGATCACCGTGTGCGTCACGGGCGACCCACGCCCCACGGCCCACGCCCCCTGCGCCCGGCCACCTCAGCGGGCGGGTGGTCCGGGCGCCGACTGGGCCGAGGCCGCGCTCGGGACTCGCGGATGGGGCGTAACCCGGACTTAAGGACGATGGGGCAGGATCAGCCGGGTTCGCAGGCGATCTGAACGCGAGGAGTGCGGGTATGACGGGGCTGACGGTCGACAGCGAGGTGTGGATCAGGCGCTTTCACGCGTCAGCCGCCGATGGCGCGGCGCGGGTACCGCTTGTGTGCTTTCCCCATGCGGGAGGATCGGCAAGCTACTTCCACACGCTCTCCCGGCTGCTGAGTCCGACCGTCGAGGTGCTGGCCGTGCAGTATCCGGGGCGTCAGGACCGGCGGGCGGAATCCGCCGTGGACGACGTCCGGGAGCTCGCGGCAGGGGTGGTGGCCGCGTTGGAGCCATGGGCGGACCGTCGGCCGGCCTACTTCGGCCACAGCATGGGGGCGATCGTCGCGTTCGAGGCGGCGCGAATCAGTGAGCCGACGGTGCTGTTCGCCTCCGGGCGCCGGGCGCCGTCGACACACCGGTCGGAAGCCTTCCATCTGCTCGACGACGACGCGCTGATCGCCGAGACGAAGCGACTCAGCGGGGTCTCAGCCGCACTGCTCGACGACCTGGAGATGCGCGAGCTGGTCCTGCCGCCGCTGCGTGCGGACTACCGGGCGATCGAGACCTACCGCCCGGGCCGGGACGCGGTCGTCGCGACGCCCGTGGAAGTGCTCCTCGGCGATCGGGACCCGCGCGTGACCGAGTACGAGGCGCGGGCCTGGGAGGCCCACACCACGGGGGAGTTCGCCTGCACCGTCTTCCGGGGCGGCGGACACTTCTACCTGTCGGACCGTACCGACGAGCTCGCTGCCTTGATCACCGACAGACTGGCCCGCCTGCCCCGCTGAGCGCCCGCACGGGTCGGCCGGGCGCCGCCATGCCGGCCGGGACGATGGTCACGGCCCGTCAGCGTCGCGGTGGCCACAGGCCGTCGATGAGGACCGTCAGGACCTGGTCGGCCTCCTTCGGGGCATGTTCCCGGGTCCAGGCCGCCGCTGCGATCATGGCGAAGAGCTCGGAGGCCGTGGTGTCGTCCCGTACCTCGCCCGCTCGCTGCGCGCGCTCCAGCAACTGCTGGCCGGACGACTGCATCGACGTGCAAGCGCTGTTCAGCTCGGACGTCTGGTCCTTGAGGCTGTCCATCAGCATCGTCACGAGACCTCGGTAGGTCGTGGCGTGCGCCACCGCTGCCCGTACCCAGGTCGCCAACGCCGCTCCCGCAGGTTCCGTGGTCAGCAACTCGCTGGCGGTGCTGCCGAGTTCGGAGATGCTGTCGCGGAGCATCGTCTTGAGCAGGCTCTCCCTCGTCGGGAAGTGGCGGTAGAGCGTGGCGTTGCCCACCCCCGCCTGCTTGGCGATGTCGTCGAGCGACGTGTGGATGCCGTGCTGGTCGAAGGCCTTCTTGGCCTCGGACAGGAGCCGCTCGTAATTGCGGCGGGCGTCTGCACGCATCGGGCTGTCCTCTCCTTGCCGTGCTGAAAACGATGTCGCTCCCGTCGGAGGCGGGAGCGACATCAAACCGGGGTGTGCCCCCGTATTCTATCCTGCCTCCCCGACGGGCCGTTCCCCTCCGATCTCCGCCGCCAGCAGCCGGGCCAGCTCGGCCGGGGTCGGATGGTCGAACGCGACCACCGAGGGCAGGTCGAGCCCCGTCGCGTCGCTCAGCAGGTTCCGCAGTTCGAGTCCGGTGAACGAGGTGAACCCCATCTCCAGGAACGTGGCGTCCGGGGCCATCTCCGCCGCCGACTCGTGCCCGAGCACCGAGGCCGCCGACGCGAGCACCAGTTCCAGCAGCTCCGCCTCCCGCTCCCGGGGGCCGAGTTCGGCCAGGTGCCGGCGCAGGACAGGGTGTCCGAGGGCATCGACGACACCGACGCAGGTGTCCTGCGCCGGGGCAAAGGGGGCATCCGGCTCTTCGGCGGCTCGCCGGGCCGGTCCGTTCAACCAGTACGAGCGCCGTTGGAACGCGTACGGGGGAAGGGCGATGCGCCGGCCGGTACGGGAGGCGCCGCCCCAGGTCACCGTACGCCCGTGCGCCCAGGCCAGGCCGAGCGCCGCAAGGAGCGTCCGTAGCTCGGGGCGGTCTCCCCGCAGCGCGGGAACGAGGACCTGGGGCTCCTCACGCAGGCTGTGACCGGCGAGCGCCGCCAGTACACCGTCCGGGCCCAACTCGACGTACACCCCCACCCCTTGGTCCTCCAGATGACGGACGCAGGGGTCGAAGCGCACGGCCTCGCGGACATGCCGCACCCAGTAGTCGGGGGAGCACATCTCTTCAGTGGTCGCGGGCAGGCCGGTCAGATTGGAGACCACCGGAATGGTCGGCGGCTGGAAGGACAGGTGGGAGACAGCCTGCCGTAACGCGTCGAGTACGCCGTCCATATGGGGCGAGTGGAAGGCGTGGCTGACTCTCAGCCGCTTCGTCCGGCGGCCCCGGCCCCGCCAGTGCGCGGTGGCTTCGGCCGCCGCGTCCGCGTCCCCGGAGACGACCACGGACCGGGGGCCGTTCACGGCGGCGACCGTCAGCCGGCCCGCGTACCCCTCGGCCAGGAAGGCGTTGACCTCCTCCTCCGTCGCCTGCAAGGACACCATGGCGCCGTCGCCCCGTGCCGACTCCATCAGTCGGCCGCGGACGGCGACGAGCGCGACACCGTTCTCCAGCGTGAGCACCCCGGCCGCGTGCGCGGCGGCCAGTTCGCCCACGGAGTGCCCCATCACGAAGTCCGGTACGAGGCCGTGGTGTTCCAAGGTGCGGAAGAGGGCCGTTTCCAGTGCGAACAGGGCGGCCTGTGCGTACTGCGTGCGGTCGAGGAGCGCGGCCTGCTCGGTTCGCGGCGTCGCGAACACGACCTCCCGCAGGGGGTGTTCCAGATGCTTGTCGAAGAGACCGCACACCTTGTCGAAGGCGGCGGCGAACACGGGATGCGCTTCGTACAGCTCCCGGCCCATGCCGACCCGCTGGCTGCCTTGCCCCGTGAACAGGAACGCGGTGCGGGACCGGCGGTCGGTCCGGCCCCGGACGACACCGGCGGACCCGACACCGGCCGCGAGGTCCGACAGACCGCGCAGCAGCGTCTCGCGGTCCTCGCCCAGGACGACCGCCCGGTCCTCCAGCGCCGGGCGGGCGGCCAGCGACTCCGCCACCTCGCCGGGAGTGAGTGAAGGGTGGTCCGTCAGGTGTTCCAGGAGCCGGCGCGCCTGCGCCCCCGGCGTCCCGGCGCCTCGGCCCGAGAGGGGCCAGGCGATCACCGGGAGCGGGACCGAACCGGCCGGGCCCGCCTCCGTGCCGCCGCCCTGGCCCTCAGGTTCCGGCACTTCGGGCGCCTCCTCCAGGATCAGGTGCGCGTTGGTGCCGCTGATCCCGAAGGAGGAGACGGCGGCCCGGCGCGGCCGGCCCTGCTCAGCCTGCCACGGGCGGGGCCGGGAGAGCAGACGTACCGTTCCGCTCTCCCAGTCCACGTGCGGCGTCGGCTCGTCCGCGTGGAGGGTGCGCGGCAACGTCTCGTTGCGCAGCGCCATCACCATCTTGATGACGCCGCCCACCCCCGCCGCCGCCTGGGTGTGTCCGATGTTCGACTTGAGCGCCCCCAGCCACAGCGGCCGGTCCGCCGCCCGATCCCGGCTGTACGCGTTGACCAGCGCCTGCGCCTCGATGGGGTCGCCGAGAGTGGTGCCGGTGCCGTGGGCTTCCACGGCGTCGACGTCGGCGGGGGCCAGCCGGGCGTTGTCCAGCGCCTGGCGGATGACCGCCTCCTGCGCCGGGCCGTTGGGTGCGGTGAGCCCGTTGCTCGCACCGTCTTGGTTGGTGGCGCTGCCCCGGATGACGGCGAGGACGTCGTGGCCGTTGCGTCGGGCGTCGGAGAGCCGCTCCAGGACGATCAGCGCCGAGCCCTCTCCGAAGCCGGTACCGTCGGCGGCGGCACCGAAGGACTTGCACCGGCCGTCGGCGGAGAGCCCTCGCTGTCGGCTGAACTCGGTGAACAGACCCGGGGTCGACAGGACCGTCGCCCCGCCGGCGAGCGCGAGCGAGCACTCGCCCTGACGCAACGCCTGGACGGCGAGATGGATGGCGACCAGGGAGGAGGAGCAGGCAGTGTCGACGGTGACAGCCGGCCCCTCGAACCCGAAGGTGTACGCGATCCGGCCGGTGGCGACCGAGGGAGCGGTGCCGTTGCCGATGAACCCTTCGAGCTCCGCGGGGATGTGCGGCAGCCGCGCCGCGTAGTCGCTGTACATCAGGCCGGCGAACACTGCCGTCCGGCTGCCCCGCAGCTCCCGCGGGTCGAGACCGGCCTGCTCGAGAGCCTCCCACGTGGTCTCCAGCAGAAGCCGGTGCTGCGGGTCGGTCGCCAGGGCCTCGCGCGGGCTGAGCCCGAAGAACCCGGCGTCGAACTCCGTGGCGTCTGCCAGGAAGCCGCCGTTGCGCGTGTACGAGGTGCCGGTCCGGTCCGGATCGGCGTCGTACAGCGCGGCGAGATCCCAGCCCCGGTCCTCGGGGAAATCGCCGATGACGTCGGTGCCCGAGTCCACGACCCGCCACAGGTCCTCCGGGCCGTGGATGCCGCCGGGGTAACGGCAGCCGATCCCGACGATGGCGATCGGCTCCCGCGCGGCCGCCTCGGCCTGAGCGAGCTGCTGCCGGGTCTCGTGCAGATCGGCGGTGATCCACTTGAGGTACTCGACGAGCCGCTCCTCCTGGGAGACGGGGTCGGCCGAGCCCGACCCGGGGGCGTCGTCGATGCCCGGCGCGCGCTCGGCGCCGCCCGTGCTCTGCGTGGTCTTGGTGCTGCTCGCTGGTGTAGTCACTTCGACCGGGCCTTCCTGCCGAATTCGCTGTCGATGAGGTCGAGAAGATCACTGGTCGAAGCCGACTTGATACGGGCGGAGACGTCCGGCGCCGGATCGGCGGGGGCAGCCGTCGGGCCCTCCAGCCCCCGCAGCAGTTCCCGCAGCCGCCGCGCGACCTCGCTGCGGGAGGCGGTGTCGGCGTCCGGAGTTTGAGCCAGTGCCCGTTCCAGGGCGTCGACTCCGGCGAGCGGATCGGCCACGGTCCCCGTGGCCCCGCTTGCGGCGGTCTCCGCCTGCGCCCGGGTCCGCAGCACGGTGGCGAGCGAGGCCGGAGAGGGGTGGTCGAAGACCACAGTCGCGGGCAGCCTCTGCCCCGTGGCGGTGCTCAGGCGGTTACGGAACTCCACCGCCGTCAGGGAGTCGAAACCGAGCTCCTTGAACGACTGCTCGTCGTCGATGAGGGTCGTGTCGCCGTGGCCGAGGACCACCGCGGCCGTCTCCCGGACCAGGTCGAGCACCAGCCGCTCGCCCTCCGCCTCCGGCACCGAAGCGAGCCGTTCGGCCAGCGACCTGAGTGCGGGAGCGGCCGCCGTCCGGCGCGCCGGGGTCTTCACCAGGGCGGTGAAGAGGGGCGGAAGGAGACCGGCCCCGGCCTGGCGTCGCAGCTCGGCGTGGTCCAGGCGCGCCGCGACCACGGAGGCCGGCCCACCAGCGAGGGCGACGTCGAGGAGGCCGAGCCCGTCCTCGCGCGTCAGCGGGACGACACCGTCGCGGCCGAGCCGGTGGCGCTCCTGGTCGCCCAGGTGGCCGGTCAGCGCGCTGCTGTCCTCCCACAGGCCCCAGGCCAGGGAGAGCGCGGGCAGTCCGAGAGCGCGGCGGTGCGCGGCCAGGCCGTCCAACAGGGCGTTGGCCGCGGCGTAGTTGCCCTGCCCCGCGTTGCCCACGACACCCGCGAGGGAGGAGAAGAGGACGAACCCCGCGAGCGGCAGGTCGCGGGTCAGCTCGTGCAGATGCATCGCGGCGTCGGCCTTCGGGGCGAGCACCGTGTCGAGTCGGTCCGGGGTCAGCGACTGGACCACCCCGTCGTCCAGTGCTCCGGCCGCGTGCACCACCGCCGTCAGCGGACGGTCGGCGGGCACGGTGTCCAGCAGCGCGGCGAGCGCGGAACGGTCGCTCGCGTCGCACGCCTCGACCCGGACCTCCGCGCCGAGCGCGGTGAGTTCGTGGGCGAACTCCTCGGCGCCCGGGGCGGCCGGGCCACGCCGGCTGATCAGCAGCAGGTGCCGTACGCCGTGCTCGGTGACCAGCCGCCGGGCGACCAGGCGGCCCAGCGTGCCGGTCGCGCCCGTGACCAGGACCGTCCCTTCCGGGTCCCATGCGCGGCCGGCCGCTGCGGCGGGCTGGATGAGGCGAGGCACGACGGTGAGCCGGGGGACGTACAGCACGCCCTCGCGCAGGGCGAGTTCGCCCTCCTCGGCCCGCGCTGCCGAGGCGAGCGAGGCGAGGGAGGCGGCCGAGCCGTCATGGTCGACCAGCACGAACCGGTCCGGGCTCTCGGTCCGCGCCGTGCGCAGGAGCCCCCAGAGGGCGGCGGCCACCGGGTCGACGCCATCCCCGTCCCGTACGGCGACCGCACCGCGCACCGCCACCAGGAGCCGTCCGGCGGTCAGCCGTTCGTCATCCAGCCACTCACGCAGCAGCGCGAGCAGCGGGGCGAGCGAGGCCCGGACGCCGTCGCCGGGCGGCGTGGTGCCGAGGGACCCTCCGCCCCGCGCGCCGTCGTACGCACCCGCGAAGGAGGCGACGGTCGTGTCCGGCAGCTCAGCCGTGCCGTCGGCGACGGCCGCGGCGAGCGCGGCGGGGCGGGCGAACGCGGTGGCGTCCAGAACACGCACGAGCTTGTCGGTGTCCTCCCCGAGAACCGCCCACGTGCCCCCGGGCGAGGCCGGGACGGCGACCGGGCCGGTCCAGTCGACCGTGTACAGGGGCAGGTCCGCCGCACCCCGCGTCCGTAGCGCGGTCAGCTCCGCCTCGGGCAACGGCCGCAGCGCCAGGGATGCGCAGTGGGCGACGGGTGCGCCGTCCAGGTCGGTGACCCGCAGGGTGACCGAGGTCTCCCCGGTTCTGGACAGCCGCACCCGCAGCGCCGTGGCTCCGGTCGCGTGCAGGGTCACCCCGCTGAAGGAGAACGGCAGCAGGAGCTCGTCCGCCGCCCCGGCGCCGTCGACCGTCGCCAGCGCCAGCGGGTGGAGTGCGGCGTCGAGGAGTGCGGGGTGGAGGGTGTGGCCTGTGGTGTCGGTGTCTTCGGGGAGGGTGACTTCGGCGTAGAGGTCGTCGCCGTGGTGCCAGAGGGCGGTGAGGCCTTGGAAGAGGGGGCCGTAGGCGTAGCCGCGGGTGGCGAGTTCGTCGTATGCGCCGGTGAGGTCGACGGGTTCGCCGGGTGGGGGCCAGGGGAGTTGTTCGGTCGCTGTGGTGGTGGGGGCGAGGGTGCCGGAGGCGTGCCGGGTCCAGCCGGCGGTGTCACCGGGACGGGAGTGGATCGCGAGCGGCCTGCGGCCCGCCGCGTCCGGGGCTCCGACGGCCACCTGAAGGGCCACTGTGCCCTGTTCCGTGAGGGTCAGCGGAGCTTCGAGGGTGAGGTCGTCGACCGACCCGGCCCCGGTGACGTCCGCCGCGTGCAGGGCCAGGTCGAGGAAACCAGTGCCCGGGAACAGGGCGGTGCCCTCCACCGCGTGCTCGGCCAGCCAGGGGTGGGTGCGCAGCGAGATCCGGCCGGTGAACACCGTCTGGTCCCCCTCGGCGAGCGGGACGCTCGCACCGAGCAGCGGGTGTCCGGCGGCGTCCAGGCCCAGGCCCGCCGCGTCGACGGCCGTCCCTGACCCCTCCAACCAGTGGCGCTGCCCCAGGAAGGGGTACGTGGGTAGCCCGGCCGGGTCCACCGGGTGCCCGGCCGGACGCCACGCGCCGGGCGAGGCACCCGCCACGTGCGCCTCGGCGAGCGAGGCGGCGAAGCGCTCCGGGCCACCCTGGTCGCGGCGTAGCGAGCCCAGCGCGGCTGCCGGGGTGCCGGCGTCCTCGATCGTGTCCTGGATCGCGGTGACGAGTACCGGGTGCGGGCTCACCTCGATGAACGTGGTGTGCCCGTCGGCGAGCAGCCGGCGCACGGTCTCCTCGAAGAGCACCGGCTCACGCAGATTGCGCAGCCAGTAGGCGCCGGTGAGGTCCGTGCCCGCGAGCGGGGCATGTGTGACGGTCGAGTAGAAGGGCACGTCCGCCGTGCCGGGGACGACCCCGGCAAGCAGCTCCCGCAGCTCCCCCTCCAACGCGTCGACGTGCGGGGAGTGCGAGGCGTAGTCGACGGGGATGGTCCTGGCCCGGACGTTCTCGGTGGACAGAAGCTCCTGGAGCGTCCCCAGGGCGTCGGCCGCGCCCGAGACGACCGTCGCGGCCGGGCCGTTGACCGCGGCGATGTAGGTGTCGTCGAGCAGCCGTGCCCGCACGGTGTCCGCGGGCAGGGGGACGGAGAGCATGCCGCCGGTTCCGGCGAGCCGGGTGATGGCCCTGCTGCGGAGCGCGGCGACCCGGGCGGCGTCGGCGAGGGTGAGGGCGCCGGCGAGGTGGGCTGCCGCGATCTCGCCCTGGGAGTGCCCGATCACGGCGGCGGGTTCGACGCCGTGGTGGCGCCAGAGCCTGGCGAGAGAGACCATCATCGCGAACAGCGCGGGCTGCACCACGTCGACGCGGTCGAGCTCCGCGGCCTGCGGGTCTCCTGCCAGGACGGCCATCAGGTCCCAGTCGGTGTGCGGGGCGAGCGCCTCGGCACACTCCCGTACGTACCCCGCGAACTCCTGGCTGCTGGCCATGAGGTCGCGGCCCATCGCGAGCCACTGGCTGCCCTGCCCGGGGAAGACGAACACGGCGCGACCGGGTTCGTGGCCCACGGGGGAGCCGGTGACCAGGCCCGGGACCGACTTTCCTGCGGCGAGCGCGTCCAGCCCGGCCAGCAGGTCTGCGCGGTCCCCGGCGGCGACGACGGCACGGTGCTCGAAGCGGGTACGGGCCGCGAGCGCATCCGCGATCCGCTCGGCGGGGACGTCGGGGTGTCCGACGGCGTACGTGTGGAGCTGCCGCGCCCGCTCCTTCAGGGCCTCCGCGGTCTTGGCGGACAACAGCCAGGGAAGCGCGGGGAGTTCCTCGCCCGACGGCGCGGCGGTGTGCTCGGCGTCGGCCTGCTCGATGATGACGTGTGCGTTGGTGCCGCTGATCCCGAAGGAGGAGACGCCGGCCCGGCGCGGCTCGTCACCGGTCGTGTCCCAGGCGCGGTCCTCGGTGAGGAGCCGCACGGTGCCGTCCGACCAGTCGACGTGTGAGGTCGGCCGGTCGACGTGCAGGGTCTTCGGCAGCCTGCGGTTCCGCAACGCCATCACCATCTTGATGACGCCGCCGACGCCGGCGGCCGCCATCGTGTGGCCGATGTTGGATTTGAGGGAGCCGAGCCAGAGGGGGTGTTCGGGGGTGTGCCGGGTGCCGTAGGTGTTGAGGAGTGCCTGGGCTTCGATGGGGTCGCCGAGGCGGGTTCCGGTGCCGTGGGCCTCGACGACGTCGACCTGGTCGGGGGTGAGGCGGGCGTTGGCGAGGGCTTGGTGGATGACGCGTTCCTGGGAGGGGCCGTTGGGTGCGGTGAGGCCGTTGCTGGCGCCGTCCTGGTTGGTGGCTGTGCCGCGGACGACGGCGAGGACGGGGTGTCCGTTGCGGACGGCGTCGGAGAGCCGTTCCAGGAGGAGCAGGCCCACGCCTTCGCCCCAGCCGGTGCCGTCCGCGGAGTCCGAGAAGGCCTTGGACGCGCCGTCGGGGGAGAGCGCCCGCTGACGGCTGAACTCGATGAAGCTCGTGGGCCCCGCGAGGACGGTCGCGCCGCCGGCCAGGGCCAGGGAGCACTCGCCCTGCCGCAGCGACTGGGCCGCCAGATGCAGCGCCACCAGCGACGACGAGCACGCCGTGTCCACCGAAATGGCCGGACCCTCCAGACCGAAGGTGTAGGCGATCCGGCCCGAGGCGACGCTGGCGGTGGTGCCCGTCGCCAGATACCCCTCGACGGCCTCGGGGGTCTGGCCGAGCCGGGTGACGTAGTCGCCCGCCACCACGCCGGCGAACACCCCGGTGTCGCTGCCGCGCAGCGCCGTCGGGTCGATCCCGGCGCGCTCCACCGCTTCCCAGGCCGTTTCGAGCAGCAGCCGCTGCTGCGGATCCATGGCCGTCGCCTCGCGCGGGTTGATACCGAAGAACGCCGCGTCGAAGCGGTCGGCCCCGGTGAGGAACGAACCGCGCCGGGTGTACGACGTTCCCGAACGCGTCGGGTCGGGGTTGTAGAGACCCTCGGTGTCCCAGCCCCGGTCCTCGGGGAAGTCGGTCACCGCGTCCGTGCCGGAGACCACCAGCCGCCACAGGTCCTCGGGCGAGGCGATCCCGCCCGCGTAGCGGCAGGCCATGCCGACGATGGCGATCGGATCGTCGTCGACGGACGCCGCCGCTCCAGCCGTCGGCCGCACGCCGGTGGGCGTCGGCGTGGAAGCGCTCTGGCCGAGCAGCCCCGTCCGCAGGTGGGTGGCGAGCGCCGTTGGCGTCGGGTGGTCGAAGATGAGTGACGAAGGCAGGCGCAGCCCCGTCGCGGAGTTGAGCCGGTTGCGCAGCTCGACCGCGGTCAGCGAGTCGAAGCCGACGTCCTTGAAAGGCCGTTCGGCGGCGAGGGCGTCGGCTGCGCCGTGCCCCAGGACGGCAGCGGCCTCGGACCGCACCAGCGCCAGCAGGTGCCGGTCGCGCTCCGACGCGTCCAGGGCGGTGAGCCGCTCCGTCAGGGAAGCCGAGCCTGCCGGGGCCGGACGTCCCCCGGCGGCTGCCCGCCGGGTCCGCTGCCGCACCAGGCCGCGCAGCAACGGCGGCAGTGTGCCGCTCTGGGCGCGGGCCCGCAGAGCGGGCAGATCCAGGCGGAGCGGGACGAGCAGAGGTTCGTCGCAGGTGAGCGCCTCGTCGAAGAGCGCGAGGCCGCGTTCGGGGTCGATCGGTGCGAAGCCCGCGCCGGCCAGCCGGGCGCGGTCACCCTCCCCGAGCGCGCTCGCCATGCCGTCGGCCGCGCCGTCGGCCTCGGAGCCCCAGAGCCCCCAGGCGAGGGAGACGCCGGGCAGACCGTTGGCGCGGTGGTAGGCGGTGAGGCCGTCGAGGAAGGAGTTAGTGGCCGCGTAGTTGGACTGCCCCGCGTTGCCGACGATCCCGGCGAAGGAGGAGAACACCACGAAGGCGGCCAGGTCCAGATGGCGCACGGCGTCCGTCAGGTGCCAGGCGGCGTCCTGCTTCGGGCGCGCGACCGTGTCGAGACGCTCCGGCGTCATCGACTCGATGGTGCCGTCGTCCAGCACACCGGCCGTGTGTACGACGGCCGTCAGCGGGTGTTCGGGTTCGACCGCCGCGACCAGCCGCCGTACCTCCGCGGCGTCGCCCGTGTCGGAGGCGACCACGGTGGCCCGCGCGCCCAGCGCGGCGAGCTCGGCGACCAGCTCGTCCGCCCCCGGGGCCTCGGGGCCGCGCCGACTGGTGAGCAGCAGGTGCCGTACACCGTGCCGAACGGCCAGATGGCGGGCGAAGTGCCGCCCGAGAGTGCCGGTGCCGCCGGTCACGAGCACCGTGCCGTCGGGGTCCATGGCGCGCGGCAGGGTCAGCACGACCTTGCCGACGTGCCGGGCCTGGCCCAGGTACCGGAACGCGTCCTGTGCCCGGTGGATGTCCCACGCCTCCACGGGCAGCGGAGCCAGCCGGCCCGCCTCGAAGCGGGCCCTCAGCTCGGCCAGCATCTCCTGGATGCGGTCGGGGCCGGCCTCCATGAGGTCGAACGCCCGGTAGACGACGCCCGGGTGCGCCTCGGCGACCCGTTCGGGCTCGCGGACGTCCGCCTTGCCCATCTCGATGAACCGGCCGCCGCCCGGCATCAGCCGCAGCGACGCGTCGACGTACTCGCCGACGAGCGCGTCCAGGACCACGTCCACCCCCCGGCCGTCGGTGGCGGCAAGGATCTCCCGCTCGAAATCGAGGGTGCGGGAGTTCGCCAGATGGGCGTCGTCGAAGCCTTGGTAGCGCAGCGCGTCCCACTTGGCCGGGGACGCCGTGCCGTACACCTCCAGACCGCGGTCGCGGGCGATCTGCGTCGCGGCCATGCCGACGCCGCCGGCGGCGGCGTGGACCAGCGCGGTCTGGCCGGGGCGGGCGTCCGCGAGGTCGGACAGCGCGTACAGGGCGGTGAGGAAGACCACGGGCGTCGCGGCGGCCTGGGCGAACGACCAGCCGCGCGGAATCCCGGTCAGCAGCCGGTGGTCGGTGACGGCGACGGGTCCCGCCGCACCCGCGGTGAACAGGCCCATCACCCGGTCGCCGACGGCTACCGAGGTCACGCCGGGACCGGTCTCCAGCACGTACCCGGCGCCCTCGCTGGCGATCGGCGCCTCCCCCGGGTACTGGCCCAGGGTGATGAGGACGTCGCGGAAGTTCAGCCCGGCAGCCCGTACGGAGATCCGCACCTGACCCGGTGAGAGAGACGAGTCGGGGGCCTCGGCGGGCAGCAGTGCCAGGTTCTCCAGGGTTTCCTTCGCGGTCGAGCCGAGCCGCCAGTTGGGCGAGTCGGCCGGAACGGGCAGCCGCCCCTCGGGCACGGCTGTGCTCAGCCGGGCCGTAAGGACGGTACCGCGGCGGATCGCGAGCTGCGTCTCGTCGGCAGCCGTCTCCAGCGCCGGCCCGAGGGCCCGGTACGAACCCTCCTCGCGGTCCAGGTCGATCAGCAGGAAGCGGCCGGGGTGCTCGGTCTGCGCGGAGCGGACCAGTCCCCACACGGCCAGGCTCTGGTCCCGTATCGGCTCGTCGTAGCGCGTGGAGACGGCGTTGCGGGTGACCACCACGAGCCGGGATCTGGCGAACCGGTCGTCCGACAACCAGCGCTGGATCATCCCCAGCATGCGGTGCGGCGCCTCGCGCGCGATCTCCACCGGGTCGTACGTGCCCTTGGACGGGCGCCCGGGTGTGAAAGGCAGCAGTACGTCGGCAGGTACCGGGCCCTCGGCGGCGGCCAGAGCGTCGAGGTCGGCGTGGCACGCCACCCCCTCGCCCAGGGCCGGGGCGACTCCGATGACGTCCGGACCCACCACTGCCCGTGCCGGCGTGGCCTCCCCGGCCAGGGGTCCGGTCGAGTTCGGGACGGGCCGCCAGTCAACCCGGAACAGGGCGTGGGACGGGCCGCCGGAGGCGGTGGACGTCGAGGAGAGGTCGGCGGGGCGGATCAGGAGCGAGTCCACGCTCACGACCGGGACGCCCTCGGGGTCGGTCGCGGTCAGCGCGACCGTGTCGGTGCCGGAGTGGGTCAGACGCACCCGCAACCGGTCGGCCCCGGTGGCGTGCAGGGCGACGTCCGTCCAGCTGAACGGCAGCCGGACCGAGCCGGGTGCGCCGCCCACGGGATCGAACAGCAGCGGGTGGAGTGCGGCGTCGAGGAGTGCGGGGTGGAGGGTGTGGCCTGTGGTGTCGGTGTCTTCGGGGAGGGTGACTTCGGCGTAGAGGTCGTCGCCGTCCTGCCAGAGGGCGGTGAGGCCCTGGAAGGCGGGTCCGTAGCTGTATCCGTGGGTGTCGAGGCGTTCGTAGAGGCCGGTGAGGTCGACGGGTTCGCCGGGTGGGGGCCAGGGGAGTTGTTCGGTTGCCGTGGTGGTGTCGGTGAGGGTGCCGGTGGCGTGCCGGGTCCAGGGTTCCGTGTCGTCGGTACGTGAGTGGATGGTCAGTGGCCGGCTGCCGTCGTCGGTG
>NZ_JBIVUV010000032.1:0-63185 GCF_044768525.1 Streptomyces sp. NPDC091287
ACCCGGAAGCTAAGCCTTTCAGCGCCGATGGTACTGCAGGGGGGACCCTGTGGGAGAGTAGGACGCCGCCGAACAATTTTTCCGGGAAAGCCCCGTGCCTTGTGGCACGGGGCTTTCCTGCGTTCACGACTCGACCGGCACCTGCGCCGAGGAGAATCAGGAGAACGCGAGCTGGAGCAGGCAGGTCCCCGGATACTCCTCGACCGCAGAGTCGGCAGGGCAGGGCGTTGCGCTCTCCGTCAGAGACGGCCTGCGGCCTTCAGGGCCAAGTACGTATCGGCAAGCGTGGGAGCGAGACTCTCCGGAGTGGCGTCCACGACGACAACGCCGTGGCGGCGGAGCCTGTCGGCAGTGCGGCCACGGTCGGCCTGGGCCTGGCCGGCGGCTGCCGCGTCGTACACCGAGTCCACGGTTCCCCGGGCGTGCGCCATTTCCTCGATCCGAGGGTCGGAGACCGCGGCCAGCAGAACGGTGTGGCGCTGGGTGAGTTGGGGCAGCACCGGGAGAAGCCCCTCCTCGATGGGGGCGGCCTCCAACGTCGTGAGGAGGACGATCAGTGAGCCGCGAGGGGCGTCGGTGAGGGCGGCGTTACTCAGGCCGCGGGCGTCCGTCTCGATGAGCTCGGGTCCCAGCGTAGCCAGGGTGTTGATGACGGTGGACAGAATGTTTCCCGTTGCCGTCCGTCCTTGGACCCGGGCTCGGACCTGGCGGTCGTAGGCGAGGAGGCTTACACGGTCGCCCGCCCGGGTGGCGAGCGCGGTGAGAAGGAGTGTGGCGTCCATCGAGGCGTCCAGGCGGGGGACGTCACCCACTCGGCCCGCTGACGTGCGGCCGGTGTCGAGGACGATCAGAATGTGCCGGTCACGCTCGGGACGCCATGTTCGGACCGCTACGGCGGACTGGCGTGCGGTGGCCCGCCAGTCGATGGAGCGGGTGTCGTCCCCGGGCACGTAGGCCCGCAGACTGTCGAACTCCGTGCCTTCACCGCGGGTCAGAACGCTGGTGCGGCCGTCGAGTTCCCGAAGTCGGGCGAGCCGGGAAGGCAGATGCTTGCGGCTGGTGAACGGTGGCAGGACCCGTACGGTCCACGGCGCCCGGTGCTGTCCTTGGCGTGCGGCGAGACCCAGCGGGCCGTACGAGCGGATGGTGATGCGTTCGGCCTGTCGATCGCCGCGACGGGTCGGGCGCAGAACAGTGACCAGACGTCGCTGTTCCCCGGCGGGAATCGCCAGTGTGTGGCGGGAAGCGCGACGTTCGGAGCCCGAGGTCCAGCTGCTGGGGGGCCACGCGTCCCGCAGCTGGGCGCGCAGACGCCGACGCGAGGTGTTGGTCACCGTCAGTTGCACTTCGGCCGCGTCACCGAGTCGAACAGATGTGTCACCGGATCGAGTGAATCGGAGCGTGCGCACTGGCGCGGCCAGGGCGTAGTCACACAGAATTGCCAGTGAGAGCGGTGCGTTGACCGCAAGTATCCCGGCCCAGCTGGGAGCGAGGATGCCTACGGGGAGTGACCCCAGGGCGGCCAGCAACGCGGTACGTCCGGTGAGGGCCATGGTCACCGCCTCATCGGGGTACGGGGACGTGGGCGAGCACTGAGGCGATGACGGAGTCGGGGGTGACTCCTTCCATTTCCGCCTCGGGCCGCAGGTGGATGCGATGACGGAGCGTGGGGAGCGCCAAGGCCTTCACATCGTCCGGGGTGACATAGTCCCGGCCGGTCAGCCAGGCCCAGGCGCGGGCGGTCGACAGCAGTGCGGTGGTGCCTCGGGGGGAGACGCCGAGGGAGAGCGAGGGGGAATCGCGCGTGGCACGGCAGATATCCACTACATAGCCGGCGATCTCGGGGGAGACGGTCGTCTTCGCGACGGCTTCGCGTGCTGCTTCCAGATCGGCGGGCCCGGCGACGGGTCGTATCCCCGCGGCCTTCAGGTCGCGCGGGTTGAAGCCGTCGGCGTGACGCGTGAGGACGTCTATCTCGTCCTGCCGCGAAGGGAGCGGAACCGTCAGTTTGAGCAGGAAGCGGTCCAGTTGGGCTTCGGGGAGGGGATAGGTGCCTTCGTACTCGACGGGGTTCTGGGTCGCGGCGACGAGGAAGGGGTCAGGCAGTGGCCGTGGCGTCCCGTCCACGGTGACCTGCCTTTCCTCCATCGCTTCGAGGAGGGAGGACTGGGTCTTGGGAGGAGTGCGGTTGATCTCGTCGGCGATCAGCAGGTTGGTGAAGACGGGGCCTGGCTGGAACGAGAACTCGGCGGTGCGCGCGTCGTAGACCAGTGAGCCCGTGACGTCGCTGGGCATCAGGTCGGGGGTGAACTGGACGCGCTTCGTGTCGAGTTCGAGTGATGCGGCAAGTGCACGGACCAGCAGCGTCTTGGCTACGCCGGGTACGCCTTCGAGGAGTACGTGTCCCCGGCAGAGCAGCGCGACGACGAGCCCGGTGACGGCGGGGTCCTGGCCGACGACGGCCTTGGCGATCTCGGAGCGCAGAGCCTCCAAGGACGCGCGGGCGCTGTCGGACGGCTCCGGTTCCGCGGGCCTCACGGGGGCCGCTGCGGGCACCGTGGGCTCGGCCGGCTCGGGGGTCGGGGCGCTCATGAAGTGCGTACCTCTCTTTCGAGGGCGTCGAGTTGATCGGCGAGGAGGACCAGGGCGGCGTCGGTGGAGGGAGCCGTACCGAAGAGCAGGGTGCTGAGGTCGTGGTCCGGGGTGGTGATGCGCGCGGACACGGCGGCGAGGAGGGCGTCAGGGGTGTGTGCATCACGGGCGGGCACCCCGGCGAGGGGCGCGATACGTGTGCGGGTGGCGGCTCGGAGGGCGTCGGCGGCACGGTCGCGGGCGTTGACCTTGCGGTAGAGGAGCGCGCGGCCTTCGGCCGATTCGGATGCGCGGATGGCCACCGGCAGGCGTTCCGTCACCAGGGGGCCGAGTCGGCGGGCTCGCCAGACGGCGGCAAGGACTGCGGCAAGGGCGAGTTGGAGCGTTCCCCACAGCCAGCCGGAGGGGACGAGGTCGAGGAAGCTGCTCTCGTCGGACGCGTCGTCACTCGCTCTGTCCTTTGATTGGTCTTCGTTTCCGTCGTCGGGGGAGTCGTCATCGGTTGTCGCGGATGGATCTGTGAGAGAGGGGAGGTACCAGACGAGATGGGGGCGGGAGCCGAGGAGTTGCAGGGCGAGCGAGGCGTTGCCCTGCTGGTCGAGACGCTCGTTGTGGAGGAGGTCGGGGGAGCCGAGGATGACGGTGTCGCCGCCTTCTCCGGTCGGGAGGACGACCAGACTGGGGAGGCCTGCGGCCGGGTAGCAGGTGACGGCGCTGGGGTCCTGTGTCGTGTACCGGGTACCGCCCATGTCCGCTGTGCCGGCCTGCCGGGCGGCGGGGAGCTCGCACGACGGGGCGAGCGCACTGACGGCCTGGTGTGGCTCGGCGTGGACGCCGGGGGCGAGTCGAGCCGTGGCTCCCGGTCCCGGGGCGATCAGCAGGGTGCGTCCTGCGGAGGCGGAGGCCGCCGCGTCCAGTCGGAGCTGCTGCGACCGGGTCAGGAGATTGGGGCTGGCGACGAGGAGCGTGGTGTCGGGGCCGGTCGTGTCGGTGACTTCGTCGAGGGTGGTGGCGACGGTGACGGAGACGCCGCGAGCCTTGAGGAGTTCGGCCACGGCGCGGCTCCCCTTGGGGTCCGTCGAGCGGGGGTCGAGCTGTCCGTGGTTCGTTCCGGAACGTACGACGGCGAACGTGATGCCGGCGACGACGAGGATGAGGGCGACGGCCAGGATGCCTCGGGCGCGGGTCCAGACCTGGCCGGGGGTGGGCGCTGTCGAGGTGGGGGAAGCGGTGGTCGCCGTGGTCATCCGGCGGCTCCTCGGGAGGTTCCGGGCAGCAGCGGTTTTGCCTCGTCGAGTTCGAGGTCGAGGGTGCGCAGGGACAGGTATGTCGGCTGGTCCGCGGTGCGGCCCCCGTACGTCACGTCGTCGAAGGCCCGGGCGGCGGTGCGCAGCCGGGCCGTGTGCTCGGGCAGGGCACGGCCGGCTTCGGCTGCGGCTTCGTCCGCTGTGCGGCCGGGGCGCGGGTCGAGCAGGGCACGTTCCTCTAGGGACCGGACGATGGCACGCATGCGTTCCTGGACGGCCTCGGTCCAGCGCAGAGCCGTGGCGTGTGACTCGGCGGTGGCGCGGTGCTGGGCCGCGCTGCGGGGGCCGTCGTTGTCGAAGAGAGCGTCCGGGCTCCGGGAGGAGCGTTGCGGGGTGCCGAGCCGCCACCAGAGGGCGGCGGCAAGGCCGATGACGAGGACGACCAGGACGACGAGTCCGGCCGGGCCGCCGGGCGCGGCGCCCGCGGCGGCGTCGAATACCCCGGCGACCCAGTCCCAGAACTGGTTCAGGGCGCGCTGGAGGAAGTTGGGGTCGTTCTCGTGGTACATCGGCTTGGACAGCTCGCTCTCCGCCGCCTCCCGTGCGGGGAGACGCGGAGTGTCCACGGGTATGTCGCCCGCTGCCGTGTCCCGCCGTGCTGTGGTGATGCCCCCCGCCCCCGACACCGCATCAGCTCCTGGGGGTGTCGGCGCCGTAGCCGGGCAGACCCGCGGCCCGTGCGAGGTCGAGGTCCAGTGCTTCGCGGCGGATGCGCTGGTCCACGTAGAGGAGGGCCATCACACCGGCGACGAAGGGGTAGATCAGTGTCGAAACGATCACTTCACCGATGCCGGTGACGATCAGGAACGGCCAGCCGAAGGAAGGGGCGGTGCCGCTGAAGAATTCGCTGACGTCGGTTCCGTCGGCGATCACCGCGATGATGCCGAACGGGATGGAGACGAGGAACGTCAGCAGGAAGGTCAGCAGCCAGGTCAGGGCGAGGATCCCGAAGGTGCGCCACCAGGCGCCGCGGACCAGCTTCGCCGACCTGCGCAGCGCGGCGACGACGCTCTGTCGTTCCAGCATCAGGGCTGGGGCGGCGAGCGCGAAGCTGACGTTCAGCCAGAGCATCACGACGCAGGCGGCGGCGAAGCCCAGGAAGGCGAGTGCCGCTCCCGCCTCGGAGCCCAGCAGCAGGCCGGGGCCGATGCCCACGGTCATGATCGCGGCCATGATCAGGGCCACCAGCAAGGTCAGCCCGAGCAGCGGGAGGACCCGGGGGCGGGCTTCTGCCCAGGTGTCGGAGAGTGTGGTGGGACGGCCCAGTACCGAGCGGCTGATGACCACGGTGATGATCGACGCGGTGAAGAGCGTGGCGATCATCATGACGAGGGAGGCCGGGGCCAGGGAGATCAGAGTCGACCGGGCGGAGTCGGTGGCCTGGCGGAGGGCCTCGGTGCCGGTGGCGTTCGGGTCGACGGAGGTCGGTTCCGGCAGCAGATAGCGCTGCATGAGGATGACGGCGATCTGGGTGACCACCGAGACCGCGAGGCTGAAGCCGAGTGCGGTACGCCAGTGGGCGCGCAGGGCGGAGACGGAGCCGTCGAGGATTTCGCCGAGGCCCAGGGGACGCAGCGGGATGACGCCGGGCTTCGCGGCCGGGGGCGGTCCTGCCCAGCCCTGTCGCTGAGGGCCACTGCCCCACCCGGGGGCGGGAGGCCGTGCTCCGGGACCGCTGCCGGGGTTGCTCGGTGGGGACCACTGCCCGGGGGGCGGCTGCTCGGGGGACCACTGTCCCGACGGGCCGCTTCCGTCCTGAGGTTCGGAGGGGCGGGGAATCGCCGTCTCCTTGCCGTCGGAGGGGGCAGATCCGGGCGACGCCCAGCCCGGAGAGTCGTTCATTCTCGCTCCTTCACCGTCCTGACCGCTCATCGGGGCGGCAGGTTGGCAGCCATCGTGCCACGCGTGGGTCCGGGGTGGACCAGCCGCTCTGTCTCCTTGGTGCCTTCAGGTACGGGCGGCTCACCGGGCAGACTGGACGGATGGCTGATCAGGACGCGCAATCGACGGCGGGCTTCGAGCCTCCCGCGCTTTCCGTACTTCGCTGGGACGAGCCCCCGGAGGGTCCCGTGCTGGTGCTTCTCGACCAGACACGGCTGCCCGCCGAGGAGGTCGAGCTGGTGTGCACCGATGTGCCCGCGCTGGTGCGGGCGATCCGGACTCTGGCGGTGCGAGGGGCCCCGCTGCTCGGGATCGCCGGGGGTTACGGGGTGGCGCTCGCGGCGGCGCGGGGCCATGACGTCGCGGAGGCGGCCGGTCTGCTGGAGCGGGCGCGGCCCACCGCGGTGAACCTCGGCTACGGGGTGCGGCGGGTGGCGGCCGCCTACGGGGAAGCCGTCGGCAAGGGGGCGGGCGACGAGGCGGCCGCCGCGGCGGCGCTGGCCGCGGCGCGGACCCTGCACCGGGAGGATGCCCAGGCCAGCGGGCGTATGGCGGAGTACGGCGAGGCGTTGCTGGAGGAGCTGATCCAGGGCCGCGGGTATCAGCTGCTGACCCACTGCAACACCGGGGCGCTGGTCTCCGGGGGCGAGGGGACGGCGTTCGCTGTGGCGTTGCGGGTGCACCGGAAGGGGCGGCTGCGACGGTTGTGGGTGGACGAGACGCGGCCGCTGCTCCAGGGGGCCCGACTGACCGCGTACGAGGCTGCGCGCAACGGTCTGGCGTACAGCCTGCTCACGGACAATGCGGCGGGTTCCCTGTTCGCGGCCGGGGAGGTCGATGCGGTGCTCATAGGGGCGGACCGCATCGCCGCCGACGGTTCGGTGGCGAACAAGGTGGGGAGCTATCCGCTGGCCGTGCTCGCGAAGTATCACCACGTGCCCTTCATCGTGGTGGCGCCGACGACGACCGTGGATCTGGAGACCCCGGACGGCACATCGATCATCGTTGAGCAGCGCCCCGGGCAAGAAGTGACGGAGCTCACATCGTGGCAGGGTGTATCGGCCGACGGTGAAGGCGGGATGGTCGTCGCACCCCTCGGGGCCCCGGCGTACAACCCGGCCTTCGACGTCACACCGCCCGAACTGATCACGGCGATCGTCACCGAGGAGGGCGCTGTTTCGCCGGTCACAGGGGTCGGACTGGCAGAGCTGTGTGCCAGGTCATCGCAGGTAACGATTAGCTAATGGGATGATGTCGATTATGAAGGGACGCGTCCTTGTCGTCGACGACGACACCGCACTGGCCGAGATGCTCGGGATTGTGCTGCGTGGAGAAGGTTTCGAGCCGTCGTTCGTAGCGGACGGCGACAAGGCACTGGCCGCATTTCGTGAGGCCAAGCCGGACCTGGTGCTGCTCGACCTCATGCTGCCCGGAAGGGACGGCATCGAGGTGTGCAGGCTGATCAGGGCCGAGTCCGGTGTGCCGATCGTCATGCTCACTGCCAAGAGCGACACCGTCGATGTGGTGGTGGGCCTGGAATCAGGG
The DNA here is from genome assembly GCF_044768525.1 of Streptomyces sp. NPDC091287. Lineage (NCBI taxonomy): Bacteria > Bacillati > Actinomycetota > Actinomycetes > Kitasatosporales > Streptomycetaceae > Streptomyces > Streptomyces sp. NPDC091287. The sequence continues at coordinate 7,326 of NZ_JBIVUV010000032.1, forward strand.
GCCGACGACTACATCGTCAAGCCGTTCAAACCTAAGGAGTTGGTTGCCCGGATCAGGGCACGTCTGCGGCGGTCCGAAGAGCCCGCGCCGGAACAGCTGACCATCGGTGACCTGGTCATCGACGTGGCGGGCCACTCCGTGAAGCGGGAGGGGCAGTCCATCGCCCTGACCCCGCTGGAGTTCGACCTGCTGGTCGCGCTCGCCCGCAAGCCGTGGCAGGTCTTCACCCGTGAGGTCCTGCTGGAACAGGTGTGGGGTTACCGCCACGCGGCCGACACCCGCCTGGTGAATGTGCATGTCCAGCGTCTGCGTTCCAAGGTCGAGAAGGACCCGGAACGGCCGGAGATCGTCGTGACGGTCCGAGGCGTCGGCTACAAGGCCGGACCGAGCTGAGATGCCTCGAGGCAGCGCTGCTCCGGGGCCCGGCGAGCCGGGAGTCCGTACGGAGCGGGCTGCCGGCCCGGGACGGAAGGCGTCACGTATGAGCCGTTTCCTGCAGGGCGGTCGGCTGTTCGAGGACCGGACGCCCGGCGGGCCCGTACCGCGGTTGCTGATGCGGTGGGTACGCCGCCCGTTGCTGCCCGCCGTCCGGTTGTGGCGGCGCAATCTGCAGCTCCGCGTCGTCGCGGGCACCCTGCTGATGTCGATCGGTGTCGTGCTGCTGCTCGGCTTCGTCGTCATCGGCCAGGTGCGCAACGGCCTGCTCGACGCCAAGGGCAAGGCCGCCCAGACCCAGGCCGCCGGAGGCTTCGCCGCGGCCCAGGAAAAGGCCAACGCCCCCCTCACCCCCGACGGGCAGGGGAGCGAGCGCACCGACGGCATGACCGGCAGCACCTCCTGGCGCACCGAGCTCGTCGACCAGCTCGCCAGCGGCGGCAAGAACGCCTTCAACGTGGTGGCGCTCAGCGTCGACTCGGTGACCGAGGGTGCGAGCAGCCGTGCCGCGCGCGGTTCGGGCAGCGTCGAGGCGTCCAGCGTCCCTGAGCGCCTGCGGCAGAACGTGAGCAAGGGCCAGGGCGCGTTCCAGACGTACTCCCTGATCCGGTACTCGTACGGCAAGGAGTCGCAGCCCGGGCTCGTCGTCGGCAAGCGGCTGTACGACATCGATCAGCAGCCCTACGAGCTGTACTACCTCTTCCCGCTCACGCAGGAGGAGAAGTCCCTGACACTGGTCAAGACGACCCTGGCGACCGCCGGGCTGTTCGTCGTCGTGCTGCTCGGGGCCATCGCCTGGTTCGTGGTGCGACAGGTCGTCACGCCGGTGCGGATGGCCGCCGGCATCGCCGAGCGGCTTTCCGCCGGCAAGCTCCAGGAACGGATGAAGGTCACCGGCGAGGACGACATCGCCCGGCTCGGCGAGGCCTTCAACAAGATGGCCCAGAACCTCCAGCTGAAGATCCAGCAGCTGGAGGAGCTCTCGCGGATGCAGCGGCGCTTCGTCTCCGACGTATCGCACGAGCTGCGGACCCCCCTCACGACCGTCCGGATGGCCGCCGACGTCATCCACGAGGCGCGGGCCGACTTCGACCCGGTCACCGCGCGCTCCGCCGAGCTGCTCGGCGACCAGCTCGACCGGTTCGAGTCGCTGCTCGCCGATCTGCTGGAGATCAGCCGGTTCGACGCGGGCGCCGCGGCTCTGGAGGCCGAGCCGATAGACCTGCGGACCGTGGTGCACCGGGTGATCGGTGGCGCCGAGCCGCTCGCCGAGCGCAAGGGCACCCGGATCCTGGTCATCGGCGACGACCAGCCGGTGATAGCCGAGGCCGATGCCCGCCGTGTCGAACGCGTCCTGCGCAACCTCGTGGTCAACGCCGTCGAGCACGGTGAGGGCCGGGACGTCGTGGTGCGGATGGGCGTGGCGCAGGGCGCGGTCGCCGTTGCCGTCCGGGACTACGGGGTCGGGCTCAAGCCCGGCGAGGCGACCCGGGTCTTCAACCGGTTCTGGCGTGCGGACCCGGCGCGGGCCCGGACGACCGGTGGGACGGGTCTCGGTCTGTCGATCGCCGTGGAGGACGCCCGGCTGCACGGCGGCTGGCTGCAGGCCTGGGGCGAGCCCGGCGGCGGCTCCCAGTTCAGGCTGACCCTGCCGCGTACGGCGGACGAGCCCCTGCGTGGTTCGCCGATACCGCTGGAGCCCGAGGACTCGCGGCGTAACCGGGGCAACCGGGAACGCGACGAGGCCGGAGCGGGCGCGTCGGACGATCACCGGCTGATGTCCGTGCCGCCCCAGCCCGGGGCCGGCGAGCGTTCGCCGTTGCCTGTCCCCGGTCGGGGCCCCGTCGTCCGCAACGGCGCCCCCTCGTCGGTGCACCCCGCCGCGCTGCCCGGCAACGGGGCACGTGTCGTGGCGCGCCCGGCCCAGGAGCGCCCCGGCGGGCGTTCGGGCAACGGCGTACTGAATTCCGACCAGGAGGACACCACTCGTGGGTACTGACCGCCGTCCGGGCGGCCGAGGACGGGCGGTGCGGATGCTCGCGCTGCTGGGCTGCGGCGTCGTCGTACTGGCCGGGTGCGGCTCGATGCCGGTGACCGGGGACGTCAAGGCGGTCGACGCCTCACAGCCCGGGGACTCCCAGGTGCAGGTGTACGCGGTGGCACCCCGGGAAGGCGCGGCGCCCAGCGAGATCGTCGACGGCTTCCTGGAGTCGATGACCAGCGATGATCCCGCGTTCGCGACCACCCGGAAGTACCTGAGCGCCGACGCCCGGCGCACCTGGCAGCCGGGCGGGGGCATCACGGTGCTCGCCCAGGCCCCCAACCGCAGCGGCCCCCTGCTCCACGACGAGGCCAACCGGGCCACCCGGGACAAGGCGACGACCTACACGCTGACCGGCGAGAAGGTGGCCGCGGTCGACGCCCAGAGTTCCTACCGTCCCTTCGCGCCCAGCGACTACGCCCAGACCCTGCACCTGGTGCAGGAGAAGGGGCCGGACGGGAAGCAGGAGTGGCGCATCGACGTCGTGCCGGACGGCCTGGTCCTCGGGCAGTCCGACTTCAAGCGCCTCTACCGATCCGTGAACAAGTACTACTTCGCCACCGGGCGGACGAACGGTCGGTCGACACTCGTCGCGGACCCCGTCTACGTACGCAACCGTGCGGATCCGGTCACGCGCATGGACACCGCCACGCAGACCGTCAGGACGCTGCTCGCCGGTCCGACGAACTGGCTGCGGCCCGTGGTCGACTCCCGGTTCCCGACGGGGACCGCCCTGCGCAAGGACGTCATCGCGCTGCCGTCGGACGATCAGAACGTCCTGAAGGTGCCGCTCAACCACAAGGCCGACAAGGCGAGCCCCAGCGCCTGCCGGATGATGGCCGCGCAGGTGCTGTTCACGCTCGGGGACCTGACCTCGGCACGGGTCGAGCGGGTGGAGCTGGAGGGCGGAGAGGGTGCCCAGCTCTGCGCACTGGACGCCGACGACGCGCCGGAGTTCTCCGCCGACAACGGCTCCGACGAGGCCGACAGCCAGTACTTCATCAACGACAAGGGCCAGGTGGAGCGGATCCCCGGCGCCACCGACGGCACCGGAACGCCCGAGCCCGTGACCGGCCCGCTCGGTGCGGGCGTCGTCCCGATGAGCGCGGTCGGGGTGGCCCGGGACGAACGACGGGCCGCCGCGATCTCCTCCCACGGTCAGCACCTCTACGTGTCCTCCCTGGAGACGGAAGGGAGTGAACTGGCCGACCCCCTCGTCAGCAGCAAGGCGAAGAAGGCCGCCGACCGGCTGTCGTCGCCGAGCTGGGACGGCCGCGGCGACCTGTGGGTCGCCGACCGCGATCCGGCCGGTCCCCGGCTGCTGCGGCTGACCGGGGGCGCGGGCGAGCCGCAGGAGGTCCGGGTGCCGGGTCTCGACGGCGCCCGTATCGAGGAGCTGCGGATGTCCGCGGACGGGGTGCGGATCGCCTTGCTGCTGCGGAAGGACGGCCGTACGACGCTGAATATCGGCCGGGTCGAGCGCCGGGGCTCCGCTGTGGCGCCCGAGATCTCGGTCGAGGACCTGCGCCAGGCCGCACCGCAGCTCACGGACGTGACGGCCATCTCCTGGTCTGGACGCAGCCGGCTGGTGGTCGTCGGCAAGGAGGAGGGCGGTGTCCAGCAGGTGCGTTACGTACAGGCTGACGGCTCCACGTCGGCCTCGGGGTCGTTGCCCGGGGTGAACCAGGTCCAGTCGGTCGCCGCGGCGGACGACGAACTGCTTCCGCTGATGGCGGAGACCGTCGGCGACGGCATTGTGAAGCTCTCGCCGGGGGACAACTGGCAGACGGTTCTCAAACAGGGCACGTCGTTGGTCTACCCCGGCTGATCCGGCAGCAGTCCGGGCTCCGCCGGACGCCCGGGGTTTTCCACAGGGGTGGTCCGGTCCCGGCGGCCCCGGCACAGTGGGGCCATGCGGAACGCGTGGCAGGAAGGGGCCGGGCTGCTTCTGCCGGTGGCCTGCGCCGGTTGCGGCAGGCCACGCACCGAGCTGTGCACGGCCTGCGGGGTCGCGTTGCACGGTGCGCCCGCCCGCCGGGTCCGGCCATCGCCCCGGCCTCCTGGGCTTCCGGCGGTGTACGCGGCCGCGCCGTACGAGAACGCCGTACGCGCGGTTCTGCTGGCCCACAAGGAACGGGGGGCACTGGGACTGGCCGGGGCGCTCGGGCGGGCCCTGGCGGGTTCTGTACGGGCCTGGGCGGGGCGGCCGGGCGGTGCGGGCCCCCTGCTGCTGGTCCCGGTGCCCTCCGCGCGCTCCTCGACCGCGGCGCGTGGCCATGACCCGGTGCGCAGGATCGCTGTAGCCGCCGCGCGGGACCTGCGGCGCGAGGGCCTGCCGGCCGAGGTGCTTCCGTTGCTGCGGCAGCGTCGCGCGGTCGCCGACCAGACCGGTCTCGGGGCGCGGCAGCGGTGGGCGAATCTGGCCGGCGCGCTGGAGCTCACGGCAGGGGGAGGGCGGCTCCTTGGGCTCGGACTCCTCGGGCAGGGGCCTCTCCGGCACGGTCAGGTGATTCTGGTCGACGATCTGTTGACGACGGGATCGACGCTGGCGGAGGCGGCACGGGCCGTCGGAGAGGCGCGCGGCGCCGGTCGGGAGCCTTCCGTGCACGGAGTGTGCCGAGCGGCGGTCGTCGCAGCCTCTCCCTCCGCCTTCGAAATAAACCGGAACTGACCGAGAACCCGCATCGTTGCAGGTAATGAGAGGGCAATACCCCCTGAACGGAGGTACGTGCCAGTAGCGGGTGCCGAGACCCTGGTGTGCAGGCTATGTTCGGTTGTGAGGAACGGTGAATGCCGGACCTCGATGAATGCACCATCAGGTTTCGGGCAGGTAACTCACCGGTAAGAGAAGCACGCAAGTCGGTGGGGTTGCGACCCTTCCGACGGGGGAGGAGGAGGCGAAAGCCACCGAGTCCGAGGCCCTGGTGATCTCCGGGGCCTGGTGCAAAAGGGAGATGCTCCGCCGCAGAGCGGAGCGATCCGGGAACGGAGTTCTGCGTGGACATCGTCGTCAAGGGCCGCAAGACCGAGGTGCCCGAGCGGTTCCGCAAGCACGTGGCCGAGAAGCTGAAGCTGGACAAGATCCAGAAGTTCGACGGCAAGGTGATCAGCCTCGACGTCGAGGTGTCCAAGGAGCCGAATCCCCGTCAGGCCGACCGTTCCGACCGGGTGGAGATCACGCTCCGCTCCCGGGGACCGGTGATCCGGGCGGAAGCGGCGGCGGGCGACCCTTACGCAGCGCTCGACCTGGCCACCGGAAAGCTGGAGGCCCGGCTGCGCAAGCAGCACGACAAGCGCTACAGCCGCCGAGGCAACGGCCGTCTGTCGGCTGCCGAGGTCGGGGACGTGGTCCCCGGCGTCGCTTCGTTCGACGAGGACGGTGAACTGGTCGGCGACCAGCCGTCGGAGCCCGTCCCCACCACGAAGATCGGCTCGCTCGAAGTACAGGGCGAAGGGCCGCTCGTGATGCGCGAGAAGACCCACACCGCCGCACCGATGTCGCTCGACCAGGCGCTCTACGAGATGGAACTGGTCGGCCACGACTTCTACTTGTTCGTCGACTCCGAGACGAAGGAGCCCAGTGTCGTCTACCGGCGGCACGCCTACGACTACGGCGTCATCCACCTGAGGACCGACCCGCTCGCCGCGGACGAAGCAGGCGGCGCGGGCGGTGCGCTCGGCGGCTGAGGCCACGGCGTCGGGGTGCCCCCGGGGCGTTTCGCGCCACCGGGGGCACCCTCGCACGGGCGCAGGACCACCGTGCCGGTGGCTGGGCATGGAATCATGGCGGCCCGAGCCAATCGGTGTTCTGTGAAGTGCCGTTGGCGAACGACCGACACTTCAGGCCGTGGCCTTCAGGGGGAGGAACGATGGCGGACACCTTCGGGCCCGTGCGCGATGCGAATGACTCCGACGACGACACCGGTGCGTACACCGGCAGCGGGGCGGACGGCGCTTCACGCAAGGAGCCCATCAGGGTCCTCGTGGTCGATGACCACGCGCTCTTCCGCAGGGGCCTGGAGATCGTCCTCGCCCAGGAGGAGGACATCCAGGTCGTCGGCGAGGCCGGGGACGGCTCCGAGGCGGTCGACAAGGCCGCCGACCTGCTGCCCGACATCGTTCTGATGGATGTCCGGATGCCCAAACGCGGCGGCATCGAGGCCTGTACGGCCATCAAGGAGGTGGCTCCCAGCGCGAAGATCATCATGTTGACGATCAGTGACGAGGAGGCCGACCTCTACGAGGCGATCAAGGCCGGCGCGACCGGCTATCTCCTCAAGGAGATCTCCACCGACGAGGTCGCCACGGCCATTCGCGCGGTCGCCGACGGGCAGTCCCAGATCAGCCCCTCCATGGCCTCGAAGCTGCTCACCGAGTTCAAATCGATGATCCAGCGCACCGACGAGCGGCGGCTCGTTCCGGCGCCCCGGCTCACCGAACGCGAGCTGGAAGTGCTGAAACTCGTGGCGACCGGCATGAACAACCGGGATATCGCCAAGGAGTTGTTCATTTCCGAGAACACGGTGAAGAACCACGTCCGCAATATCCTGGAGAAACTGCAGCTGCACTCCCGCATGGAAGCCGTGGTCTACGCCATGCGCGAGAAGATCCTGGAGATCCGGTAGCGGACGGCTCCCGCCCCGGCCCCGGGCACCGGGGGCCGGTCAGCGGTAGGCACGCTGGAGTGCGTGGCCGATCTCCGTCCTGAGCGGCTCGCGCAGCTCCGGGGCGTCCACCCGGTCCACCCGGATGTCCGTGCAGCCCACCCAGGCCGCCGCCTCCACCAGGGCCTCGGCCATCGGGGCCACCGCCTTCGGGCCGACCAGCGACGCCTGCCGGGCGACCAGCGTGGTGCCCTCGCGCGCCGGGTCGACCCGGCCCTGGAGCTTCCCGCCCGCCAGCAACGGCATCGCGAAGTAGCCGTGGACCCGCTTCTGCTTGGGCACGTAGGCCTCCAGCCGATGCGTGAAGCCGAAGATCCGCTCCGTGCGCGCCCGCTCCCAGATCAGGGAGTCGAACGGCGACAACAGTGTCGTACGGTGGCGTCCGCGGACCTCCTTGGCCAGGGCCTCCGGGTCCGCCCAGGCCGGCTTCGCCCAGCCCTCCACCACGACCGGGACCAGCCCCGAGTCGGCCACCACGGCGTTGAACTCCTCGCCCTTCAGCCGGTGGTAGTCCGCGATGTCGCCGCGGGTGCCGACGCCCAGGGACTTGCCCGCCAGCGCCACCAGCCGCCGCCGGCACTCGGCGTCGCTCAGGTCGTCGTGGAGCAACGCATCCGGAATGGCTCGCTCGGCCAGGTCGTAGACCCGCTTCCAGCCGCGCCGCTCGGTGCACACCACCTCGCCGTACATCAGGGCTCGCTCGACGGCGACCTTGGACGCCGACCAGTCCCACCACTCGCCGCCGTTCTTCGCGCCGCCCAGCTCGGTCGCCGTCAGCGGGCCCTCGTCGCGCAGCTGCTTGATCACGGTGTCGTACGAGCCGTCGGGCAGATCGTGGCCCCAGTGCGGGCGGGAGCGGTAGGCGCGGCGGCGGAACGCGAAGTGCGGCCACTCCTCGACCGGCAGGATGCACGCCGCGTGCGACCAGTACTCGAAGGACCGGCCGCCCGACCAGTAGGCGTCCTCCACCGTCCGGCGGCTCACCGGGCCCAGCCGGGCATAGGGGATCAGCTCGTGCGAGCGGGCCAGCACCGAGATCGTGTCCAGCTGGACAGCGCCGAGGTGCCGCAGCACTCCCGGCACCCCTGCCCGGCGGTCCGGAGCCCCCAGGAAGCCCTGGGCGCGCAGCGCTATGCGGCGGGCCTGGTCGGCGGAGAGTTCGACTGCGGGAGGAGGCACAGGCGTCATACGTCGAACCCTAGACGGCGCCACTGACAGTCCAGCCCGGACGCCGTCCGCGGATTCCGTAGTCACCGTTGGGGCTCCGGGGTTCCAACGGGCCGCGGAGCATGCCGCTCGGGGACGTACGGGTGGGAGCCCGCGAGCCCCAGGTCGGACGGGAGCAGGGCCGCCGTCCAGGCGTCGCGCCGCACCCCCTTGTTGAGCAGCCCGGACCGCTGGTCGCCCTCCGGCCGGAACCCCGCCCGCAGGACGACGGCCCGCGAGGCCACGTTGCCGATCTCGGCCCGCCACTCCAGCCGGTCCGCCCCGAGGGAGGAGAAGGCCCAGCGGGCGGAGCCGAGCACCGCCTCGGTGACGTATCCGCGGCCGCGGTGCTCCTTGGTGGACCAGTAGCCGACCTCGTACGTCCCCGGCCGGCTGCGGCGGTCGATGCCGAGCGCACCGACGAGCGTCCCGGTCTCCCGCAGGATCAGGGCGAAGCCGTAGGCGGAGTCGTCCTGCCAGCCCGCCGGGCAGAGCTTCGTGGTGAACAGCTCCGCGTCGGTGAGGCGGTAAGGGGAAGGGATCACCGTCCAGCGCTGGATGTCCGGGTCCTGGCAGGCGGCGTGCACCGGATAGGTGTCCTGCGGGCCGAAGGGCCGCAGCAGCAGTCGTTCGGTGGTGAGAGTGATCGGCTCCATGGACCGATTCTCGTGAGCCGGCATCCTTGATGCGAGCACTTTTGGGGCTTCCCGGCACCTTCCGTGCGTTTGGACCGTTGTCCTATAAGGGTGCGGCGAGGTCCACGCGACGGCAGCCCTCCCGACGCGGTGGTGTCCTCGCTTACGATGGCCGTTGCGGTGGGGCCTACCTGCCGTGCCCGCGCCAGAGTCCATTACACGACCCAGTGCCAGGCCCGACCGGCAAGGAGACCAGCCTCAGTGTCCGTCTTCAACAAGCTCATGCGTGCAGGCGAAGGCAAGATCCTGCGCAAACTGCACCGCATCGCGGACCAGGTCAGCTCCATCGAAGAGGACTTCGTCAACCTCTCCGACGCCGAGCTGCGGGCGCTCACCGACGAGTACAAGGAACGGTACGCGGACGGCGAGAGCCTGGACGACCTGCTTCCCGAAGCGTTCGCCACGGTCCGTGAGGCCGCGAAGCGCGTCCTCGGACAGCGTCACTACGACGTACAGATGATGGGCGGAGCCGCCCTGCACCTCGGTTATGTGGCCGAGATGAAGACCGGTGAGGGCAAGACCCTCGTCGGCACCCTGCCCGCATATCTGAACGCGCTCTCCGGCAAGGGCGTGCACCTGATCACGGTCAACGACTATCTCGCCGAGCGTGACTCCGAGATGATGGGCCGGGTCCACAAGTTCCTCGGCCTGGACGTTGGCTGCATCGTCTCCAACATGACGCCGGCCCAGCGCCGCGAGCAGTACGCCTGCGACATCACGTACGGCACGAACAACGAGTTCGGCTTCGACTACCTCCGCGACAACATGGCGTGGTCCAAGGACGAGCTCGTCCAGCGCGGCCACAACTTCGCGGTGGTCGACGAGGTCGACTCGATCCTCGTCGACGAGGCCCGTACGCCGCTGATCATCTCCGGCCCGGCCGACCAGGCCACCAAGTGGTACGGCGACTTCGCCAAGCTGGTCACGCGCCTCACCAAGGGTGAGGCGGGCAACCAGCTCAAGGGCATCGAGGAGACCGGCGACTACGAGGTCGACGAGAAGAAGCGGACCGTGGCCATCCACGAGTCCGGTGTCGCCAAGGTCGAGGACTGGCTGGGAATCGACAACCTCTACGAGTCGGTGAACACCCCGCTCGTCGGTTATCTGAACAACGCCATCAAGGCCAAGGAACTGTTCAAGAAGGACAAGGACTACGTCGTCATCGACGGCGAAGTCATGATCGTCGACGAGCACACCGGCCGTATCCTCGCCGGCCGCCGCTACAACGAGGGCATGCACCAGGCGATCGAGGCGAAGGAAGGGGTGGACATCAAGGACGAGAACCAGACCCTCGCCACGATCACCCTGCAGAACTTCTTCCGCCTCTACGGCAAGCTCTCCGGCATGACCGGTACGGCGATGACCGAGGCCGCCGAGTTCCACCAGATCTACAAGCTCGGCGTGGTGCCGATCCCGACGAACCGGCCGATGGTCCGCGCCGACCAGTCGGACCTGATCTACCGCACCGAGGTCGCCAAGTTCGCCGCGGTCGTCGACGACATCGCCGAGAAGCACGAGAAGGGCCAGCCGATCCTGGTCGGCACCACCTCGGTCGAGAAGTCGGAGTACCTCTCGCAGCAGCTCTCCAAGCGCGGCGTCCAGCACGAGGTCCTCAACGCCAAGCAGCACGACCGGGAGGCGACGATCGTCGCCCAGGCGGGCCGCAAGGGCGCCGTCACCGTCGCGACGAACATGGCCGGCCGAGGCACCGACATCAAGCTCGGCGGCAACCCGGACGACCTCGCCGAGGCGGAGCTGCGCCAGCGCGGCCTCGACCCGGTGGAGAACGTCGAGGAGTGGGCGGCCGCGCTGCCCGCCGCGCTGGAGCAGGCCGAGCAGGCCGTGAAGGCGGAGTTCGAGGAGGTCAAGGACCTCGGCGGGCTCTACGTGCTCGGCACCGAGCGCCATGAGTCGCGCCGTATCGACAACCAGCTGCGCGGTCGTTCCGGCCGTCAGGGCGACCCGGGCGAGTCCCGTTTCTACCTGTCGCTGGGCGACGACCTGATGCGCCTGTTCAAGGCCCAGATGGTCGAGCGCGTCATGTCGATGGCGAACGTTCCGGACGACGTCCCGATCGAGAACAAGATGGTCACCCGCGCCATCGCCTCCGCACAGTCGCAGGTCGAGCAGCAGAACTTCGAGACGCGTAAGAACGTCCTGAAGTACGACGAGGTGCTCAACCGGCAGCGCGAGGTCATCTACGGCGAGCGCCGCCGCGTTCTGGAGGGCGAGAACCTCCAGGACCAGATCCGGCACTTCATGGATGACACGATCGACGACTACATCCGGCAGGAGACCGCCGAGGGCTTCGCCGAGGAGTGGGACCTCGACCGGCTGTGGGGCGCCTTCAAGCAGCTCTACCCGGTGAAGGTCACCGTCGAGGAGCTGGAGGAGGCGGCCGGGGACCTGGCGGGCGTCACCGCCGAGTTCATCGCCGAGTCGGTCAAGAACGACATCCACGAGCAGTACGAGGAGCGCGAGAGCACCCTCGGCTCCGACATCATGCGTGAGCTGGAGCGACGCGTCGTCCTCTCGGTGCTCGACCGCAAGTGGCGCGAGCACCTCTACGAGATGGACTACCTCCAGGAGGGCATCGGCCTGCGGGCCATGGCGCAGAAGGACCCGCTGGTCGAGTACCAGCGCGAGGGCTTCGACATGTTCAACGCCATGATGGAGGGCATCAAGGAGGAGTCCGTCGGCTACCTGTTCAACCTGGAGGTCCAGGTCGAGCAGCAGGTCGAGGAGGTTCCGGTGCAGGACGGCGCCGAGCGCACCTCGCTGGAGAAGGAGAGCGCCGCCGCTGCCCCGCAGATCCGCGCCAAGGGCCTGGAGGCCCCGCAGCGGCCGGACCGGCTCCACTTCTCCGCTCCCACGGTGGACGGCGAGGGCGGTGTGGTCGAGGGTGACTTCGCCAACGATGACGCCACCGGTGACACGCGGTCCGGTTCCGCCGACGGCATGACGCGTGCGGAGCGCCGCAAGGCGCAGAAGAGCGGTGGCGGCGGCGGTCGCCGTCGCAAGAAGTAGCATCAGCGGCAGTACCCCGGCAGGGGCCGGACACCACGAGGTGTCCGGCCCCTGCCGCGTTCGCGGGGTCACCGGGGGCCCGGGGCGCCAGCCGTGAGGCGTTCGCCGCCCAGTTCCACCGCGGCGCAGCGCCAGCGCTGGTCGGGGCCCTGTTCCAGGCGGAAGGCCATCGCCCGGACCCGGTCGCCCGCGGCGATGCTGGCGAACGCCTCGACCACGCCGGTGGCGGGCTGGGCCCCGCGGCAGTGGCGAAGGACGGGGCGGCTGCCCCGGGTGGCCCCCAGTGGGGTGGTCGGGGCCAGCTCGGCGAGCTGGTCGTAGGCCTCGCCGATGGTGTGGCCGAGCATCCAGTGCACCGGGCGCTGGCCGCTGAGGACCGCGAGCAGGCGCTCGGCGAACCACTGGTGGGGCCGCTGCGGCCGGTGGGGTTGCAGCCTGCGGGACCGCTGCGGAGGTACTGACCGGGGACCACTCTGGTCGCGTCGGCCTGCGGGCCTCGTCCTGTCCGTGCTCATGATCGTCGCCCCCGTTGACCGGGCCCGGTTTCTACCGGACGGTAACTTGTGTTGGGGATCTTCTACGGGTGCGGTCGTCAGCGACGCAAGGGGCCTCTCGGCGTTGAACGGGTGCGGCACGGTTCACCTATCAGTGGCTCGGCCCTTGTGCGGCAAGGGCTGCGGTGAGGGTGACGGGCCGTCGGCGGTGGACGGACGACCCCGGTTGCCGAAACCCGAAAGGGGGCGTTCCCACGTATCCTGAGGACGTTTCCCTCTACGAAAGCGACCTGCCATGCGCGTGTACGTCCCCCTGACCCTCTCCGGTCTCGCAGCGGCGCACGGTGCGGGCGAGGTCGGCCCCGGGCCGCTGACCGCCTACGCGGTGACCCCGGGGCTGCGCGAGTGGTACGTCTCCGACGACATCGAGGAGCTGGAGTACGCGGCGCTCAACCGGGCCGCCGCCGCCTCGCTCCGGATGATCGCCGGGAAGCCGGACGAGGTGCGCCGCCGGGTCGTCGTGGCCGTCGACGTACCGGACGGGGCCGCCGTCGCCGACCCCGACCACGGGCTGAGCGCGGCATCGCTCGGCGAGGTGCGGATCGCCGCCGCGCTGCCGCTGGCCAAGGCGGCGGCGGTGCACGTGGACGCCGACGACGCGGAGAAGGACGTGGCCGCGGCGGCCGCGGTGCTGGGAGCGGCGGACCTCGGCGACGACGACGCGCAGTTCACGGTGGACGGGGCCGAGGACCACGAGCTGCTCTGGTTCGGCGTTCAGGAGATTCCGCAGCTCATCGGCTGAGGGGCGGCGTTGTCGTACCCGGCGGGTATTTTTTCTGTATGACTTCGGGGACGACACGCATTCATCTGGTCTGGGACTGGAACGGCACGCTGCTCGACGACACGCATGCCGTCATCCAGGCGACGAACGCCGCGTTCGCGGAGATCGAGCTGGCGCCGATCACGCTGGAGCAGTACCGGGAGATGTACACGATCCCCATACCCCGGTTCTACGAGCGGTTCCTGGGCCGGCTGCCCACCGAGGCCGAGTGGGAGCGGATGGACGGCATCTTCCACCGGTACTACGCGGAGCAGCGGGCGGGCTGCGGGCTCACCGCAGGGGTGGAGGAGCTGCTGCACCAGTGGCAGCGGGCCGGGCGCAGTCAGTCGCTGCTCAGCATGTACGGGCATGAGCAACTGGTGCCGGTGGTGCGGGGGTACGGAATCGAGCCGCGGTTCGTCCGCGTCGAGGGGCGTACGGGTCCGTCCGGCGGGAGCAAGGCGCTCCACATGGAGCGGCACTTCGAGGCGCTGGCCGGGGTGGACGGGATCGCGCCGCAGAATTCGGTGGTCATCGGGGACGCGCTGGACGACGCGGTGGCGGCGGCGCATGTGGGGGCTCGGGCGGTGTTGTACACCGGGGGGTCGCACGGTCGGAGCAGTCTGGAGGGGGCGGGGGTGCCGGTGGTGGACAGCCTGGGGGAGGCGGTGGCGTTGGCGGAGACGTTTGCCGCGTAGCGGGGGTGCCGGTGCCGGTGCCGTGTGCGGGTGGGCGTGGTGCGGGCTTTTCGGGGCGCTGCCCCGGACCCCGGTCCTCAAGCGCCGGACGGGCTGGAGGTGCGGCCGGACGGGCTGGAAAGGACGTCCTCAAGCGCCGGACAGGCTGGAGGTGCGGCCGGACGGGCTGGAAAGGACGTCCTCAAGCGCCGGACAGGCTGGAAAAGTGTTCTCAAACGCCGGACGGGCTGGAGAGGTGCGGTCGGGCTGGTTGGCGGGTGTTTTCAGGGGGGTGACGGGTGGGTTGACTTGAGTACCTTCAGGAACTCTCGCATCCAGGCCGGGTGGTCCGGCCAGGCTCGGGAGGAGACCACGGTGCCGTCCACGACCGCCTCCGTGTCCTGGAAGGTCGCGCCCGCGCTCTGCATGTCCGGTTCCAGGGCCGGGTAGGCCGTGACGTTGCGGCCGCTGAGGCTGCCGGTGGCGGCGGTGATCAGGGGGCCGTGGCAGATCTGGGCGACCGGGCGGTCCGCGGAGAAGAACGCGCCGACGATCTTCCGCAGTTCGGCGTTGTTGCGGAGGTACTCGGGGGCGCGACCGCCGGGGATCACCAGGGCGATGTACGCCCCGGGGTCGACCTCGGAGAAGGACAGGTCGGCGGGCCAGGTGTAGCCGGGCTTCTCCGTGTACGTGTCGAAGCCGGGCTCGAAGTCGTGGACCACGAAGCGCAGCGTCTTGCGCTCGGGGGCCGCGATGTCGACCTCGTAACCCTCCTCCAGCAGCCGTTGGTACGGATAGAGGACTTCGAGCGACTCGGCTGCGTCGCCGGTGACGATGAGGATCTTCTGCGGCATGGCGGGGCTCCTCGGGGCCGGTGGCCCCGATGGCGTGCCGAGGGCCTGGATCCGTGCGGTACGGACAGACTGCCCCGGTTCTGGGAGTTCGCCAAGGCGGCGCGGCGCACTGTCCAGAGTGTCAAAGTTCGGGGGGTTCTTTTGTACACAAGCAGCTCATGACGCAACGGGGTGCGAGGGCGATAGCCTGGTGCCGTGATCAGCGCGATACGCCTCGGGGGCAGCGAAGCCCCCGGCCGCCGCCCGGAGTGCCACAGCACCCGGGCGATCCGCGATCTCCCGACTCCGGACCGGCTGCCGAAAATGGCCAATTTGGTCCCGGGTATCTCTCGAAGCGGCATAGCGTCGACCCAGACCGGAAACCCCGCGTCGTGGCGGTACGCCGCTTTTCTCACCTACGTCACGCAACGGCGCGCGACAGGAGCCAGAGGACATGCAGACCAAGCTGGACGAAGCCAAGGCCGAGCTGCTCGCAGGGGCCGCCAAGGTAGCTGAAAACGGTCCGGGCGGTGGTGTCGGTGGCCCGGGAGGTGCCCCCCGGGCGCGGACTTCCGCTGCCGGGGCCGACGAGAGCGCCCGTCCCGGTCAGGACACGGTGCTCGCCTACCTCCAGCGCTACTACCTGCACACGGCTCCGGAGGACCTCAGCGGCCGTGACCCGGTCGACGTCTTCGGCGCCGCCGCCTCGCACTACCGACTGGCCGAGAACCGTCCGCAGGGCACCGCGAACGTCCGGGTGCACACCCCGACCGTCGAGGAGAACGGCTGGACCTGCAGCCACTCCGTCGTCGAGGTCGTCACCGACGACATGCCCTTCCTGGTGGACTCCGTCACCAACGAGCTGTCCCGGCAGGGGCGCGGCATCCACGTCGTGATCCACCCGCAGGTCACCGTCCGCCGCGATGTCACCGGCAAGCTCATCGAGGTCCTCTCCGGCGGCCCCGGCCTCCCGAAGACCTCCCAGGGCCGGAAGAAGTCCAAGGACGCCAAGGCCGAGCTGCCCCACGACGCGCTCGTCGAGTCCTGGATCCACGTCGAGATGGACCGCGAGACCGACCGCGCCGACCTCCAGCAGATCACCGCCGACCTGCTGCGTGTCCTGTCCGACGTGCGGGAGACCGTCGAGGACTGGGGGAAGATGCGCGACGCCGCCCTCCGGATCGCCGACGACCTGCCCGGCGAACCGCTGGACGACCTCGCCGACGAGGAGGTCGAGGAGGCCCGCGAGCTGCTGCGCTGGCTGGCCGCCGACCACTTCACCTTCCTCGGCTACCGCGAGTACGAGCTGAGGGACAGCGACGCGCTGGCCGCCGTACCCGGCACCGGACTCGGCATCCTGCGCTCCGACCCGCACCACAGCGAGGACGAGGCCCACCCGGTCAGCCCGTCCTTCGACCGGCTGCCCGCCGACGCCCGCGCCAAGGCCCGCGAGCACAAGCTCCTCGTCCTGACGAAGGCCAACAGCCGGGCCACCGTGCACCGCCCCAGCTACCTCGACTACGTCGGCGTGAAGAAGTTCGACGCCAAGGGCAACGTCGTCGGCGAGCGTCGCTTCCTCGGGCTCTTCTCCTCCGCCGCCTACACCGAGTCCGTGCGCCGGGTGCCCGTCATCCGCCGCAAGGTCGCCGAGGTCGTCGAGGGCGCGGGCTTCTCGTACAACAGCCACGACGGGCGCGACCTGCTCCAGATCCTGGAGACCTACCCCCGCGACGAGCTGTTCCAGACGCCCGTCGACCAGCTCCGCTCCATCGTGACCTCCGTCCTCTACCTCCAGGAGCGCCGCCGGCTGCGGCTCTACCTGCGCCAGGACGAGTACGGGCGCTACTACTCCGCGATCGTCTACCTGCCGCGCGACCGGTACACCACCGGCGTACGCCTGCGGCTGATCGACATCCTCAAGGAGGAGCTCGGCGGCAACAGCGTCGACTTCACCGCCTGGAACACCGAGTCGATCCTCTCCCGGCTGCACTTCGTCATCCGCGTCCCGGCCGGCACCGAGCTGCCGCACCTGACGGACGCCGACGCCGACCGCATCGAGGCCCGCCTCGTCGAGGCCGCCCGCTCCTGGGCCGACGGCTTCCAGGAGGCGCTCACCGCCGAGCTGGGCGAGGAGCGCGGCGCGGAACTCCAGCGCCAGTACGGCCACTCGTTCCCCGAGGGCTACAAGGCCGACCACTCGCCGCGCGCCGCCGTCGCCGACCTGGTCCACCTGGAGACCCTCAAGCAGGGCGAGAAGGACTTCGCCCTCAGCCTGTACGAGCCGGTCGGCGCGGGCCCCGGCGAGCGCCGCTTCAAGATCTACCGGACCGGCGAGCAGGTCTCCCTCTCCGCCGTCCTCCCGGCGCTCCAGCAACTCGGCGTCGAGGTCGTCGACGAGCGGCCGTACGAGCTGCGCTGCGCGGACCGCACCCACGCCTGGATCTACGACTTCGGGCTGCGGATGCCACTGGCCAACGGCAACGGCGGTCACCTCGCCGACGACGCCCGCGCCCGCTTCCAGGAAGCCTTCGCCGCCGTCTGGAAGGGCGAGGCGGAGAACGACGGCTTCAACGCCCTGGTCCTCGGCGCCGGGCTGAACTGGCGGCAGGCCATGGTGCTGCGCGCCTACGCGAAATACCTGCGGCAGGCCGGTTCGACCTTCAGCCAGGACTACATGGAGTCCACCCTCCGCAACAACGTCCACACCACCCGGCTGCTCGTCTCGCTCTTCGAGGCCCGTATGTCGCCCGGCCGCCAGAGCGCCGGCACCGAGCTGACCGACGGGCTCCTGGAGGAGCTGGAGGGAGCCCTGGACCAGGTCGCCTCGCTCGACGAGGACCGGATCCTGCGGTCCTTCCTCACCGTCATCAAGGCCACCCTGCGCACCAATTTCTTCCAGCACACGGATGACAGCACGCCGCATTCGTACGTCTCGATGAAGTTCGACCCGCAGGCCATCCCGGACCTGCCCGCGCCCCGGCCGGCGTACGAGATCTGGGTCTACTCGCCGCGTGTGGAGGGCGTCCACCTGCGCTTCGGCAAGGTCGCCCGAGGCGGGCTGCGCTGGTCGGACCGGCGCGAGGACTTCCGTACGGAGATCCTCGGACTGGTCAAGGCGCAGATGGTGAAGAACACCGTCATCGTGCCCGTCGGCGCCAAGGGCGGCTTCGTCGCCAAGCAGCTCCCGGACCCGTCCGTGGACCGCGACGCCTGGTTCGCCGAGGGCATCGCCGCGTACCGTACGTTCATCTCCGCGCTGCTCGACATCACCGACAACATGGTGGTCGGCGAGGTCGTGCCGCCCGCCGACGTCGTCCGGCACGACGAGGACGACACCTACCTCGTCGTCGCCGCCGACAAGGGCACCGCGAGCTTCTCCGACATCGCCAACGAGGTCGCCGTCGCGTACGGCTTCTGGCTCGGCGACGCGTTCGCCTCCGGCGGCTCGGCCGGCTACGACCACAAGGGCATGGGCATCACCGCCCGGGGCGCCTGGGAGTCCGTCAAGCGGCACTTCCGCGAGCTGGGCCACGACACCCAGACCGAGGACTTCACCGTCGTCGGCGTCGGCGACATGTCCGGCGACGTGTTCGGCAACGGGATGCTGCTCTCCGAGCACATCCGTCTCGTCGCCGCCTTCGACCACCGGCACATCTTCATCGACCCGAACCCGGACGCCGCCACCTCGTACGCCGAGCGGCGTCGGCTCTTCGATCTGCCCCGCAGCTCCTGGGCCGACTACGACACGGGCCTGCTCTCGGCGGGCGGCGGGGTCCACCCGCGCAGCGCCAAGTCGATCCAGCTCAACCCGCACGTCCGCGAGGCGCTCGGCATCGACCCCTCGGTGAGCAAGATGACGCCCGCCGACCTGATGCAGACCATCCTCAAGGCCCCCGTCGACCTGATGTGGAACGGCGGCATCGGCACGTACATCAAGGCCGTCTCCGAGTCGAACGCGGACGTCGGTGACAAGGCCAACGACGCGATCCGCGTCAACGGCGAGGACCTGCGGGCCAAGGTCGTCGGCGAGGGCGGCAACCTCGGGGCCACCCAGCTCGGCCGGATCGAGTTCGCTCGCGGCGGCGGCCGGATCAACACCGACGCGATCGACAACAGCGCCGGTGTGGACACCTCCGACCACGAGGTGAACATCAAGATCCTGCTCAACGGTCTGGTCCGGGACGGCGACATGACCGTCAAGCAGCGCAACAAGCTGCTTGCCGACATGACCGACGAGGTCGGCGCGCTCGTCCTGCGCAACAACTACGCGCAGAACGTCGCGCTCTCCAACGCCTCCGCCCAGGCCCCGTCCCTGCTCCACGCCCAGCAGCGCTTCATGCGACGCCTGGAGCGCGACGGTGCTCTCGACCGGGCGCTGGAGTTCCTGCCCGCCGACCGGCACATCCGGGAGCTGCTCAGCAACGAGAAGGGGCTCAGCCAGCCCGAGCTGGCCGTGCTGATCGCCTACACCAAGATCACGACGGCGGACGAGCTGATCTCCACCGTCCTGCCGGACGACCCGCACCTGCAGAAGCTGGTGCACGCCTACTTCCCGAGCGAGCTGCGCGAGCGGTTCCCCGAGGCGGTCGACGGGCACGCGCTGCGGCGCGAGATCATCACGACGGTCCTGGTCAACGACACGGTGAACACCGCCGGTTCGACCTTCCTGCACCGGCTGCGGGAGGAGACCGGGGCGTCGATCGAGGAGATCGTGCGGGCTCAGTTCGCGGCCCGTGAGATCTTCGGCCTGTCCCGGGTGTGGGACGCGGTCGAGGCGCTCGACAACAAGGTCGCCGCCGACGTCCAGACCCGGATCCGGCTGCACTCGCGGCGCCTGGTCGAGCGCGGTTCGCGCTGGCTGCTGGGCAACCGGCCGCAGCCCGTCGCCATCGCGGAGACGATTCGGAGCTTCCGGGACGGCGTCGCGCGGGTCTGGGACGAGCTGCCCAAGCTGGTCAAGGGCGCGGACCTGGACTGGTACCACTCGATCCTGGACGAGCTGACCGGCGCCGGCGTGCCGGACGAGCTGGCGGTCCGAGTGGCAGGGTTCTCCTCCGCCTTCCCGGCGCTGGACATCGTGGCCATCGCCGACCGTACGGGCCAGGATCCGCTGGAGGTCGCCGAGGTCTACTACGACCTCGCGGACCGGCTGCGGATCACCCAGCTGATGGACCGGATCATCGAGCTGCCGCGGGCCGACCGCTGGCAGTCCATGGCCCGCGCCTCCATCCGCGAGGACCTGTACGCGGCGCACGCGGCGCTCACCTCGGACGTGCTGAGTGTGGGGAACGGGTCGTCCACGCCGGAGGAGCGGTTCCGGGCTTGGGAGTCGAAGAACGCGGCGATTCTTGCCCGGTCGCGGTCGACGCTGGAGGAGATCCAGGGGTCGGACGCGTTCGATCTGGCGAATCTGTCGGTGGCCATGCGGACGATGCGGACGTTGTTGCGTACGCACGCGTAGGGGTTGTTGTACGTCTGTGGGGGCCGGCGCCACTTGGTGGTGCCGGCCCCCTCGGCGTGGGGTTCCGTCCTCAAGCGCCGGACGGGCTGGAAAAGATGCCCTCAAGCGCCGGGCGGGCTGGAAAAGATGTCCTCAAGCGCCGGGCGGGCTGGGGGTGGCCGGGCGGGCTGGAAAGGTGCCCTCAAGCGCCGGGGCGGGCTGGGGGTGGTCGGGCGGGCTGGAAAGGTGCCCTCAAGCGCCGGGCGGGCTGGGGGTGGTCGGGCGGGCTGGAAAGGTGCCCTGAAGCGCCGGGCGTGCTGGGGGTGGCCGCGCGGGCTGGGGTGGGGCGAGGCGGTCGGGAGGGTGTCCTCAAGTGCTGGGCGGGCTGGGGGTGGCCGGGTGGGCTGGGGGTGGCTGGGTCTGAGTTGGTTACTTCCGCTTGGTGAAGGCCTCGTACGCTGCCACTACCTCCTTTGCCGGGCCGTCCATCCTCAGCGTGCCCGCCTCCAGCCACAGGGCCCGGTCGCAGGTCTCGGTGATCGATTTGTTGCTGTGGCTGACCAGGAAGACCGTGCCCGCCTCGGCGCGCAGTTCCTTGATGCGGTCCTTGCTGCGGCCCTGGAACTTCGCGTCACCCGTGGACAGCGCCTCGTCGATCAGCAGTACGTCGTGGCTCTTGGCCGCCGCGATGGAGAAGCGGAGCCTCGCGCCCATGCCCGAGGAGTACGTACGCATCGGCAGCGTGATGAAGTCGCCCTTCTCGTTGATGCCGGAGAAGTCGACGATCTCGTCGTAGCGTTCACGGATCTGTTCGCGCGTCATGCCCATCGCGAGTCCGCCGAGCACCACGTTGCGCTCGCCGGTCAGGTCGCCCATCAGTGCCGCGTTCACGCCGAGCAGCGACGGCTGGCCCTGGGTGTGGACCCTGCCCCGGGTCGGTGGGAGCAGACCCGCGACCGCCTTCAGCAGTGTCGACTTGCCCGAGCCGTTGGAGCCGATCAGGCCGATCGCCTCGCCCTTGTACGCGGCGAAGCTGACGCCCTTCACGGCGTGCACCTGGCGTGCGCCGGGGGTGCGGCGGCGGGTGGTGAGCCGGCTGAGCGCGGAGGTGGCGCTGCCCTTGCCCGTACGGGCGCCGTTGACCGTGTACGTGATGTGGACGTCGTCGACGACGACCGTCGGGACACGGTCGTCCCCGGGGGAATCCTTGAGGTCAGCCACGTCCGTAGGTCTCCTCGGCCTTCCAGAAGTACACAAATCCGGCCACTCCGCACAGCAGCGCCCAGCCCGCCGCCACCGCCCATGCGAACGGCGGCAGCTGCGCCCAGGTGTAGCTGTCGATGAGCGCGTACCGCATGAGGTTGATGAAGAGCGCGGCCGGGTTGTACTCCAGTGCCACCATCACCGCGTGCGGCACCCGTTCCCCCTTGAGCAGGTGGTCCAGGCTCCACATCACGCCGGAGGAGTACATCCAGGTCCGCAGCACGAACGGCGTCAGCTGCGCGATGTCCGGGGTCTTCGCCGTCAGCCGGGCCACGGCCATCGACACCCCGGTGTTGAACACCGCCTGGAGCGCGAGCGCCGGGACGGCCAGCAGCCAGGACGGGCGAGGGTACTGGCCGAACACCAGCAGGATCAGGGTCAGCGCGCCGAGTGAGAACAGCAGTTGCTGCAACTGCTGGAGGGCGAGGGCCACCGGCAGTGAGGCGCGTGGGAAGTGGAGGGCCCGCACCAGGCCGATGTTGCCGCTGATCGCCCGCGTGCCCGCGGTGATCGAGCTGGCGGTGAACGTCCAGATGAAGACCCCGGTGACCAGGAACGGGACGAAGTCCTCCACCCCGTGCTTGGTGTTCATCAGGACGCCGAAGATGAAGTAGTAGACCGTCGCGTTCAGCAGAGGCGTCATGATCTGCCAGATCTGGCCGAGCTTCGCCTGGCTGTACTGGGCGGTCAGTTTGGCCGTCGCGAACGCGGCGATGAAGTGCCGCCGCCCCCACAGCTGCCGGATGTAGGCGGGCAGCGAGGGCCGGGCGCCGCTGACCGTCAGGCCGTGCCGGGCGGCCAGGGCGGCCAGCTCACCGGGTGCGTAGGTGGGGACGTCCTGGGCGGGGGCGCTCACCGGGGACGGCGGAGCTGCTGTCTGGCTCACCACGAACGATCGCTTTCGATGGAAGCGGGAGGGGGATAACGCCGGAACGCCGGAACGCCGGAACGCCGAAGTGGCGGAATGGCGGAACGGTGGGGCAATGCGGCGACGGAACGATACGGTCCCGTGGGGACGCCCTCGTTGGGACGGGACCGTATCGTCGTAACGCTGAGAGTAGGACGCTTCTACGTCGCAACGCAACCGTTTCGTCGCGGCCGACTATCATGCGGGCCATGACCACCGAACGGGGAACCCGCCGCCGCGCCCCCGCAGGCGCCGCCGTCCTGCGTGAGGACGTGACCGACGCCATCCGCGCCGCCGTCTTCGAGGAACTCGCCGCGGTGGGGTTCGCCCGGATGTCCATCGAGGGCATCGCCCGGCGTGCGGGCGTCGGCAAGACCGCCGTCTACCGTCGCTGGAAGTCCAAGCTGGCGCTCGTCCTCGACCTGGTCGCGGCCGTCGCCGCGCAGGGGATGCCCGCCCCGGCCACCGGTTCGCTGTACGGGGACGTGCGCGCCGTCCTGGAACTGGCCGCGTACGCCCTGCGCCACCCGGTCGCCTCGCAGGTCATCCCGGATCTGCTGGTCGAGGCGGCCCGCAATCCGGAGATCTCCGAGGCGATCAAGGCCGCGCTCCTGGACCAGCAGCAGGGCGTCGCCGCCGTGGTGGTGAGGGATGCGGTGGCCCGGGGCGAGCTGCCCGAGGGCAGCGATCCCGACCGGGCGCTCGATCTGATCGTCGGGCCGTTGTACTGGCGGCTCGTCGTGGTCCGCGGCGAACTGCCGAAGGGCTACCTGGACGATCTGGCCGCCTCGGCGGTCGTCGCCCTCCAGCACGGCTGAAGACGCTCAGCCCGCCGGCACCCGCGCCAGCACCTCGCCCGTGGCCGGGCTGAACGCCAGCATCGTCGCGTTCTCGGGCAGGTGCTGGAAGCGGGTCAGCAGCAGCCACCGCACCCCGTAGCGGGCGGTGATCCCGTCCCGCCGGGCCTGCGGGGTCGACGTGTCGAGGTAGGCGGCCACCGCCCGGCTCCTCTCCCGCCGCTCCGCGCGCGCAAGACCCGCGTCCGGCAGCGCGTCGGCCAGCACGTACGCCCCGTGCCCGGCCAGCGCGTACATCGCCGGGCGGCTGTCCGTCAGGACCACCTCGCCCGGCGGCACATACGCGGTCGCCCAGGCGTACGGCTCCCCGGCCGCGCGCACCCCCTCGGCCGCCGGCGGGCCCGTGGTCCGGCCCTCGGCGGGGGTGCGCGGGGCGGTCAGCCCGTTGTAGTACGGCCACAGCGCCGCCACGGCCACCGCGCACACGACGGCGAACGCCCACCGCCACACGGTCGGCCGGATCCGGGTCCGCGTCCGGACCGCGATCAGGGCGAGGCACCCGATCGCCGCGCCGATCGCCGTCGGCGGGTGGACCAGCAGGACGAGTCCGAGCAGTACGCCGATCCCGGCCGCCTCCGCCCACCGGGGCGTCCGGCCGGGCTTCGGGTCACCGGGGCGGGCGGCCCGGGCGGTCACGCGGCCGGTCCACGCCCACAGGTGCAGGGTGACCGCGACCGCGAACGTGCTCGGTGCGCTCCAGCGGGCCGGATCCGCCCAGTGGATCAGGGCCAGGGGCACCAGCACGAGAACCGGAACCCAGCGGTTCGGGGTCAGCAGCCGGGTGAGCCGGCCGATCCCGGTGAGCAGGAGCAGGAGGTTCACCGACGCGGCCACCGCGACGACGGACGGGCCCGAGAGCCCGGTGGCGCGGGCGGCCAGTCCCTGGAGCAGTGCGTACGGGGAGTAGTGCGCGCTCGCCACGGCGGGCAGGTCGGTCATCGGGAACGCCGGGTGCAGCAGGTTCACCCGCAGCCGTTCGACGACCGCCGCCCGGAGCCCGGCCTCGCAGCAGAGCGGAGCCTGCCAGGCCACCGCCGACAGCACCGCCCACAGCAGGCCGCCCAGCACGAGGTACGGCGACGGCAGCCACAGGGGCGGCCGGGCCGTCCCGTCGGCCCCGTCGCCTCCGGTCGCGGCGGGCGGGAGGTCGGATGGCGGGGCGTCGGAGGACGGGGCGGAGGAAGCAGCGGAGAAGAGGGGCACACCTCATGGGTTCCGTGCGGCGGGCCCGCTCTCCCCGCCGCCACCCGTCCGAGGGATTCCGGGCCCCGGCTTCCCGACACCCTCAGGCCGTGTCCGCCAGCAGCCGGTCCGCGACTTGGGCCGCCGCGCCGCCGTCGTCCAGATCGCAGTAGTCGCGGCGGAAGCTCTCGTAGGCGTCGGCGTGCCGGGCCGCCAGCGACCCGGTGTCGCGCAGCGCCTGGGCCACCTCGTCCGTCGTGACCAGCAGCGGCCCCGGCGCCCGGGTCTCGAAGTCCAGGCAGAAGCCGCGCACGGTGTCGCGGTAGTGCTCCAGGTCGTACGTGTGGAAGAGCATCGGCCGGCCCGTCAGCGCGAAGTCGAACATCAGCCCCGCGTAGTCCGTCACCAGGACGTCGGCCACCAGCAGCAGCCCGGCCGCCCCCGGGTGCCGCGAGACGTCGAGCACGCCGGGCCCGTCCTGGTCGCCGCCGGTGACCCGGGGGTGCCGCCGGACCAGCACCGTGTGACCGGGGCCGAGCGCCCGGGCCAGACCACCCGGGTCGAGCGCCGGGTCCCAGCGGTACGGGCCGGGGGCCGTGCGGTCGGCGGACGCCGCCGGGGGATGGGCCAGGTGGTCGCGGTAGGTCGGGGCGTACAGCACGACGCGGTGGTCCTCCGGGATCCCCAGCCCGCGCCGCACCTCCTCGGCGGCCTTGTCCCGGTTCGGCGGGAACAGCACGTCGTTGGCGGGCGACCCGGCCTCCAGCACCTCGCCCTCGTACCCCAGCGACCGGCGCAACCACGGGGTGGCGAAGCGGCTCGGGGAGACCAGCACCGACCACTGGGCCGACCGCCGCGGCAGGGTGGCGAGGTACTGGTGGTCGGCGTAGAGGGTGTCCGCCAGGCAGCCGCCGAACCGGCCGAGCGGGGTGCCGTGCCAGGTCTGGACGACGGTCTGCCCCGGCCGCCGCTCGAACCACCCGGGCAGCTGTTCGTCCGTGACGATCCGGCGGGAGCGGGCCAGCGCCTCGTACCAGGCGACGCTGTGCACGGGGACGGCCCGCGCGCCGGGCGGGACGTGGGTGGTGCGGCCGGGGGTGGTACCGGTGACCCACAGGTGCTCGGTCTCCGTGCCCCGGCGCACGAGTTCGGCGTGGACGGCGCGTGGGGAGTCGCCGCCCGTGTAGAGGACGGTGTCGCGGAGCGGGAGGAGCGTGCGCCCGTCGCGGTAGTGCGCGGCGCGCAGGAGGCGCCTGCCGTACGCGCTCAGCCCGGCGGCCGCCGCTTGCGCATCCGGCCCCGCGACGACGGACAGCCGGTCGCCGTGCCGCCGCTCCGGACGCAGGGCGCTCTCGGCTCCGCCGCGGGGGAGCTGCCCGGCGGCGGAGCTGAGGACGCGTACGGGCCGACCGTCCAGGCGGACCTCCCAGCGGCCTTCCGGGAGCGGCGGGGCGATCAGCACGGAGAACCGGCCCGAGGGGGTCTCTGTGTCGGTCTCCGCGCCGGTCTGTGTGCCGGTCCCGCCGGTGCTATCCGCGCCGGGTTCCGCGAAAATCTCAGCGTCAGCGCCTGCGCCGGTCCCTGCGATGCTTCCCGTGGTGGGTTCCGCGACGGGTTCCGCGACGGTCTCCGCGTCGGCCCCTGCGCCGGTTCCTGCGATGTTTCCCGTGGCGTGCTCCGCGAAGGTCCCCGCGACCGGGACCGTCTCGTGCAGCGTCTCGTGGCGCAGGACGAGCCGGCCGACGGGCGCGGTCGCCGCCCCCGGAGCGGCGGGAACGTACGTCCCCGGAGCGGGGCGAACGTACGTCCCCGAGATCCGCAGGGCCCCCTCCGGCGTGTACTCAACCCGGTCCGCGTACGGAGGCGCCGCCAGGTCCAGCACCAGGTCGCCCGCCGGGTCCGCGCACGCGGGCGGCGGCAGGTCCGGGGAGGCGGGCAGCGGGACCCGGGCGCCGTCGGCGAGCAGCAGCCGGACCCGCCAGCGCTCCCCGCCCGCCGTCTCGACCTCGCGGGGGGCCCGGTGCGGGGCGGGCGGGGCGCCGGCGAGGTCGGCGAGCGGCACCCGCACCGTGAACCCGAACCCGTCCATCCCGCGCCCTCCGCCCGGCGCACTCACCTCGTCCACCGGGACCACCGCACGGGCCCCGTCCGGTTCCCTGCCCCCGCTCGCCGCACGGTTCCCGTCCATCCCGCGCCCCCCGCCCGCCGTACGGGCTTCGTCCACCCCGCCCGCCGCACGGACCCCGTCCGGCCCTCCGTCCCCGGCGGTCTCCGCGTACTCCACCGGGTAGGAGCGCTCCTCGCCCTCCTCGCCCCCTTCGCGTGTCAGCACCAGCGCCGTCGGCCTGCTCCCGCTCCCGCCGAAGTACCGGCCCGTGAGTTCCAGCGGGGCCCCCTCCGTCTCGGCGGTCCGATGGCCCTCGGCCCGTGCTCGCAGGCGCGTCACGGTCAGCCGGAGCCGGCCGCCCCGGTAGTCGAGCACCGCCCGCCGCCCGTCACCCAGGTCGTGGACGAGCGGCTGGTCCGCGCCCGCGTCCGGGGCGCGCACCGCCACTCGACGCACCGCCCCGGGCGCGGCGAGGACCAGACCGACCAGCCAACCGCCGCCGTCCGCCGTCGCGGGCAGCCGGTCCGGGTCGAGGACCATCTCGAAGCCCGCGTGGTCGTAGCCGTGCAGCTCCTGACCGGAGTTCACCGTCGCCTCGGGCGTGCACACGGAGCGCACCGGCACCGGCCGCACCTGCCGGCCCCGCTCCGCCCGGACCATCCCCACCGTGAGCCGCTGCCGGGCGGAGGCGGCGGGAAGGTTGCGCAGATACGCGTACCCGCGCAGCCGCAGCCTCCCGTCCGCGCCCCAGTGCGCCTCCAGCAACCGCGCCACGGCGGGAACGTCCGTGCGCGCGAGCCGGGCGCTCGCGCCGCGCACCCCGGGGTACACGGCCCGCCGCCGCCCCGGGGGCCCCTCGACCGCGAACGTGCCCGCCCCGTTGGCCCGTTCGAAGGCGAGGACCGCCAGCAGTTCCTCCAGGCGCCGCTCCCGCACCAGCGACCACTTGATGCGCAGCTCCACCGGCAGCCCCTTCAGCGCGCCGGGTCCTGCCCGGTCGACGAAGGCCCCGGCGTCCTCCAGGAACGCCGACCGGTACGCCTCGCCGCCCATCGGCAGGCCGTCCAGGAAGTACCCGAAGTCGTCGCGCAGGCAGGACGCGTCGTACGCCCGCCGCTGTGCCGCGTCCCGGCCGCCCAGGAACGCGCTGACCTGCTCGCATGCGGCGATCCGGTCCCGTACGCCCATGACGTCCGTACGCCGCCGGGTGATCGAGCCCTCCCGCACCCGCCAGTAGTAGACGTGCTCGTGCAGGACGTCGACGGACCGGGCGAGATGGTGCGCGGGGATCATCACCGGGGTGTCCTCGTAGAGCTTGCCCACGGGGAAGGCGAAGCCGTGCGCCTCCCAGAACGAGCGCCGGAGCACCTTGTTCCACGCCACCCGGTCGGCCAGCAGGCGCGGGTCCCGGGTGATGTGGGTGCGGGGCCGGGTGGCCGTCAGCCAGCGGTACTGCCACGCCTGCTGCCGTCCCTGCCCCGTCAGCCGCCACACATTGCCGGTCACCAGATCGGAACCGGTCGACTCCAGCGAGGCCGTCATCCGCTCGTACGCGTCGTGCACGACGACGTCGTCGCTGTCGGCGAACGCCAGATAGGGGACGGTGGGGGTGGTGTGCCGGACGCCGGTATTGCGGGCGGCACTCAGACCGGCGTTCCGCTGCCGCACCAGCCGGAAGCGGCTGTCCCGGGCGGCGAACTCCGCCGCGATCCGGGCACTGCCGTCCGTCGAACCGTCGTCGACCATGACCACCTCGATCGCTTCGAGGGTCTGGTCCGCCACCGACCGCAGGCAGTCCTCCAAGTAGGCCTCGACGTTGTGGACGGGGACGACGACGCTGAGGAGTGGTGGCAGTGGTGGCTTCATGTCCTGGTCAACAGGGGGCGGGTCCCGGGGTCACCGGCGCTGACCCGAACGGGTGAACGCGGCTCCTCGGCCGTCCCGACCCGCGATTACGCTCGGCTGCCATGCCCACCCGAGCTTCCGTGAAGCGGTTCGTGCGTCGCCAGGCCATGCGGGCCGCCTACCGCAGCGACCTGCACCGCCCGCTCGACCCGGACCTCGCCGTCTACGGGGCGTACTGGAACCGGGGCGTCGCCTGCAATCCCGCGGCGATCCACGCCAAGGCCCGCGAACTGGTGCCGCACATCCGGGGCGTGTGGGTCGTCTCCTCCCGGCACCGCGACCGGATGGAGCCGGGCGTGCCGTACGTCATCGAGGGCTCGCGCCCCTACTGGCGGGCCATGGCCACCGCCACCTATCTGGTCAACAACTCCAGTTTTCCCGGCGGCTTCACCAAACGGCCCGGTCAGCGCTATCTCCAGACCCACCACGGGACCCCGCTCAAGACCATGGGGCTGGACCAGCGCGCGTACCCCGCCCTCGCCCGGAAGACCGACTTCGCCAAGATCCTCGCCCATGTCGGCCAGTGGGACTTCAGCCTCTCCGCCAACCCGCACAGCACCGGGGTCTGGGACCGCGTCTACCCGGGCGGGTACGAACGGCTCGACCTCGGATACCCACGCAACGACGCCTACTTCACCGCCACTGCCGAGCACATCGCGAAGATCCGCGCCGAACTGGGCATCGCCGAGGGGCAGACCGCCCTGCTCTACGCCCCGACCCACCGCGACTACCGCGACGGCTTCGTACCCGATCTCGATCCGGGACGGCTGGTGCGCGAACTGGGGCCGCAGTACGTGGTGTTGGTCCGCGCCCACTACTTCTACGGGCGGTCCGCCGGCGTCGGCGCGACGGGCGCGGGGCGGGTCGTCGACGTCACCGGGCATTCCCGGGTCGAGGAACTGTGCCTGGCCGCCGACGCGTTGATCGCCGACTACTCCTCCCTGATCTTCGACTACGCCTGCCTGGACCGCCCGATCGTCGTCCACGCCCCCGACTGGGCCGCCTACCGGGCCACGCGCGGGACGTACTTCGACCTGCTCTCCGCACGGCCCGGCGACACCCCCGGCCCCGTCACCACCACCCCGGCCGAGCTGGCCGACGTGTTCCGGACGGGGGAGTGGCGGTCTCCGGAGGCGGACGTGCTGCGCACCGCGTTCCGGGAGCGGTTCTGCCCGTACGACGACGGGCGCGCGGCGGAACGCGTCGTACGGCGGTTCTTCGCCCCGTCCCTGTGACGGGGCCCCGCCCTCGATCTCGGCCGACGCGTCCCGCCACCCGAATGGCCCACGGCGGCCCACCCGCGCCGATTCCTCCGCGCCGCGCGGTCGTTGTGCCCAACAGCCCGCTCACCCCGTCATGTTGGGAGACGCCCATGCACCGGTCCGCCTACGAGCAGATGGAACTCTGCATCAAGGAGTACCTGCCCGTCGAAGGGCCTGCCGAAGGGGCCGCGTCCGGCACCGGGGCCTACCGCGTCGTCGACCTCGGGTCGCGCGTCTCCGGCAAGCAGACCCGTACCCACCGGGCGCTCCTCGCCGACCACCCCATCGACTACTTCGGGGTCGACGTGCAGGACGGCCCCAACGTCGACGCGGTGATGAAGAAGCCGTACCGCATCCCCGCCCGCTCCAACAGCGCCGATGTCGTGCTGTCCGGGCAGGCGTTCGAGCACATCCCGTTCTTCTGGGCGTCGATGCTGGAGATCGCCCGGATCCTGAAGCCGGGCGGACACGCGTTCATCACCGCACCCTCGCGCGGCCACGTCCACGACGCGCAGGACTGCTGGCGGTACTACCCCGACGGGTTCCGCGCGCTCGCCGCCCACTCCCGGCTCGAACTGCGCGAGGCCTACACCGACTTCCCGCCGCGCAAGGGCATCTGGCACGACTACCGGGCCATCGACAAGAAGGCCGCCTACTGGGGCGACTCCGTCGGCGTCTTCCGCAAGCCGGCCCGCTACCCGCGCCTGACCATGTTCGCCGTACGGGAGCTGGCGGTGTGGTGGGCGAACCGGGTCGGCGGCGTGGACGGCGTACCGCTGCCCCGGCCGCTGGACGGCCGTGAGGCGTGCGGACGCCCCGGGACCGTGCCCGCGCAGGAGCCCTCACTCGACCAGGACCCGTCCCGATCAATGGCAGGTTGACGAAAGATGACATGCGGCGCAAACCGCGCGTACTGTCCCGGGGCATGGCTTGGCGCAACGCCGTCAACGGCGTCCTTCAGCAGCTCACCGGATACCAGCTCAGGCGCGTCACGGTGCCCGCCGCCCGTACCGCCCCCGCACCGGCTCCGGCCGCCGCACCCGCCCCCGTAACGGCTCCCGAGCCCAAGGCGAAGAAGCCCGCGCCCGGGTTCCCGGCCGACTACGACGAGGAGGCGCAGGACATCATCCGTGCGGTCAAGCCGTACTCGATGACCTCGCCGGAGCGGCTCAACGCCTTCATCCTCGCCACCCGCTACATCGCCCGGCACAACATCCCCGGTGACATCGTCGAGTGCGGCGTCTGGCGCGGCGGCTCCATGCAGGCCTGCGCCCGGACCCTGCTCTCCGTCGGCGAGAGCGAGCGCGACCTGTACCTCTTCGACACGTACGAGGGCATGACCCCGCCCACCGCCGAGGATCTGCGGCGCGACGGGCGGCCCGCCCAGGAACTGCTGGACGCCCAGGGCAAGGACCGGCCGATCTGGGCGGTCGCCTCGCTGGAGGACGTCAAGGCGGGCTTCGACAACGTCCCGTACCCGAAGGAGCACGTCCACTACGTCCAGGGGCGGGTCGAGGACACCGTCCCCGCGCAGGCCCCCGAGCAGATCTCCATCCTGCGCCTGGACACCGACTGGTACGCCTCCACCAAGCACGAACTGGAGCACCTGTACTCCCGGTTGGCCCCCGGCGGGGTGCTCCTCATCGACGACTACGGCTACTGGCAGGGATCGCGGCAGGCGGTCGACGAATTCCTCGACAAGACCGGTGAGCGGCTTCTGCTGCTGCGAATGGACGAGGGCCGGATCGCCGTGAAGCCCTGACGCGAACCTTCACGGCAGCGCCGAGCACCGAGCCCCGTGCCCTTCCGGTACGGGGCTCGAACGTGCTCCCGGCACGCCCCCGGGGTGCGTGACTCCGCCCTCCGCGTCACCCGAACGGACCCCCTCGGGTGACCCGTCCTTCCGGCGCGGGTTGTACCCCATGGCCCCCGACGGGCCCCACGCCCCGAAGCCCAAGTCCCCCGACGCTCATTGCCCCTGATGTCGTCCGCCCGGAAGGATCGTGCGCCGCGATGGCACCCCGTCTCACCGTCGTCGTCCCCCTCTACAACGTCGAGGAGTACCTCGGTGCCTGCCTGTCCTCGCTCGCCGAGCAGACCATGCCGGATCTGGAGGTCGTCCTCGTCGACGACGGCTCCACGGACAACGGCCCCGCCCTCGCGCAGGAGTTCGCTGACCGCGACCCCCGTTTCCGGCTGATCCGGCAGGAGAACGCCGGGCTCGGCGCGGCCCGCAACACCGGGATCCGTGAAGCTCATTCCGGGGCGGAGTTCCTGACGTTCGTCGACAGCGACGACGTCGTGCCGCCCGGCGCGTACGCCCGGATGCTGGCCGAACTCGACCGCTCCGGTTCCGACTTCGCCACCGGCAACGTGCTCCGGCTGCGGGCCGGCGGGGACCTGGAACAGTCCCCGATGTTCCGCAAGCCGATGGAGAAGGCCCGGCGGGCCACCCACATCACCCGGGACTGGATCCTGCTGGGCGACCGCATCGCCTGCAACAAGGTCTTCCGGCGCACCTTCTGGGACGAGCACGCCTTCGCCTTCCCCACCGGGGTGCTGTACGAGGACATCGCCGTCGTCCTGCCCGCCCACTTCCTGGCCCGCTCCGTCGACGTCGTCGAGGAGCCCGTCTACCACTGGCGCGACCGCGACGGCTCGATCACCACCCGGCGGGCCGTGCCCCGGGGCATCCGCGACCGGGTCACCGCCGTCACCACCGTCAGCCGCTTCCTCGCCGCCCGGCCCGACCTGGCCGGGGCCAAGCGCCGCTACGACGCCCACGCGCTCTCCGGGGACCTGTGGCTGTTCATCGAGGCGCTCGGGGGCGGCGACGCGGAGTTCCACGAGGCGTTCCTGGAGCACGCGGGCGCGTTCGCCGCCACCGTCGAGCCCGGCGTCCTCGCCTCACTGCCCCTGCATCTGCGGGTCAAGTGGCAGCTCATCCGCGAACGCCGGCTCCCCGAACTCCTCGCCCTCCTCGCCGACGAGAAGAAGGACCGGGACACCTTCCACGTCACCGGACTCCTCCGCCCCCGCGCCCACCACCCCGCCGTCCGCGACCCCCTGCCGCCCGCCACGACCGCACTGACCTCCGCCGACCTGCCCGTCCACGCCCACCTCACCGAGGCCGTCTGGCGGGACGGGCTGCTGCACCTGACCGGCCACGCCTACGTACGGAACGCCCCGGGCGGCCCGGTCCGGCTCGGCTGGCTGCGCTCCGGGAAGCGGCTGATCCCCCTGCGGACCCGCCCGGTCCCGGGCGACGAGGCCACCGCCCGCTCCGGCCGTTCCCTGCACCGCTACGACCGCGCCGGGTTCACAGCCGTCGTCGACCCGCGCAGACTCGCCGGGAAGGTGAGCGGCGGGCGCACGACGTGGAAGCTGGAAGCCGTCGTCGTCGGCGCGGGCCGGCCGCGCCGGGGCCCCATGCGGCTCGTCGGCACCCCGGCCCCGCCCGCCGTGACGTACACCGACGAGCGGACCCGTATCGTCCCCGTCCTCTCCGGCAACAAGCTGGAGCTGCGCACCGAACGCGTCGCGGCCGTCCTGACCGGGCAGTCGGCGGTCGAGGACGGCGTGCGCCTGGAGGTGAAGATCCACGGCGACGCCGGGCCGGTCGCCCTCCGGCTCACCGAATGGCGCACCAAGGAGACGCGGGAGTTCGCCCTGCGCGGCTCGCTCGGTTCCCGGGCGGCGGACATCCCGCTCAGCGCCTTCCGGGGACAGGACGACATCTGGGGCGTCCAACTCGTCGGAGAGGGCGCGCCCTTGACGGTGGCCGCCCGGACCGACGGGCAGGACGGACGCTACGCACTGCCCGACGGCCGTGAGCTGTACGCGGCCCCCAACCCCTCGGGCGACCTCGTGCTCACCGACCGGCCCGTCCAGCCCGTCGTCACCTCCGCCGTCCGGGAGGAGTCGGGCGCCCTGATTCTCGACGGGACCTTCCCCGAACCCACGGGCGCCTTCCGGGAACTCGTCCTGCGGCACAGCGGCCACCGGGAGGAGGTGGTCCTCGGTCTGGAGCGGGGAGACGGCGACGGCTTCCGGGCCGTGATCGCGCCCGCCGCCGTCGAGGGGCCCGGCGGGACGCTGCCGCTCGCCGAGGGGCGCTGGCAGCTCTTTCTGCGCGAGCCGGGGGAGCGGGACCCGGAAGCGTACCGACCGCTCCGCCTGAGCACCCCCCTGCACCCCACCCTCCCGACGCAACAGCACATCACCGGCAGGGACTTCACCCTCCAGCGGCGCCACCACGACCGGCTCGTCCTGGAGTCGGCCTCCGCCCTCCCCGTCGATGAGCGGGGCCCGTACGGGCAGCGGATCCAGCGCGAGCGGTACGCCGGACTGCGCGCCGCCACGGTCGACGAACTGCGCCCCGCCGTCCTCTACTCCAGCTTCGACGGCCGCCAGTACTCCGACTCGCCCCGCGCCGTCCACCGCGAACTCGCGGGCCGGAGACGCGACATCGAGCACCTGTGGGTGGTGCGCGACCAGCAGGCGGCCGTGCCCGAAGGCGTCCGCCCCGTCGCCCTGCACAGCGCCGACTGGTACGAGGCGCTGGCCCGCAGCCGGTGGATCGTCACCAACACCCACCTGCCCGAGTGGTTCGAGCGGGCCGAGGGCCAGTGCGTCGTCCAGACCTGGCACGGCACCCCGCTCAAGCGCATCGGCCGCGACCTCGCGGGCACCCCGCACGCCGACGCCGCGTACATGGCGTCCATGGCACACCGGTCCGCCCAGTGGAGCGTGCTCGTCTCCCCGAACAGCTTCTCCACCCCCGTGATGCGCCGCGCCTTCGGCTACTTGGGCGAGGTCCTGGAGTGCGGCTACCCGCGCAACGACCTGCTGTACGCCCCCGACCGGGACAAGACCGCCGCCACCGTACGCGAACGGCTCGCGCTCCCCGAGGGGCGGCGCGTGATCCTGTACGCCCCCACCTGGCGCGAGGACCGCCCACGGCAGGGCGGGCGCCACGGGTTCGACCTCCAACTCGACCTGGAACGGGCCCGGGAGAGCCTCGGCGAGGACCATGTCCTGCTGGTCCGCCGCCACTACCTCGTCGGTGGCAGCGTCCCCGACACCCCCTTCGTCCGGGACGTCTCCCGCCACCCGGACGTCGCCGAACTGCTGCTGATCAGCGACGTCCTGGTCACCGACTACTCCTCGATCATGTTCGACTTCGCGCAGACCGGCCGCCCGATGCTCTTCCACACCCACGACCTGGCCCACTACCGCGACACCCTGCGCGGCTTCTGCTTCGACTTCGAGCAGCGCGCCCCAGGCCCCCTGATCCCCGACCCCGCCGGGATCGTGGCCGCCCTGCGCGACCCGGAAGCCGCGACCGCCGGGCACCGGGAGGCGTACGAGCGGTTCCGGGAGGCGTTCTGCGACCTCGACGACGGGACCGCCGCCGCCGGGGTCGTCGACCGGATGCTCAAGGGGGAGCAGGCATGAGCGACTTCAGCTGTGTGGTCACCGGCGGCGGGGACAGCGAGGGCCCCGGAGGCGCCGACGCCCTGCGCGCCTCCGTGGAGTCCGTGCTCGGCCAGTCGCTGCGCGGAGCCGAGGCCGTCGTGGTCCTCGCCTCCACCGCCGCCCCGGCCGTCCGGACCGCCGCCCGGGCCCTGGCCGACCGGGCCCCGGGGCGGGTCCGCCTCCTCCACGCCGACCCGGCCGCCCGCACCACCGGAGCCCTGCGCAACGCGGGCCTGGACGCGGCGGGCGGCCGGTACGTCCTGGTCCTCGCCACCGGCGAACGCCTCCAGCTCCACGCCTGCCGCAACCTCTGGCAGGCGGGCGAGACCAGCCGCGCCGACCTGATCGCCGGCCGCTGGAGCCGGGTCGCGGACGAGAGCGGCAAAGAACGGGAGCCGTCCTGGCAGGGTGAGCTGTACGCCCGCTCCCGCACCCTCGCCCGCTTCACCGACGCCCCCGAACTCGTCGTCAGGGACGCCCTGGTGACCGGATTCTGTCTGCGCCGCGAGGCCGCCAGGCGGCACGGGCTGCGGTACGAGGAGGACCTGACGCACGGCGAGATCCTCTTCGGCCCGCTCGCCGCCGCCGCGGTCGGCCGGATCGCCCTGGTCCGCCGGCTGATCGTGACCGGCCGGGCCGTCCCCGACCGGGCCCGTGACCTCGCCGCCCTGGTCGAGGCGCACCGCCGGGTCGCCAACACCCTTCTCGCGCGCGGGCTGTCCGAGCTGCGCGAGGAACGGGAGAAGGCGTTCGCCCGCGACCACCTGGTGCCGCTCGCCCGGTCCTTCCCCCGCCTGCCCGCCGCCCGCCGCGACCGGGTCGCCGCGGCCGCCGCCCGTGCGCTGACCGGCTCCTTCCGGGACGGCCTGCCGGGCCTGCCGCCGCTGGAGCGGGTCGCCGTGCGCCTGCTGGCCCGGGGCGACGCCGAAGGGGTCCTCACCGCGGCGTACGCGCTGAGCAGGCCCGCCACCGTGTGCGCGCCGCTGACGACGGGCGCGGACGGCCGGGTGACCTGGGGCGGCGGCGACGCGGAAGGGCCGGGCGTCGACGTCACCGAACTCGGCCACCAGTACCGCACGTTCGGCGACGCGCGGCTGATGAACCGGCTCACCCGCGCCACCGCCGACCGGGGCCGCCTGCTGCTGGAAGGCCGCCTCGTGCTGCCCGGCCACGGCGGGCCCGGCCCCGAGGCCCCCCTCGGCGCGACCCTGGAGTTCCGGGCCCGGGGAGGGGCGCGCGCCGTCGCGTTCCCGGTCGAGGAGATCAGGCACGACGGCAACGGGATCAGCTGGCGCGCGCGGGCCGACGTCGCGCGCCGCCTGCGCCCCGTCGGCGCCCGCGACACGGCGTGGGACGCGCGGCTGACCGTGACCGCGGGGGGCCCCGACGGGCCCCGTTCCGTCAGCGACCTGTTCGCCCCGCAGGACCAGGTGGAAGAGGCCCTCCGGTTCGCCGCCAGGCCCCGGCTCGGGCGGCTCGCCGGGGACACCTGGGAGCCCTACATCACGCTCAAGGACCACTTCGCGCTCCGGCTGACCGCCCGCCGCCGCCCGGCCCGCACCACCCGCCGCCTGGTCCGCTACGCCACCCGCTTCCGGCCCGCCCGCAAGGCGAAGCTCCTCGCCCGGTCGCTGCGCAAGCGCCTGGACCGCTACCGCTCCCGGGGCTTCAAGGTCCCCGTCTACAACACCTGGCTCACCCGGCTCCCCGTCCGCCGCGGCTCCGTCGTCCTTGAAAGCCACATGGGCACCTGCTACGGCGACAGTCCGCGCGCCCTGTACGAGGAGATCCGCCGCCAGGGCCTGAAACTGCGTGCCACCTGGTCCTACGACCCCTCCCCGGCCGGCTTCCCGGACGGCGCGCGCCTCGTGCGCCGCTGGTCCTGGCGCTACCTGTGGGCGCTGGCCCGCGCCGAGTACTGGGTCGACAACCAGGGCTTCCCGCAGCAGCTGCGCAAGCCCCGGCACACCACGTACCTCCAGACCTGGCACGGCTCCGCGTACAAGCGGATGGGCTTCGACGAGACCCGCGTACGGCTCCAGAACGCCACCCAGCGCGAACGGCTCCAGCAGGCCGTGGACCGCTTCGACCACTTCCTCGTCCGCTCCGAGCACGACGTGAACACCCTCGCCCGCGCCTACCGGCTGCCCGAGGAACGGCTCCTGCGCACCGGCTACCCGCGCAATGACGCCCTGATCGCGGAGCGCGACCGGGCCGAGACCGAGGGACGGCTGCCGCGCCCGCCGCTCGCCGGGGCGCTCGGGCTGGACGACCACAAGAAGACCGTGCTGTACGCCCCCACGTTCCGGGGCGGCCCCGGAAAGCAGCGCAGGGCCCGACTCCGCCTGGACGTACGGGAGTTCGCGGAGCGGTTCGGCGACACCCACACCCTGCTCGTACGGGCCCACTACCTGGAGTCCGCCCGGCTGCCGGTCTGTCCGCCCGGGACCGTCGTCGACGTCTCGCGCCACCACGACGTCAGCGAACTCCTGGCCCTCACCGACGTGTTGATCACCGACTACTCCTCCATCATGTTCGACTTCGCCCTCCTCGACCGGCCCGTCGTGCTGTTCGCCCCCGACCTGGAGGCGTACGCGGCCGAGCGCGGCAGCTACTTCGACCTGCGGGAGCACGCCCCCGGGCCGGTGACCGCGACGCAGGACGAGCTGTTCGCGACCCTCGCGGAGCTGAAGAAGTCCGACACCCGGTACGCCGACCGACGCAGGGCGTTCACCCAGCGGTTCGGGCCCTACGACCGGGGCGACGCGGCCCGCAGGACCGTCGCCGCCGTCTTCGGCCACGGAGCTTCCCGGGGCTCCCGGGGCGCCCGCCACACCATCGACCACGACCGGGGGGCCGGCCGATGAGCCGCGACGTCTTCATCGTCTCCAACAGCACCGACGAACTCGGCGGCGTCACCGGCTGGATGCACCAGACCGCCCGCCTCCTCTCCGGCCAGGGCCACCGCGTCCACACCATCGGCATCCACGCGTCCGACCTCAAGATGGCGCTGCCCGCGGAGCCTGCCCACCCCGTCACCGCCCTCTACCCCGCCCACCCCCCGACCCCCTGGACGCCCCACGGCGTCCGCGACCGCTTCCGCCTCCCCTCCCGGCGCAGGGAGGCGGCCCGGGTCGCCGCCAAGAAGCAGGCGGTCGCCCGGCTCTCGGAGATCTTCGCGACCGCTCGCCCCGGCGCGGTCGTCATCGTCACCCAGGTCTGGGCGATGGAATGGGTCGGAGAGGCCGACACCACCGGGCTGCGGGTCATCGGGATGAGCCACGAGTCCTACGGCTACTCCCGCGCGAGCCACCGCTACCGGTGGATCAAGAACCACTACAAGGACCTCGACCACTGGCTCGTCCTCACCGAGGAGGACGCCGACCAGTGGGCCGGGGACGGCATGAACAACGTCGGCTTCCTGCCCAACGCCCTCTCCCGCCTCCCCGCCGTGCCCTCCCCGCGCACCGCGCGGACCGTCGCCAGCATCGGCCGGCTCAGCGACCAGAAGGGCATCGACCTGCTCCTGGACACCTGGGCCCTGGTCGCCCCCGCCCGCCCCGACTGGCGGCTGCGCGTCTACGGGGCCGGCGAGGACGAGGCCGCGCTGAAGGAGCAGTGCACCAGCCTCGGCCTCGACGGCTGTGTGGAGTGGATGGGCCGCACCGACGACGTGGAGCGGGCCCTCGCCGAGTCCTCCGTCTTCGTCCAGTCCTCCCGGGGCGAAGGCTTCCCGCTGGCCCTGCTGGAGGCGATGGCGAGCGGTGTGCCCTGCGCCGCCTTCGACTGCGCGCCGGGGGTGCGGGAGATCGTCCGCGACGGCGAGGACGGGCTGCTGGCCCCCGCCGGGGACGTCGCCGCCCTCGCCGACAGGCTGCTGCGGCTCACCGGCAACCCCCGGCTGCGCGACGCGATGGGCGCACGGGCCCGGTCCGGCGTCCAGCGGTTCTCCGAGCCGGAGAACCTGCGCCGCTGGGAGGAGCTGTTCGCGTTCCTGGAACGCTGAGCACGCGCTGAGCACGCGCTGAGCAGGTGCGGAGCACGCGTTGAGCGACCGGCCGGGTCAGCCCATGACGCCCGCCCCGGCCCCGTCCTGCGCCGGAAGGGCCGCGGGCGTCCGGCGCGCGGCGGACGGCATCGGCAGCGGCAGCCCGTCCGTCTCCCCGAGGAAGACCCGCCGCACCACCCGCTCGGCGGCGTGGCCGTCGTCGTACGGACAGAACCGGGCCCGGAACGCGGCCCGCAGCTCCGCCGAGCGGGAACCCCGCCAGTGGTCCGTCGCGAAGATGTCGAACAGCTCGTCCTGGCCCCGGGCCACGATGCCGGGCGGGAACGTCGTGATGTCGAAGTACGTGCCCCGGGCCGCCTCGTACGCCTCGATGTCGGCGAGGTGCAGCACCACCGGGCGGTCCAGGTTGACGTAGTCGAACATCAGCGACGCGTAGTCGGTGATCAGCGCGTCCGACGCGAGCGCCAGTGTCTCCACGGACCGGTGCCCGCTGACGTCGATGATCCGGGGATGCGGCGCCCGGTGGCCGCCGGGGCCCGCGGGGCGCGGCGCCCGGGCCAGCACCACGAACTGCGGGCCCAGGACCCGGACCAGCCGCTCCAGGTCCAGGGCGGGCCGCTGGACACGCCGGTAGTCGCGGTGCGTCGGGGCGTACAGCAGCGCCGTGCTGCCCGCCGGGATCCCCAGCGTCTCGCGCAGCCGCGCCACGTCGGCCGGACCGGTGCGGTGGTACACGTCGTTGCGCGGCGATCCGTACTCCAGCGTCGTGTACGCGGACGGATAGGCCCTCTCCCGTACGAGGGTGGAGTGCGGGTTCGCCGAGAGGGAGAAGTCCCAGGTGTCCACCGAGCGCAGCAGCTGCTCGAAATCGGTGCCCCGGGCGGCGGCGGGCCGGTCCAGCAGATCGGTGCCCACGGTCCGCAGCGGCGTGCCCTCGTGCGTCTGGAGCAGGATCTGGCCCCGGCGCTTGACCAGCCCCCGGTCGAAGGCGGAGTCGTTCACCAGGTACGCGGAGCGGGCCAGCGCCGTCCGGTGGGCGAAGGTGCCGGGCGCGAGGTGCCGGGTGCCGGTCGGCACGGTGTGGGCGTCGACGGGCCGGCAGATCCAGGCCGTCCGCACCCCCGGGACCAGTTCGCGGACCTTCGCCTCGATCGCCGCCGGGCTGCCCGTGTACCCGCCGCCGCCCCGGGCGGCGAACACCGCGTCCCGGGAGCGCAGCGGCAGCCGCAACTGGATCCGGTAGTGCGCCCGCAGCGCAGCGCCCCGCACCGCCCGGCGCACGGCCGCCACCCCCCGGCGCAGCCGGCCGCCCAGGCGCTGGGCCCCCGACAGCGCTTGATAGGTGCGCCGCGCGCCGAGCCGCAACAGGCCGTGCCGCAGCAGAGCGCGACGGGGGACCGGGGCGCCGGGGGTGCGGTAGCGGCGGCAGGACGCGGCCGCCCGGCGGAAGAACGCGGCGCGGCTGTGGAGCGGCAGCCGGTCCCGGGAGGCGAACAGCGCCGAGAAGTGGTCCAGCATCCGGCGGAACATCACCGCCCGCCACAGGGCGAGTTCGGGGCGCGAGTCGATGAACGCGAAGACCCGGTCGTACTGGTCGAAGACGTCGAAGTGCTTCTCGCTGGTGGTGGAGAGGATGTTGCCGCGCCGCCGCTGCCGGTAGGAGACGCAGACCGCGTCCAGCACCGCGATCGACCCGGCCGACATCAGCACCGGGTAGGTCCAGGGGGTGTCCTCGTAGTAGCCGGGCGGGAAGGTGAACCCCTCGGCCTCGATGAACGCGCGGCGGTACGCCTTGTTCCAGACGACCATGAGGAGCTGCAGCAGCTCGGGGCGGTCGGTGAGCCGGAAGCGGTCGGGCCCGCCCTCGTCGAGATGGGCGGCCAGGACGTTGCGCACGCTGCGGCCCGTCCAGTACGTGCGGGCGTAGTCGTACATCAGGACGTCGGGCTCGCCGGTCGTGTCGATCCGGTCGGCGATGGTCTGGAGCGCGTCCGGCAGCAGGGTGTCGTCACCGTCGAGGAAGATCAGGTAGTCGCCGCCCGCCCGGCCCATCCCGGCGTTGCGGGCCGGTCCCAGGCCGGTGTTGCGGGGGAGGTGCAGTGCGGTGACACGGGGGTCCCGGCTGGCGTAGTCGTCGGCGATCGGCCCACAGGCGTCGGGGGAGCAGTCGTCGACCACGACGATCTCGTAGTCCTTGAAGGACTGGGCCAGCACGGAATCCAGACACGCGTGCAGATACGCCTGGACCCGGAATGCGGGCACGATGACGGAGAACCGGGGCACTACACATCCATGGGTCGATCGTTCGCGGGAACCAGGCAGACCGCAAACGTCGGATGGAATGACAGGGTTACGCCGGACGCGGCAATCGGGGGACGGAGACGGCGAAGCGGCCCGGTTCCGGGGAACCGGGCCGCTTCGGGTTGACGTACAGCCGTACGCCTTCGAGGGTGTACGGCCTTGTGGCGAGGGCTACTTGACCGAGCCCGCCATCACTCCGGTCACGAACTGTCGCTGGAAGGCGAAGAACACCACCAGCGGGATCACCATCGACACGAACGCGCCGGGCGCCAGTACGTCGATGTTGTTGCCGAACTGGCGTACCTGCTGCTGGAGCGCCACGGTGATCGGCGGCGACTCGGAGTCCGCGAAGATCAGCGCGACCAGCATGTCGTTCCACACCCACAGGAACTGGAAGATCCCGAGCGAGGCGATCGCCGGACCGCCCAGCGGCATCACGACCCGGACGAAGAGCCGGATCTCGCCCGCCCCGTCGAGCCGGGCGGCCTCCAGCAGCTCGCGGGGGATCTCCGCGAAGAAGTTCCGCAGCAGGAAGATCGCGAACGGCAGGCCGAACGCCGTGTGGAACAGCACCACACCGAGCGTCGTCTCGAAGATCCCGATGGTGCCGAAGAGTTCGGAGACCGGGATCAGCGCGACCTGCACCGGCACCACCAGCAACCCGACGACCAGCAGGAACCACCAGTCGCGGCCGGGGAACTCCATCCACGCGAAGGCGTATCCGGCCAGCGAGCCGATCACCACCACCAGCACCGTGGAGGGCACGGTGATCATGATCGTGCTCACGAGCGAGCCGGTGATCGTCGAATTGTCCAGCAGCCGCTGGTAGTTGTCGAAGGTCATCTCCGACGGGGCGGTGAAGACCTTCCACCAGCCGGTCGCCGCGATGTCCTGCGGCCCGCGCAGCGATGACAGCAGCAGGCCGATCGTGGGCATCAGCCAGAACAGGGCGACCAGGATCAGGAAGACCCGCATCACCCCGCCGCCGGCGCGAGCGGCGATCCGGGCGCCGAGGGACTGCTTGGCCTTGGGCGCTTCGGGGGCGCCGGCCTGCCGGGAAACCGCCTTCTGGCGGCCGATACGCGCGGTGTTCACTTCTGGTGCGCTGCTCATCGGCGTCCCTCCTTCCGGATCCGGCGGATGTTGCTGCGTTCTCCCGGGGGACGACCCCCGGACCCCCAGCCGGGAGGCGGCACGGGGCGGGCGTGGCCCGTCATCGGCGTCCCTCCTTCCGGATCCGGCGGATGTTGAACAGCATCACCGGGATCAC
The DNA here is from genome assembly GCF_044768525.1 of Streptomyces sp. NPDC091287. NCBI lineage: Bacteria > Bacillati > Actinomycetota > Actinomycetes > Kitasatosporales > Streptomycetaceae > Streptomyces > Streptomyces sp. NPDC091287. Next base: position 50,199 of record NZ_JBIVUV010000032.1, read on the forward strand.
CAGCAGCAGCAGGAGCACCGCGATCGCGCTCCCGATCCCCAGGTCCGCGTCCGTGCCGAACGAGGACCTGTACAGCTGGAGCGCCAGCACGTTCGCGTCGTCCTGCGAGGAGCCCGGCGCGATGATGAACACCAGGTCGAAGACCTTCAGCACGTTGATCATCAGTGTCACCAGGACCACCGCCAGCACCGGCGCCAGCATCGGCACCGTGATCCGGCGGAACACCTGCCACTCGTTGGCGCCGTCCACCCGGGCCGCCTCCAGGAGCTCACGCGGCAGACCGGCCAGGCCCGCCGCGATCAGCACCATCGCGAACCCGGCCCACATCCATACGTAGCTGCCGATGATCCCGGGCGTCACGAGGGACGGTCCGAGCCAGTCGACGCCGTTGTACGGCTCGCGGAAGTTGTCGGCGGGCAGGCGCAGTTGGGCCCCGTCCGCCGAGGCGGGCAGGGTGAACACGCCGTCCGCTCCGGCCGTGGCCGTGGCCACGACCTTCCCGTCCTTCACCGCCTCGACCTTCAGGCCCTTCAGCCCCAGCTCCTTCGGGTCGACGACATTCGGCTTCCCGCCGCCGCCCCGGGTGAAGTCCAGCCAGGCGGTCCCGGAGATCCTGTCCCCGGAGGCCGCCGGGGCGCCCTCCGCCGGCCGCGCGTCGCCCGGCATCTTCGCCGGAGCCACACCGATCAGCGGCACCCGCAGCGGCTGGCCCGCCCGGACCGGCTCCTTGGACACGAACGCCCCGCCGTCACCCTTCTCCAACGGGTGCACGGGCAGCGGGCGCGCCTTCGGGAAGACGGAGGACTGGTTGAACGTGTCGTGGACGCCCACCGCCACCGCGTTGGCCACACCCCGCTCGGGAGCCTGGTCGTACACCAGCCGGAAGATGATGCCGGCCGCCAGCATCGAGATCGCCATCGGCATGAAGACGATCAGCTTGAACGCGGTGCCCCAGCGGATCCGCTCGGTCAGCACCGCGAAGATCAGCCCGAGCGCGGTGGCGACCGTCGGGGCGAAGACCACCCAGATCGCGTTGTTCTTCACCGCCGTGACGATGGTGGCGTCGGTGAACAGCGCCTTGTAGTTGTCGAACCCGGCGAAGCCCGTACCGGCCTGGTCGAAGAACGACCGGTAGACCGAGTACCCGATCGGATAGAGCACCAGCGCGCCGAGCAGCACCAGCGCGGGCAGCAGGAACGCCGCCGCGATGACCCTGCGGGTACCGGTCACGCTCCGGCGGGGGCTCTTCGGATCCGGGGGCGGGGAGGGACGGGGATGCGTGTTGTCGGCGGGGGGCGCCGACCCGGCGCCCCCCGCGGTCGCTGTCGTCACGGCGTCAGCTCTTGTACGCCTTGACCGCTTCGGACTCCAGCTGTTTCTGGGTCCCCGCGATGTCCTTCGGGTTCTTCAGGAAGTCCTGGAGGATCTTCCACTCGCCCTTCCCGGGCGTCCCGCCGAACGACTGCGGGGCCTGGTCGGACATGTCGAACCGCACGTCGTCACCGGCGTCGATCAGCGCCTGGGCCATCGTGCGCTGCACGTCGTTCGGGTACGCCTTCAGGTCCAGGCCCTTGTTCGGGGAGATGAACCCGCCCGCCTCGGCCCAGATCTTCGCCGCGTCGGAGGACGCCAGCCAGGTCAGCAGCGCCTGCGCGCCCTTGGTGTCCTTCAGCGCCACCGCCGCGTCGCCGCCGGTCACCACGGGGGAGTCCGCGCCGACCGCCGGGAACGGGAAGACCTTGGCGTCCGTGCCGATCTTCGCCTCGGTCTGCGCGATGTTGATGGAGACGAAGTCGCCCTCGAAGACCATCGCGCCCTTGGGCTGGTCGCCCCCGGTGAACGTCTGGGTCACCGAGGCCGGGAACTCCGTCTGGAGCGCCCCGTCCGCGCCGCCCGCGATCAGCTCCGGCTTCCCCCACAGCCCGGCCAGCGTGGTCAGCGCTTCCTTGACGGACGGGTCGGTCCACGGGATCTCGTGCTTCGCCAGCTGGTCGTACTTCTCCGGCCCCGCCTGGGAGAGGTAGACGTTCTCGAACCAGTCGGTCAGGGTCCAGCCGTCCGCGCCGCCCACCGAGACCGGCGTGACGCCGGAGGCGGAAATGGTCTCCGCGGTCGTCAGGAAGTCCTTCCAGGTCTTCGGCTCGCTCGCCCCCGCGTTGTCGAACGCGGCGGCGTTGTACCAGATCAGGGACTTGTTGGCGGCCTTGAAATACACGCCGTACTGGGTGCCGTCCACCGCGCCGAGGTCCTGCCAGACCTTCGCGAAGTTCTGGCCGAGCTGCGCCCGCGCCTCGGGGCCGACCGGCTTGGCCCACTTCTTCGCGGCCGCCTGCTGGATCGCGCCGACCTGCGGGATCATCGCGACGTCCGGCGGCTGCTTGCCCGCGATCTTGGTGCCCAGGAAGTTGATGATGGGGTCCTGCGCCGGGACGAACGTGACGCTCGCGCCCGTACGCTTCTCGAACTCGTCCAGCACCTTGGTGAAGTTCTCTTGCTCGGGCCCGGTCCAGACCGCGGCGACGGAGATGTCCTCCCCGTCCAGCTTCGGCAGCTTCACCGTGGACGCGCTGTCCGTGCCCTTGCCGGAGCCGTCGTCCGTCTTCTTCTTGCCGTCACCGTCGCCTCCGCAGGCGGTGAGCGCCAGAGCGCCGACCGCCGTGAACACGACCGCGGCCCTGCGTATCGAGAAGGTTGTGCGCATTCCTGCCCCGTCTCTGCTGTACGCGTCCGGCCATGTCCGCATGCCCGGACCACGTCGTCCGTGCGCACAGTCCTACGCCGGGCGCACGGGCCCCGCAATACCGCCGGACGCCCCAACAGGCTGATCGTGATCGCCTCGTGACGTCATGTCAGGGCATGTCGGAAGCCTGCCGGGGCAGGGGGAGGAGCGTGTCGAAAAGGTGGCCGGGTCGGAGGGCGGGGGCGGGCCGGGACGGTGGCCGCGCCGGAGGACGCGTCAGGCCGGGAACGGCACCAGCGCCGGCAGCCGCTCCGCGTTCACCGAACGGGCCGCGCGCTCCAACGCGCTGGCGAGCAGCGCCAGGTCGGTCGGCCCGTTGCCCAGCTCCCGGACCGGGCGCCGGGTCGGCGGATCGCCCATCCGCTCCCACTCCAGCGGGACGACGGTGGGCCGCAGCGTCGCCGTACGCGGGATGCGACCGGTGACCCGGCCCCCCTGGAACGGCGTCACCCGGCCGTCCGGATGCCCCAGCCTGCCCCGGCCGGGGGCCGGCTCGTCCGGGGACGGCGGCAGCACCGGGGCGTCCAGCACGATGCGCAGCCGGGCGCCACGGGCCAGCTCGGTGTCCTCCGTGCGGTCCGGGCGCGCGGAGGTGGCGACCAGATGCACCCCGAGCCGCCCCCCGTCCCGGGCCACGGCCTCCAGCGCCCGCACCACCGAACCGGCGGCCGGCCTGCCGGGACTGCCGAGCGACGGGGCGACCAGCGCGTCGAAGTCGTCGGCGAGGACGACGAGGCGGGGCAGCGGCGACGGGCCCGGGTCCCCCGGCCGGGCGGTGGGGCGTAGCCGCAGGGTGCCGCTGGCCGGGGAGTCCAGATCGCCCTGCCGCTCGGCGCCGCTCGGCGGACGCTGGCCCACGATGCGCGGCGGGCCCTCCTGCTGGGCGTGCCGCTCGTGCCAGGCGGCGAAGTCCAGGTCGCCGAGCAGCTCGGCGCGCCGCTTCAGCTCGCCGCCCAGGGCCTGCGCGAACTCCCGCATCCGGACCGGGTCGCACGCCACGAGGTGGGTGAACACATGCGGCAGCTCCGTACAGGGGAGCAGCCCTTCGCAGCGCTCCCCCCGCTCGCCGCCGGAGCCGTCGACGAGCAGGATGCCGAGCCGGTCGGGCCGGGCGGCGGAGGCGAGCGAGGCGGCGACGGCCCGGAGCAGCTCGGTGCGGCCGCTGCCCGGCGGCCCCTCGATCAGCAGATGCGGCCCCTCGTCGGCGAGATCGACGCTGAGGGGCCCCCGGGGGCCCGCCCCGAGCACGAGGACCGGCCGGCCGGTGTGGGCGGCGGGCCCGGGCGCGCCCCCGTCGCTCCGTTCCCCGGAGCCCTGCCCCGGCCCGGAGCGTCGGCCGCCGAGATAGGGCGTGCGCTCCGAGTCCCGGGAATCCAGCGGCGGATACGGCGTGCGCCCGGAGTCGCGGGCGTCCAGCGGTGGGTACGGGGTGCGGTCCGGGTCGGGGGCGCCCGCGGCCGGGTACGGCGTGCGGCCGGAGTCGCGGTGGGCGGAGGAGGCCGCGGTGCGCTGCGGGCCGACGCGCGGGCCCGCGCTGAGGGTGCGCCCGGAGTTGGGGCTGTCCAGCTCCTGGCGGGGCGCGGGGGCCGCCGTGCCCCGGGGCGCCGAGGCGCCGGGCTGGGCCTCCGCCGTGGACGCCCAGCGGGCCATCAGCGAGGCCGGCGTCGCCCGGGCCAGGCCCAGCTCGTCCAGCAGCCGGGCGGACGGCGGCAACGCCGCGGTCGTCGGACGGCCGGCCAGCGCGGCCGAGCCCTCCTCACGCAGGGGCGCCAGGGCCCGCCCGAACCGCTCGGCCCAGGCCGCCGACACCGCGTCCACGGCGGCCACCGTCCCGTGCCCCGCGGCCTGCCCGCCCGCCGTGCGCAACAGGCGCAACGCCGTGGCGACGTCCCCGCTGAGCATCGCGACCGCCCCGCACTCCCGGAAGGCGATGGACGCCCGGCAGGCGGCCTCGTACGTCGCGGACACCGGGGAGATGGGGGAGGCGGCCGGGGTCTCGGCCAGGCAGATCAGATGGATCCCGGCCGCCGCGCCCGCCCCGGCCAGCCGCGCCGTGGTCTCGCGCAGCATCGCCGTACCGGGGTCGCCGTCCAGGACGACCACCGTGTGCGGACCCGTGTGGGCGCGGGCGGCCTCGGCCACCGAGGCCCGGTCCAGATGCGGCCAGCCGGGACCGAGGGGGCCCTCGTCGAGGCGGCGCACCAGCTCGGCCGTACGGGCGGCCGCCTGCTCACGGTCGTACGCGAGGAGCAGCCGGCAGTCCTGCCCGTGCGTCGGGCGCAGATGCGGCAGCCACCCCAGCCAGGACCACTCGCGCCGCCGCTCCTCCAGCGGGCGGGAGCGGTCCGTGCTGATGAGGACGATCTCCAGGTCGAACGGGGAGTGCAGTGCGGCGAGCTGCGCCACCGTCGCGCGGGCCAGCCCCGCCAGCCGGGCACGCGGACCGGCGAGCCCCAGCGAACCGGCCTCGCGCAGCCCCACGGTCACCGGCACGGCGGGCACCTCGGCCCGGTCGGTCGTGCCGAGCCGCACCACCAGCGCCTCCGGGTGCTCCGGATGCCGCTCCCAGAGCCGGGGCCCGGGACCCAGCGCGGTCAGCAGCACGGTCGCCGGATCCGGCCAGGTGCCCTCGGGGGCGGTGGGCAGCGCGGAGAACGGGGAGCCGGGGGAGGTCGGGGAGGCGAGGTGCCCGGCCCCCGACGGCCCGCCGGACGGATCGTGGGAGCCGCCCGGGAAGTCGTGGGGCCCCGCCGTGGAGCCGTACGCGCCGGGTCCGGGCGCCGATGATCCGTACGCCGATGATCCGGGCGCCGTCGGGCCACCCGGGCCGCCCTGACCGTCCGGGGAGCCGTAGGCCTCGCCCCGCCGCCCGGCGCCGGTCTCCGGGCCCGCCTGCTCGCCCCTCGCGCCGCCCTTGAGCCGCCTCGCCCACGCTCCTATGCCGCGCCGGGGCGCCGGGGTGTCGGCGAACTCCTCGCCACGGGCATGGGTGCCATGTCCCGGGTACGCGCCCGGCCCGGCGTCGGCGTGCTCGGGCCAGGAGGCCTCTTCGAGGGAGGAGCCCGGGGCTCCGGAGCCGCCGTGGGGCCAGGAGGACGCCGGTGGACCGGCGGGAGCGGGGAACGGGGAGGCCGGTGCGCCGTAGCCGTGGCCCGGGCCGCCGTGGTCGGGGGTGTGCGCGGAGAGCGGCGCGCCGGTGCTGTGGTCCGGGGCGGGAGACCCCGTCTCGGCGCGGGCCACCCGCAGGTGCCCCTCGCCGTCCGGGGCGGTCGGCAGCGTCGCCGGACGGGAGCCCGCCGTGAGGCGGAGGGCGGACTCGCCGAGCCGCAGCAGCGCGCCGGGGGCGAGGCGGACCGGCCGCTCACGCACCTCGACGCCGTCCAGGGAGGTGCCGTTCGTCGAACCGAGGTCGGCGACCGAGACCCGGCCGTCGTCGGAGACCGTCACCGCGCAGTGCAGCCGGGAGACGTCCGGGTCGTCGAGCGGGACGTCCGCGTCGGCGGAGCGGCCGATCCGGATCTGCCCGCCGTGCAGCAGGTGGACGCCGCCCGCGTCAGGGCCCGCCACCACGTGGAGCTGGGCCGGAACGGGGTCGTCCGTCGCCTCGTCGTCGCCGGGGACCTGGAGCGAGAGGACCGCGCCGTCCACCAGGGGCGGTTCGCCCAGCGCGACGCGGTGCCCGTCCAGCCGCTCCCGTCCGGCGAAGAACACGATCGCTCCGCCGCCCTGGGAGCTCTCGGGCCCCGCCACGGCGGAGGCCAGGTGGGAGGCGACGGCGGCCAGCGCCGTCCCGGCGGGTGCGGTGACGAGCACGTCGCAGGTGCGCGCCGGGGTCTGGCCGCTGCGCGGCGCGAGGACGGTCAGCCGGATCTGCATCGCCGTCAGCGGTCCCTTCTGCGCGGGGGTGCCCGGCAGGGGAAACGCCCTGTGATTCCCCCCACCCGGCACGGACACGTCGTCCGTACAGGTCGTCACGTACCGCGAGACTCCGACCTCGCAGATCCGTGCTGGAGGCATCCTCGCACCTGCCACTGACAACACGCCCGGCGGTCACCTTTAAATGATCTTGAATGGTCGGCTGTGGGCGCAAAAGTGCCTGCTTGCGTCCGGATCCCGCCGCTGGGACGGGTTTCCCGGCGGTTGCCCGCCGGATGCCGGACGGAAATCCGCTCCCCTGACCGAACGCCTGACCGGCCTGTGATCAGCCGTGCGGCAACCTTCCACCCGGTCCGCGCGTCTTCCCCCGAAACGTGAGCCCCCGGTGCCCCGTTCGGCGGCACTACAGTGGGCCGGAACATTCGGACTGGCCCAGGGAGCGAACAAGACCCCTGGGGGACCGCAAGCACCACGATCAGCAGGGAGCGCATGACGTGCGGCCGGTAGGCAGCAAGTACCTGCTCGAGGAGCCGCTCGGACGCGGCGCCACGGGCACCGTCTGGCGAGCCCGCCAGCGGGAGACCGCGGGCGCCGAGGCAGCCGTCGCGGGTCAGCCCGGCGAGACCGTGGCCATCAAGGTCCTCAAGGAGGAGCTGGCCAACGACGCCGACGTCGTGATGCGGTTCCTGCGGGAGCGCTCCGTCCTGCTGCGGCTCACGCACCCCAACATCGTGCGCACCCGGGACCTCGTCGTCGAGGGCGATCTCCTCGCCCTGGTGATGGACCTGATCGACGGCCCCGACCTGCACCGCTACCTCCGCGAGAACGGCCCGCTCACCCCGGTCGCCGCTTCCCTGCTCACCGCGCAGATCGCGGACGCGCTCGCCGCCAGCCACGCCGACGGCGTCGTCCACCGCGACCTCAAGCCGGCCAACGTGCTGGTCGACGAGCGCGACGGCCGGATGCACCCGATGCTCACCGACTTCGGCATCGCGCGCCTGGCCGACTCCCCGGGCCTGACCCGGACCCACGAGTTCGTCGGCACACCCGCCTACGTGGCGCCGGAGTCCGCCGAGGGCCGCCCGCAGACCTCCGCCGTCGACATCTACGGCGCGGGCATCCTGCTGTACGAGCTGGTCACCGGCCGCCCGCCGTTCGCCGGGGGCACCGCCCTCGAAGTCCTGCACCGGCACCTCAGCGAGGAGCCCCGCCGCCCCTCCAACGTCCCGGCCCCGCTGTGGACGGTCATAGAGCGCTGCCTGAGCAAGGACCCGGACCGGCGGCCCAGCGCCGAGAACCTGGCCCGCGGTCTGCGTACGGTCGCCTCGGGCATCGGCGTCCACGCGAACTCCGCCCAGATCGCCGCCGCCGACGGGGTGGGCGCCCTGCTCGCCCCCGACCCGGCGCCCACCGCGGTCCCGGACACCCCGGGCGCGGCCGACCCCACGCAGGTGCTGCCGAGCAACGCGGGCTCCTACGACCCCGCCGCCCCCACGAGCGTCTTCCAGCAGACCGGCGGCCCGGGCGGCCAGGGCCCCGGCGGCGGCCACGCCGACCCGACCGCCGTCCTGCCGCCCGTGCCGCAGCGCCCCGACGGGCCGCCGCAGCCGGACGGGCCGCACCCCTGGCAGTCGCAGCTCCAGGCGGCCCGCGACCGCAACGAGCAGACCCAGGTCCAGTACCTCGACCCGAGCCAGGACCCGCTGCGCCGCCGCCCCCAGCGCCAGCAGCCGCCGCAGCAGCCCCATCAGCAGCAGCCGCCCCAGCGCCGCCAGCCGCCTCCGCAGCACCAGCAGTACCCACCGCAACACCAGCAGCAGCAACAGCAGCAACAGCAGCATCAGCCGCAGCGCTACCAGCAGCCGCAGCAGCCGCAGCGGCAGCAGTACGCGCCCCCGCAGCCGCAGCAGCCCCAGCAGCCGGCCCCGCGCCCGCCGCGCGAGCCGCGTCCGCCGAGGCAGCGCGGCGCCAACCCGATGCGCATCCCCGGACTCGGCTGCCTCAAGGGCTGCCTGTTCACCGTGGTGCTCCTGATCGTCGCCGGCTGGCTCATCTGGGAGCTGACCCCGCTCCAGGACTGGGTCGCCCAGGGCAAGGGCTACTGGGAGGCGATCGGCGACGCGATCGGCACGGTCACCGACTGGATCTCCAAGGTCGGCGACAGCACGGGCAGCTCGGGCGGGGCCTGACCCGAAACTGCCGGGTGGCGCCCGACGCGTAACGGTCGGGCGGCGCACCGACGCGCAACGGTCGGGCGGGGTCCGGCCCGTATCGGTCGGGCGGGGTCCGGCCCGTATCGGTCGGGCGAGGCGAGGTCCGGCCCGTAACCCTGTCCCTTTGTCGACTTCTCCGGGCCTATTTGGCCCGGAGAAGTGAAGGTCGGTGCCATCCAGGGCACGTGACACCCCGAACGCCGCGTAACTTTGTCGACCGGGGGTCCACCGCCAGCCGCTGAGGGAGCAGTCTTGGCACGGAATATCGGCAGCCGGTACACGGCCCACCAGATCCTGGGGCGCGGCAGCGCCGGCACGGTATGGCTGGGCGAAGGGCCCGAGGGCCCGGTCGCCATCAAGCTGCTCCGTGAGGACCTCGCGTCCGACCAGGAGCTCGTGGGCCGCTTCGTGCAGGAGCGCACAGCCCTGCTCGGACTCGTCCACCCGCACGTGGTCGCCGTCCGGGACCTCGTCGTGGACGGCAACGACCTGGCCCTGGTCATGACCCTCGTACGCGGCACCGACCTGCGCACCCGCCTCGACCGCGAACGTCGCCTCGCGCCCGAGGCCGCCGTCGCGATCATCGCGGACGTCGCCGACGGGCTCGCCGCCGCGCACAAGGCCCACGTGGTCCACCGGGACGTCAAGCCGGAGAACATCCTGCTCGACATGGAGGGTCCGCTCGGCCCCGGCGGGGCCCACCCGGCCCTGCTCACCGACTTCGGCGTCGCCAAGCTGATCGACACCCCGCGCCGCACCAAGGCCACGAAGATCATCGGTACGCCGGACTATCTGGCCCCCGAGATCGTCGAGGGCCTCCCGCCGCGCGCCGCGGTCGACATCTACGCCCTGGCGACCGTGCTCTACGAGCTGCTCGCCGGCTTCACACCCTTCGGCGGTGGCCACCCCGGCGCGGTCCTGCGCCGCCATGTCACCGAGACCGTCGTCCCGCTCCCCGGCATCCCCGAGGAGCTCTGGCAGCTCCTGGTCCAGTGCCTGGCCAAGGCCCCCGCCTCCCGGCTGCGCGCCTCGGAGCTCGCCGTACGGTTGCGCGACCTGCTGCCCCTGCTGGCGGGGATACCCCCGCTGGAGGTGGACGAGCCGGGCCCGGAGGAGAGCGACCAGCAGCCCGCCGCCTACGACGAGCAGCAGTACACCCCGGCCGCCGAGGAGCCCCGCCGCCGCGGCGCGGTCCCGCTGGTGCCCGGCTCCGCTCCCGACTCCAACCGGGACACCCACACGAGCATGCGCGTCCCCGCCCCGGACGAGCTGGCGGGCGGCCCCCTCGGGACGGCCCGCGCCCCCCGCGCCCCGGGCAGGCCCCGGCCCGGCTCCGCCCGCAACAAGGCGGCGGCCGTCCGCAAGCGCCGTATCACCCTCGGTGTCGCCGCCCTCGCCCTCTGCGCGGCCGTCGTGGTCGGCGGCCTGCTGGCCGGCGGCGACGGCGACGGGGGCCCGGCACCCCAGGACAGCGAGAACTCGGCGCCGGCGACCCCCTAGGAGACGCCGGAAGCCCCCTGGCGGAGCCGGGGGGGACCCTCGCCCCGGTCCGGGACCGGCATCCGGTTTCCGGGCGAGGGCAAGCTTCATCCGCCCAGCCGTTACGCTGGACCCGTGGCAGTCGTCGATATTTCCGAAGAGCTGAAGTCCCTCTCCTCGACCATGGGGTCGATCGAGGCCGTCCTGGACCTGGATGCGCTGAGGGCGGACATCGCCGCGCTCGAGGAGCAGGCTGCGGCGCCGTCCCTGTGGGACGACCCGGAGGCGGCCCAGAAAATCACCAGCAAGCTTTCCCACCTCCAGGCCGAGGTCCGCAAGGCCGAGACCCTGCGCGGCCGCATCGACGACCTCGAAGTCCTCTTCGAGCTCGCCGCGGACGAGGCCGACGCCGACGCCCAGGCGGAGGCCGAGACCGAGCTGGAGTCGGTGAAGAAAGCCCTGGACGAGATGGAGGTCCGCACGCTCCTCTCCGGCGAGTACGACGCGCGCGAGGCCCTGGTGACCATCCGGGCCGAGGCCGGCGGCGTCGACGCCGCCGACTTCGCCGAGAAGCTCCAGCGCATGTACATCCGCTGGGCCGAGCGGCACAACTACAAGACCGAGGTCTACGAGACCGCGTACGCGGAAGAGGCCGGCATCAAGTCGACCACCTTCGCCGTCCAGGTCCCGTACGCGTACGGCACGCTCTCCGTCGAGCAGGGCACCCACCGCCTGGTCCGCATCTCGCCCTTCGACAACCAGGGCCGCCGCCAGACGTCCTTCGCGGGCGTCGAGGTGCTCCCGGTCGTCGAGCAGACCGACCACATCGAGATCGACGAGTCCGAGCTGCGCGTGGACGTGTACCGCTCCTCGGGTCCCGGCGGACAGGGCGTCAACACCACGGACTCCGCGGTCCGTCTGACCCACCTGCCCACCGGCATCGTCGTCTCCTGCCAGAACGAGCGCTCGCAGATCCAGAACAAGGCGTCCGCGATGAACGTCCTCCAGGCGAAGCTTCTTGAGCGCCGCCGCCAGGAGGAGCAGGCGAAGATGAACGCGCTCAAGGGCGACGGCGGCAACTCCTGGGGCAACCAGATGCGTTCGTACGTCCTCCACCCGTACCAGATGGTCAAGGACCTGCGTACGGAGTTCGAGATGGGCAACCCCGAAGCGGTCTTCAACGGCGAGATCGACGGCTTCGTCGAAGCGGGCATCCGCTGGCGCAAGCAGAGCGAGAAGTAGCCTCGGCGGTACGGAGGTTGGGCCCGGACAGGCGACTGTCCGGGCCTTCCCGCGTTGCGGAGGACCTGTGCCCGATGCGTCACAGTCCGGCTTCCGAATAGCCGTCAAGAACCCCCATACCGGTGCCTAGTGCACGGAACGGCCTTGACGTAATCCTTAACTCTGGCCAGGGTGCTAGAGCAGCATGCGTATGTCTGGGACGGGTGTGAACCGGGGGGCTGGCGGGGTGACCACGACACGACGTGGCCTTGCCGAGAGCGATTCCCCGCAGGGCCGCGACCCGCATATGGCTGCTCCAATGACGAGATCGGCTACTGGGGGTAGCAACACATGACGAAGAAGACGCGTATTCGCGTCGCGCGGATCGCCGCCGGCGCGGTTATCGCCGCGGGCGCCTCGCTGACCGCGGCCGGCGCGGCGCAGGCGATCGGTATCGGCGTCGACACCGGCGTCGCCGATGTCGAGGTCCAGACGGGCCTGCTGGACGACGACCCGATCGGCGGCGCCGACGTCGGCGGTGGCGACCAGGGCGGCGTTGAAGGTGCCGTTGAGGGTGGCGACCAGGGCGGCGTAGAGGGTGCTGTCGAGGGTGGCGACCAGGGCGGCGTTGAAGGTGCTGTCGAGGGTGGCGACCAAGGCGGCGTTGAAGGTGCCGTTGAGGGTGGCGACCAGGGCGGCGTAGAGGGTGCTGTCGAGGGTGGCGACCAGGGCGGCGTAGAGGGTGCCGTTGAGGGTGGCGACCAGGGCGGCGTAGAGGGTGCTGTCGAGGGTGGCGACCAGGGCGGCGTTGAAGGTGCTGTCGAGGGTGGCTCGGGCAACAACGGCGGCTCCGGCAACAACGGTGGCTCGGGCAACAACGGTGGCTCGGGCAACAACGGCGGCTCCGGCAACAACGGTGGCTCCGGCAACAGCGGCGGCGGCGACCAGGGTGGCACCAGCACCTCCGGCGGCTCCACCGACGGCGGCTCGACGGCCGGCGGCGGTTCCGCGACCGGCGGCGGTTCCACCACCGGTGGCGACGACGCCGGCTGCACCGTCGACCTCGATGGCGCCGAGTGCACCGACAACACGGACACCGACAGCGTCGGCAACAAGCCGGTCGAGCAGAGCAAGGGCAAGGAAGAGCTCGCCGAGACCGGTGCGGCCGAGACGACCTTCCTGGTCATCGGCGCCGCGACGATGATCGCGGGCGGCATCGGCTTCCGTATCCTGCCCCGCCTGGTCGGCGGCGGTCGCACGGTCGCCTAGTCCGCGACGGACCGTACCGACGCGTAGCGGGCGCGCATCAGCCCCCGACGCGGCACGGCACAGCATGAAGAAGGGCCCGGGAGGGCGTACGACGCCTTAGGTTCTAGTGGTCGTTGCAACACCCCAGCTCAAGGGGTGCGATGGACTTCGGGATCCGTGAGGTGCGGACCGCGCAGGGGCCTGTGAAGC
>NZ_JBIVUV010000033.1:0-58950 GCF_044768525.1 Streptomyces sp. NPDC091287
AGGACGCGTTCGACCAGGATCCGTCTGCCGTGAACGGTCAGCCGGGCATTACGGTGGGACACGAAGACCTCCGTGTGTGGTGTGGAGCCTAGACACCTCCACCACACCGGAGGTCTTCGCCATGATCAAGCCCGATCGGCGTTAACAACGCTCGTGATCAATACACCTAGGGGCGCCCGGAAGAAGGGCCCGCGGGTCCCCCGTTCCTCCAGCCGCTGTCCGGACCGGTCCCCGGCCGGCGTGGACGGCCGTCGCCGTGGTCCGGCTCGTACGGCGGGACGTCGCGGCTCGGCTGGTAGTGCGGGCCCTGGCGCATGCGGTACGTGATCACGCAGAGGTCCACGATCGCGAGCAGCAGCACCACCGCGCAGGCCGCCGCCCAGCCCGGCCGTCCGGTCAGGGAGAACGCCACCAGACCGAAGAGGGCCCAGAGCATGCCCCACAGGCTCAGCCAGAGCCGCATCCGCAGCGGACTGCGGGCGGTCGCGGGTTCACTGCCAGTACGCATGACGATCACCTCACTCCACCAGCATGGACCCGTCCGGCGGCGTACGGAACAGAACACGGCGCACGGGAGAGAACACGGCGCACGGGAGAGGAACAGGAACGCGGCCCGGAGAGGGCCGCTACGCTGCGGGCTCCGGCGCTGACCCGGCGTGATGGCCGGGGAACCTCGCCCGGCGACGGCTCGTTCGTCCTTCATGAGCGAATCACTGGTACGCGAGGGGTACGAGGGGACCGGTCCCGGAGCCATCACGCCTGACGGGTGCGCGGTGGAGCTGTATCGACGGCTGTCCGTCGGCGACGAGCCGGACGTGATCGCGGGCGTGGCCCCCGCCGGGGCGAGCATCCTCGAACTGGGCTGTGGGGCGGGCCGGGTGACACACCCGTTGGTGCGGCGCGGATTCCGGGTGACGGCGGTGGACGAGTCGCCGGAGATGCTGGAGGAGATCGTCGGGGCGCGCAGGGTGCGCAGCCCCATCGAGTCGCTGGACCTGGGCGGCGAGCGGTTCGACGTGGTGCTGCTCGGCTCGTTCCTGGTCCACGCGGGCGAGCACCGGGTGCGCGAGGGGATGCTGCGCGTCTGCCGCGACCATGTGCGGGACGACGGGATCGTCCTCGTCCAGCGCGAGGGGGCGGCCCACCGCTCGGAGCTGCCGTGGGAGCGGACCGACCCGTCCGGCGGTCTGATCCGGATCGTCTCCGCGGATCCGGTGGGCGACGGTGTGCGCTCGGTGCGCGCGGAGTATCACTTCGACGACGCGCGCTGGACGCAGACCTTCCTGTCGCGGGAGCTGTCCGACGAGGACATCGCCCGGCATCTGGCGACGGCCGGACTCACGGTGGACCGCACCCTCACCGACGACGGCACCTGGCTGCTGGCCCGGCCCGTGCTCTGAGGGGCCGCGGTCGGCCGGCCCCCGTCGCGCCCGCCCCCGTCGCTCAGTGCACGAAGCTGTAGCTGCGCCACGGCCCGCTGCCCTGCGGCGCCACATCGCTGAACCTGGTCGGCACGTACGTCGTCCTGTCGCCCGTGCAGTCCCGTGTGCGGTAGAGGATGACGTCGACCAGCGTCCCGTTCTCCACCTCCCGGGCTCCCGCCGGGGCGATCCGGTGGCAGCCGCGTACGGACGGGCTGTTCACCTGGAGCACCGCTTCGCGCTCCGTCGTGTACGTCACCGGGCCCACGGCGGTGCGGCCGAGTCCCGAGCAACCCGAGACGGCGAGGGCGAGGAGCGAGGCTCCGGCGGCGATCCCGAGGCGGCGTCGGCGGCGGGGAACGGTGGCGGTCACGGACATGGGCGGGTCCTCGTCTGCTCGTCCGGTGCTCGTCCGGCGATTCGGTACGTCGGGAAGACGTGCTGGCGCTGGCCACCCTGCCCGCCCCGGGGCGGGCAGGCATCCGGTGCGCGGCCGATTGGGCGGGCCGCGGTGCGACTGATCAGGGTTCCCCATACGCCCAAATGGGGCATAGATTGATAAAAGGTGCTATGCGTCAAGGGTGTTCCACGGGGCGCGCGGGTGTTCGCTCCCCTTCCTCCCAGGGGGCCGTCATGGTTCAGGAACTGGTGATCGCCTTGGTGGCGGTGGTCTGCGCCGGAGCGCTGTACGTGGCTTCGGCGGCGCGGGTGATCCGGCAGTACGAGCGCGGTGTGGTGCTGCGGCTCGGCCGACTGCGGGACGACGTGCGGCTGCCCGGCTTCACCATGGTCGTGCCGGGGATCGACCGGCTGCGCAAGGTCAACATGCAGATCGTCACCATGCCCGTGCCCGCCCAGGACGGCATCACCCGGGACAACGTCACCGTCTGCGTGGACGCCGTCATCTACTTCAAGGTGGTCGACCCGACGAACGCCGTCATCGCGGTGGAGGACTACCGGTTCGCCGTCTCGCAGATGGCCCAGACCTCGCTCCGGTCGATCATCGGCAAGAGCGACCTGGACGATCTGCTGTCCAACCGCGAGAAGCTGAACCAGGGGCTGGAGGTCATGATCGACAGCCCGGCGGTCAGCTGGGGCGTGCAGATCGACCGGGTGGAGATCAAGGACGTCTCGCTGCCGGAGACCATGAAGCGGTCCATGGCCCGCCAGGCCGAGGCCGACCGGGAGCGGCGCGCCAGGGTGATCAACGCCGACGCGGAGCTCCAGGCCTCGAAGAAGCTGGCGCAGGCGGCCGGCGAGATGTCCGCGCAGCCCGCGGCGCTCCAGCTGAGGCTGTTGCAGACCGTGGTCGCCGTCGCGGCGGAGAAGAACTCCACGCTGGTGCTGCCCTTCCCGGTGGAGCTGCTCCGCTTTCTGGAGCGAGCGCAGCAGCCGGCGGTGGCGGAGACGGGGCACGACGAATCCGCCGTACCCCCCGCCCCGGCCGTACCTGGCGACCTCCTCGCCCCGACCGCACCTCCCGCCGCCCCCGCCCCGACCGCACCGTCGTCATCGGAACAGCCGTTCGCGCATCACTGAGCGTGGCGGCCCACGCGCGGAACGGGGCACCCGCCCGATCGATTCCGTCGCCGCTGACCTGGGGTGATACGGCGGGCGTCCGCGCTGTCAGACCTCCCGCCTAGACTCGCGGAGTCAGCACATTCCGTGGCGACGAAAGACCGCGGATCAGGTGGGAGGGGGGGCGGACATGACGGCACGGACCCGGGAGGGCGAGCCGCGGGACACCATGGACACGTCCCGGACCGCCGACGCCGGACGCCTGCTGCGCTGCGCGGCGGTCTTTCTGCCCGGCCCGGTGCCCAGGGACGGCCGCATCGCCTTCTGGGACCCGCTCGCGAACGCCGATCCGTGGCACGACGACGGCGCACAGGGACGGAGCGGGACGTCCTTCGCGTACGCGGAGACCCCCGGCAGCCCCGACTCCGTCCCGTACACCACCGCCCGGCTCACGGTCGTCCGGGCGGACCCGGCGGCCGGCCCCGGAAGCGTCCGCGCCGTCACGACGCCCGCGGCGCTGCTGTCCGTCGCCGACGCGCTGCCCCTGCTCGTCCGGGCACGTCAGCACGGCTCCGCGCACCCCGCCACCCGCTGCTGGGGCGCGGCCGCGCTGCACGCCCTTCAGCTCGTCGCCCGCGGCAGGCTCCTCCCCGGACTCACGGCGGACGGTCACGACGCCTGGCGGGCGGGCCCGAGGGACGCCGAGGACATCGCGCATCTGCGGGCGGTCGCCGCCGCCCTGCCGCCCGAGGGGCACGCGGCGCCCGTCCACGGCTCCGAGCCGCCCCGGCTCCCCGACCCCGAGGCACTGATCGGGGCGTTCCTGGACGCCGTCGCCGACACCCTGCCGCGCACCCCAGCCGCCGCGTTCGCGATGGGCGCGCCGTTCGCCGCCCGCGAAGCCCAGCAGCTGCCCCATGCCGCGGCCTGGGCCGTGGAGGTCGCCTCGGGCCTGGACGCGGGCGTGCGGGTCTCGCTGCGCCTGGACCTCTCCGCGTACGAGCTGTTCGACACCGCCGACACCTACGCGGTCACGGCCTCCCGCGAGGAGGCGGAGACCGACGGGGGATCCGCGCGGGAGGAGCACCCGGACGACCCGGCGGTCCGGCACGCCGCCGCTGCCATCGTCCAGGTCCACAGCCTCGCCGACCCGACCTACGTGGTGGACGCGGCCGCGCTGTGGAACGGCGCGGCGGGCGAGCCGTTCGGGCCGCGTGCCCGGGTCGACGCGGTGCTCGCGCTGCGCCGCGCCGCCCGCGTCTGGGCCCCGCTGGAACGGCTGCTGGGGCAGCCCGTCCCCGATGTGCTCGCGATCACCGAGGACGAGCTGTACGAGCTGCTGAGCGACGCGGGATCCCGGCTGGCCGCCGCCGGGGTCGAGGTGCACTGGCCGCGCGAGCTGGCCCGTTCCCTCACCGCGACCGCCGTCGTGCGGCCCGCGCCCGGATCGGCCACCGACGGCACGTCCTTCTTCGACGCCGAGCACCTCTTCGCCTTCGACTGGCAGCTGTCCCTGGGGGAGGAGAAGCTGACCGAGGCCGAGATGGACACCCTGGCCGAGGCCCACCGCCCGGTGGTGCGGCTGCGCGACCAGTGGGTGGTCGTCGACCCCGCCCTCGTACGCAAGGCGCGCAAGCGGGAGCTGGGGCTCCTGGATCCGGTGGACGCGCTCGCCGTCGCCCTCACCGGCAGTGCGGAGGTCGACGGCGAGCGGGTGGACGCCGTCCCCGCCGGGGCGCTGGCCGCCCTCCGTACGCGGATCCTCAGCCAGGACACCACGATCGCGCCCCCGCCCGGCCTCGACGCGACGCTGCGCGACTACCAACTGCGCGGTCTGGCCTGGCTGGACCGGATGACCTCGCTCGGTCTTGGCGGCTGCCTCGCCGACGACATGGGCCTCGGCAAGACGATCACCCTCATCGCCCTCCATCTGCACCGGGCGCACCCCTCGCCCACCCTGGTGGTCTGCCCCGCCTCCCTCCTCGGCAACTGGCACCGCGAGATCAACCGCTTCGCCCCCGGCGTCCCCGTGCGCCGCTTCCACGGCACGGACCGCACCCTGAGCGACCCGGACGGCGGCTTCGTCCTCACCACCTACGGCACGATGCGCTCCAGCGCCCCCCAGCTCGCCGAGCAGCGCTGGGGCCTGGTCGTCGCCGACGAGGCGCAGCACGTCAAGAATCCGCACTCCTCCACGGCCAGGGCGCTGCGCACCATCCCCGCCCCGGCCCGGGTCGCCCTCACCGGCACCCCCGTCGAGAACAACCTCTCCGAGCTCTGGGCGCTCCTCGACTGGACCACACCCGGACTGCTCGGCCCGCTCAAGGCGTTCCGGGCCCGGCACGCCCGGATCGTGGAGAACACCGGCACCGCCGCGGGCCTGGGCAACGAGGAGGCGGTGGAGCGGCTGTCCCGGCTGGTGCGGCCCTTCCTCCTGCGGCGCAAGAAGTCCGACCCCGGTATCGCCCCCGAGCTGCCGCCCAAGACGGAGACCGACCACCCCGTCTCCCTCACCCGTGAGCAGGCCACCCTCTACGAGGCGGCCGTCCGCGAGACGATGGCGCAGATCGAGGCGGCGGAGGGCATCGCCCGCCGGGGTCTCGTCATGAAGCTGCTGACCTCGCTCAAGCAGATCTGCAACCACCCCGCCCAGTATCTGAAGGAGGAGCCGACCCGGCTCACGGGCCGCTCCGGCAAGCTCGCCCTTCTCGACGAACTGCTCGACACGATCCTGTCCGAGGACGGCTCGGTCCTGATCTTCACGCAGTACGTGGCGATGGCGAAGCTCCTCTCCGCACACCTCGCCACCCGCGCCATCCCCTCCCAGCTCCTCCACGGCGGTACGCCGGTGGCCGAGCGGGAGCGGATGGTGGACCGCTTCCAGTCCGCCGAGGTCCCCGTCTTCCTGCTCTCCCTCAAGGCGGCCGGCACCGGGCTGAATCTGACCCGCGCCGCCCATGTCGTCCACTTCGACCGCTGGTGGAACCCCGCCGTGGAGGAGCAGGCCACCGACCGGGCGTACCGGATCGGCCAGACCCAGCCCGTGCAGGTCCACCGGATCATCGCGGAGGGCACGGTGGAGGACCGGATCGCCGAGCTGCTGGAGTCCAAGCGGGTCCTGGCCGACGCGGTGCTCGGCAGCGGCGAGAGCGCCCTGACCGAGCTCAGCGACCGTGACCTCGCCGACCTCGTATCGCTGCGGAGGCCGGCATGAGCCCGCGCCCGACCACCGGCCCGGCCGCCCGGAGATCGGCCCCCCGCGTCCGGCCCGGGCCGGACGATCTGCGGCGCACCTTCGAGGCGGTGCCCGCCCGCACCTCCGCCGAGGGCGAGCCCTTCGCGGGCAGTTGGTGGGGCCGGGCCTGGGTGGAAGCCGTGGAGTCGCTGTCGACGGACGAGGCCCGCCCCTACCGCGGCCGTGCGTACGCCGACGACGGCCAGGTCGCCGCGATCACCGTCACTCCCGGGCGGGTCGTCGCCTACGTGCACGGCAGCCGGGCCCGCCCCTACCGCGCCGAACTGCGGCTGCGCACCTTCACCGACCCCGGCTGGGAGACCCTGCTCGACGCGGTCGCCGCCCACCCCGGCCATCTGTCCGCGCTGCTGGCCAAGGAGATGCCGCACTCCCTGGCCCACACCGCCGAGGAGGCCGGTGTCCGGCTGCTGCCCGCCGCCGACGACCTCGATCCCAGCTGCACCTGCCCCGACCACGGGCGGCCCTGCAAGCACGTCGCCGCCCTCTGCTTCCAGACGGCCCTGCTGCTCGACAGCGACCCGTTCGTCCTGCTGCTGATGCGGGGACGGGGCGAGCGCGAGCTGTTGGACGAGCTGGGCCGGCGCAACGCCGAACACTCGGCCCGTGAGCGCCCCGCCGCTCCCGCCGTCCCGTCGGTCGGGGCCCGGGAGGCGTTCGCCGCCCGCTTCCTGCCCCCGCTCCCGGCACCCCTGCCCGTACCGCCGCATCCCGGCCAGCCACCGTCGTATCCCGATCTGCCCGGCGCCCGCGACCCGCTGGGCCTGGACCACCTCGCCACCGACGCCGCCGCCCGCGCCCACGCCCTGCTGACCACCGGCCGTGATCCGCTGGCCGGACTCACCCCGTGGCAGGACGCGGTCCGCCTCGCCGCCGCACGGCCGACCGCCGGGCTCACCGCCACCACCCGCGCGCTCTACCGGGAGCTGGCCTACGCCACCGGCCGCACCACCACCGACCTCGCCCGCGCCGTCGCCGCCTGGCGGCAGGGCGATGCCGAGGGCCTCGCGGTCCTGGAGACGCCCTGGGACCCGCCGGCCGGCCCCTTCGACCGGGCCAGGCCCGCCCTCGCCGCCGCCGACTTCCCGCGCTTCACGCCCTGGCGCAACCACCTCACCCACCCGGACGGTTCGCTCCAGCTCCGCTTCGGCCACGACCACCGGTGGTACGGCTACGAATCCGATCCCGGTGCCGACGACTGGTGGCCGCGCGCCGCCCCGGACCCCGACCCGGTGGCCGCCCTCGACGCCCTGCTGGCCGGCGACTCCGTCCCGGACACCTCCGGGACCGATCCGCTGTACGTACGGTAAAACCTTTGGCCAGGGGAGAGTGGCCCCTGTTAGCGTCCACGACGTGGCGAAACTCAATCAGATCATCGCAGTGGAGAAGGGCGTCAAGTCCAAGGCACACCAGGACCTGACGGCGGCTCATCACGGCCTCCAGAAGACCGGACTGCTGGCCGGGATCTCCCGGACCTACCAGCCCAAGGACGAGGAGGGCGAACAGCTTCCGCCCGAGTCGACGCTCGTCCAGGTCAAGGCCGAGGACGTGCTGCGGGACACCGCGGTCACCCTGACCCGGCTCTTCGATGTGACCGCCACGAAGGACTGGGCGAACTGCTCGGCCAGGGCCGATGTGCTGGTCGACGGCCGGGTGCTGGTGAGCGAGGTGCCGGTGTCGTATCTGCTCTTCCTGGAGAAGCAGCTGACCGACCTCAACACCTTCGTCCGCAAGCTGCCCGTGCTGGACGCCGCCGAGGCCTGGGTGCAGGACCCCTCGACCGACTCCTGGAAGACCGAACCGGTCCGCACGGTCCGCACGAAGAAGGTGCCCCGCAACCACGTGAAGGCGGAGGCCACCGAGAAGCACCCGGCGCAGGTCGAGGTGTACTACGAGGACATCCCGATCGGGTACTGGACGACGGTCAAGTTCTCCGGGGCGCTTCCGGCGCGACGCGTCAACGACATGCTGGACCGGATCGAGAAGCTCCAGCAGGCCGTGAAGTTCGCCCGCGAGGAGGCCAACGGCGCAGAGGTCACCGACCAGCGGGTGGGTGATGCGGTATTCGGTTACCTCTTCGGGTGACCGACCATGGATTCCCCGGCCGCCGTCCTTGGGGGCCGGGGTGCGCGAGGAGCGCAAGCTGAAACTGAGGCTTGTCGTGAAGGCGCGGTTCCAGTGGAGGTTCAACTCCTCCCTCCGGCACGGGCCGGAGTAGCCCAAGCAGGCAGAGGCAGACCGCCGTCAATCTCAGACTATTGCTCCAGACTCAGCATTCGCCGCCGATCGCCGGATCGAACGGGCCCGGGCCCGCGCGCGTCGAAATGCCGGTTCAAGTCCGGCCCGCAGAGCTTCGATCTGCGGTGGTCCAAAGGCAGGACGCGACGACATCAGACTGACCCGGATCCTTAAACGTGCCGGCGTGCCCGATGGGCGGCACACTCAGGGCCCGGAGGCCGGCTACGCCTCCGGGCCCGCTCCCGTTCCCGGGAGCGGCGGAGACCCGGAGCCGACCACCGGGGCGCGGGGCCCGCAGGGCACAATGCAGGACGTGCGAGGTGCAGACGTGCAAGGTGCAGGGGACGCGCAGTCCACAGCCGCCCGGCTGCGGGCGATCTGTGACGAGGTGTCGGACCGCTTCTACGAGCGGGCCGACGTGGTGCGCACGCTCGTGGTGGCGCTGCTGGCCGGGCAGCACTCGCTGGTGCTCGGCCCGCCCGGAACGGCGAAGTCCGAGATCGCCCGGGAGCTCACCGGCAGGGTCGAGGGGGCCGCCTACTGGGAGATCCTCCTGTCGAAGTTCACCGCGCCGACGAGAATGTTCGGTCCCGTCGACGTCGCCGCGCTGGCCCGCGGGGAGTACCGCCAGGTGTACGAGGGCCGCGCCACGACCGCGCACGTCGCGTTCATCGACGAGATCTTCAAGTGCTCCACGGCGGCGCTGAACGAGACCCTGGGCTACCTCAACGAGCGGATCTACCACCCCGAGAGTGGCGGCGAACCGATTCGCTGCCCACTGATCGGCGCCATCACGGCGAGCAACGAACTGCCGACCGGACAGGACACGGCCGCGATCTACGACCGGCTGCTGGTGCGGATCGAGGTCGGATACCTGGAGGACCCGTCGAACTTCGCCGCGCTGGTCCGCTCCGCCGTCAGCCGCCCGGCGGGCCCGGTCCGTACCACCGTGGAACTGGCCGCGTTGCAGCACGCGGTGACCCGATCCGTCCCGGCCGTGGACGTCCCCGACGCCATTGTGGACGCCGTGTGTGCGCTGCGGGCGGCCCTGCGCCGCAAGGAGCTCGTCGCCTCGGACCGCCGCTGGCGGCAGGCGGTGGGGCTCCTCCAGGCGTCCGCGTACCTCGACGGCCGCCCGGCGGTCGCCGAGACCGACCTGTCCGTCCTCACCCACGTGCTGTGGGACTCCCCGGCCCAGCGCCCCACCGTCGAGCGCGAGGTACTGCACCTGGTCAACCCCGACGCCAAGGAGGCGCTCGACCTGGCCGACGCCCTCGACGAGCTGGAGGCCCAGCTCGACGCCATGGCGGGGCAGTCCCGCGAGGCGCTCAGCGACTGGGTCATCAAGAAGGCCCACAACAAGCTCGCCACGGCGGGCAAGCGGCTGGAGAAGCTGCGCGCCGAGGCGGCGGGCGCCGGCCGCTCCACCGCCGCCATCGACCGGGTCACCGGCCGTCAGCGCGCCGTCCGCGCCCGCGTCCTCACCGAGGCGCTCGGCATGGACGCGAGCATGGTCCAGGACCGGCTCTGAACGCCGGGGCGACCAGCGGCACCGGCCTGCCCCCGTCCGCGCTCGACGAACTGGCGGGCCGGGCCCGGACGTGGCTGGGCCACTCCACGGCCGAGCGGTGCACCGGGGCCGTCGTCGCGGACCGGTTCGAACGGTTCACCTGGCGCGACACCTGCGAACAGTCCGAAGGGCTGCGCGAGCTGGCCCAGGCGCTGGGCGAGCGTCACGACCACGCCGCCGACCTCCTGGCCGATGTGTTCCTGGCCGCCTACAAGGCCGGCCCCCGGCTGCGCGAACGTACGGAGATGGACCCCGCGCGGCTGGTCAACCACCAGATCGTGACCGCGCTGGTGGAGTCACCGGACTCTGCCGCACTGCGCCGGGAGACCGTCGGCGACCCCTACGTCGCCGCCATGGCCGTCCTCGCCCAGTCCGGCGCGCTGCGCGGAATGCTGGAGCGCGCCCAGGACGCCCAGGGGCGGGCCGAGCGGGCGGCCAAGGCCGGCCAGGACGCCGACAGTGCGGCGACCGCCGTGGCGGAGGCGCTCCAGCGGGCCGCCGAAGAGGCCGATGCGGACGGCGCCGTACCGGCCCGGGCGGCCGACACCCTCCACCGGGCGATCGAGGCCGCCGAGGCGACCGGAACCGCCGCGCGGCTGGCCGCCTCGGCAGCCGAGCAGGGCGCCGCCGCCGTCCCCGGCCTCCGCTCCGCCGCGCACCACGCGGCGGCGAGGGCCGCCGAGGCGGTGCGGGAAGAAGCCGTGCTGATGCGGGCCTGGGGGGTGGGCTCCGGCGAGCTGGAGCGGATGCCGTACGCGCGGCGCGCCCGGCTCGCCGAGCGGCTGCGCGCCGGTCGTCTCGCCCGGTGGGCCGAACTGATCGGCCGCTTCCGGCAGATGGCCGACGGGGAGCGGGCCCACAAGGTGGAGAGCACCGCCGGGGAGTTGGTCGGCGTCACGCTCGGCGACGACCTCTCCCGCCTGATCCCCTCCGAGCTGGCCAACCTCGGCCTGCCCGAGCTGCGTGCCGTCTTCGCCGCGCGGTACGCCGCCGGGGAGCTGATGCTCTACGACAGCCAGGGCGAGCAGCCGACGGGGCGGGGCGCGGTCATCGCGTGCGTGGACACCTCCCACTCGATGTACGCGGCGGGGCCCGGAGGAGTCACGCGGGAGGCGTGGTCCAAGGCGTGCGCCCTGGCACTGCTGGACCAGGCCCGCCATGCCGGGCGCGACTTCGTCGGCATCCTGTTCTCCGCCGAGGACAGGACCCAGGTCTTCCGCTTCCCGGCCGGCCGGCCCGTCGGCATCGAGCGGGTGCTCGACTTCGCGGAGACCTTCCTCGGCGGCGGCACCAGCTACCAGACGCCCCTGACCACGGCCCGCGAACTACTGGAGGAGGAGTTCGACGACGCCGCCACCACGCGCGGCGACATCGTGATGATCACCGACGACGAGTGCGGTGTCACCGAGGAATGGATGCGTGGCTGGAACGATGCCAGGCGGGTGCTGGGCTTCCGCGTCTTCGGCCTCGCCGTCGGCGCCCCGGGCGCGGCCGAGGCCGGTTCGGTCCTGGACGCGCTGTGCGACAACCTCCGCTCCATCGAGGACCTCACCGACGTCCAGGCCGCCGCGGATCTCTTCCGCCTCATCTGATCCCCGGCCTCATCCGGCCTCATCCGGCCTCATCCGGCCTCATCCGATCCCGGCCGGACCGTGCGGGCGGATCACTGCCGGTATCCGTTCAGGAACCGGCCGATGCGGCTGATCGCCGCGTCGAGGTCGTCGGCGTACGGGAGGGTGAGGATGCGGAAGTGGTCCGGGCGCGGCCAGCTGAAGCCGGTGCCCTGCACCACCTGGATCTTCTCCCGCAGCAGCAGGTCCAGCACGAACTTCTCGTCGTCGACGATGGGGTGCACCTTCGGATCGATGCGCGGGAAGGCGTACAGCGCGCCCTTCGGCTTCACGCACGAGACGCCGGGGATCTCGTTCAGCCGCTCCCAGGCCCGGTCGCGCTGCTCGTGCAGCCTCCCGCCCGGCGCGACCAGCTCCCGGATCGACTGCCGCCCGCCGAGCGCGGCCTGAATGGCGTACTGGGCCGGGGCGTTGGGGCACAGCCGCATGGAGGCCAGCATGGTGAGGCCCTCCAGGTAGTTGCGGGCGTGCTGCCGCGGACCGGACACCACCATCCAGCCGGACCGGAAGCCGGCCACCCGGTACGTCTTCGACAGGCCGCTGAAGGTGAGGCAGACCAGGTCGGGGGCGAGGACCGCCGCGCTGTGGTGCTCGGCCCCGTCGTACAGGATCTGGTCGTAGATCTCGTCGGCGAACACCATCAGCCCGTGCCGCCTGGCCAGATCGAGGATGCCTTCGAGGATCTCGCGCGGATACACCGCGCCGGTGGGGTTGTTCGGGTTGATGATCACGACGGCCCTGGTCCGGTCGGTGATCTTCGCGGCCATGTCGGCGAGATCCGGATTCCAGTCGGACTCCTCGTCGCACACGTAGTGCACGGCCTTGCCGCCCGCGAGCGTGGTCACCGCCGTCCACAGCGGGAAGTCCGGGGCCGGGATCAGCACCTCGTCGCCGTCCTCCAGCAGCGCCTGCACCGCCATGGAGATCAGCTCGGAGACCCCGTTGCCGAGGAACACGTCGTCCACGCCGATCTCGGTCAGGCCCATGGCCTGGTAGCGCTGGACCACCGCCCGCCGGGCCGAGAGGATGCCGCGCGAATCGGTGTAGCCGTGCGCCTGCGGCAGCATCCGGATCATGTCCTGGACGATCTCCTCGGGAGCCTCGAAGCCGAAGAGCGCGGGGTTGCCCGTGTTGAGCCGGAGCACGCTGTGGCCCGCCTCCTCCAGGGCGTTGGCGTGCTCGATGACCGGGCCCCGGATCTCGTAGCAGACCTCGTTGAGCTTGCTGGACTGCCGGAACTCCATGCGCTGCCTCCCGAGCCGAATTGCGATACTTGGTTTTACCAAGCTTCAGCTTGGAAAGTCCAACAACATGTCTAGACTGCGTCGCATGCCACGTCAGCAGCAGCCAGCAGCACGCCCCGTCCGTCGCCGGAGCTACGACCAGTTCGACGCCACCGCCCGCGCCCTCGACTCCGTCGGCGACCGGTGGACGCTGCTGATCGTCCGTGAACTGCTGGGCGGGCCGCGCCGGTACACGGACCTGCACGCCGACCTGCCCGGCGTCAGCACGGATGTGCTGGCCTCCCGGCTCAAGGACATGGAGCAGACCGGACTGGCCCTGCGCCGCAAGCTGCCGC
The DNA here is from genome assembly GCF_044768525.1 of Streptomyces sp. NPDC091287. Classification (NCBI taxonomy): domain Bacteria; kingdom Bacillati; phylum Actinomycetota; class Actinomycetes; order Kitasatosporales; family Streptomycetaceae; genus Streptomyces; species Streptomyces sp. NPDC091287. Next base: position 13,211 of record NZ_JBIVUV010000033.1, read on the forward strand.
CCCCCTCGGCGGCGTCGGTCTACGAGCTGACCGCCCACGGCCGCGGCCTGCTGCCCGTCCTCGCCGCCCTCGCCGAGTGGGGGGCGCCCGCCCTCACCGAGCGCCGCCCCACGGACGCGGTGCGGGCCCACTGGTTCGCCCTGCCCCTGCTCGGCGCCCTCGCCGGGCTCACCCGGGAGGGCGTCCTCGAAGTCCGGCTGGAGGAGGGCGCGTTCCACCTCCGTGTCGGTGGGGCAGCGGGGACCGCGCTCACGGCCGCCGAGGCGGTCGCCGCGGTGTACGGCTACGGACCCGCCGACCGCCCCGACGCCCGGATCGTCCTCGACGCCGAGGTGTGTCTGGAGCTCGCGCGGGGTGGGGCGACCCTCGCGGAAGCGGTCAAGGACGGCCGCGTCGAGGTGCTCGGCGAAGGCCCGCTCGCCGCCGAACTGCGGGGCGCCTGAACCTCCCGCACGGAAGCGGCCCTCCGCCGGAGCCGCGATGATGGGTCCGTGCGACTCGAAGCGATCACCTGGGAACGGCTGGCCGGCGAGCTGGCCCGGTACGGCGACGGGCTGACCGCCGCCGACGGCGGGCCCTGGCTCGCGCTCGGCATCGACGGCGCGCCGGCCGCCCGCACCGGCGAGAGCGCCGAACGCCTCGCGCAGGAGCTGCGGCTGCTCGGCCGCGCGGTGCTCGTCATCTCCACCGAGGGCTTCCTGCGCCCGGCGAGCCTGCGCTTCGATTACGGGAAGCGGGACCCGGACGCGTACGCCGACAGCTGGTACGACACCGGGGCGCTGTGGCGCGAGGTGTTCGGGCCGCTGGAGGCCGGCGGCTCCGGCCGTGTGCTGCCCGATCTGTGGGACCCCGTGACCGACCGGGCCACCCGTAGCCCGTACCACTCCCTGCCCGAGGGCGGGGTGGTCGTCGTGCACGGCCCGTTTCTGCTGGGGCACTGGTTCCCGTTCGCGCTCAGCGTCCATCTGCGGCTGTCCCCGGGGGCGCTGCGGCGACGCACGGCGGAGCCGGAACGCTGGACCCTGCCCGCCTTCGCCCGGTACGAGGACGAGGTGGCGCCCTCGGACCGCGCGGACGTGGTGGTCCGTGCGGACGACCCGTCGCACCCCGCCTGGTCGGGGCTGCCCGGGAGCGGGTGAACGGCGCCCGCCCCCACACCGCCGTCACCGGACCGGCGGCCGGCCGCCCACCGTGGCCACGGCCACCGCCCCCGCCCGGCACCCCTCGGCCGCCGCGGCCAGGACGTCGGCTCCGGCCAGCAGCGCCGCGAGGAACCCGCCGGTGAACGCGTCGCCCGCCCCCGTCGAGTCGACCGGCTCGCGCACCGGCGGGGCGGGGACGCGGCCGATGACCTCGCCCCCGGCGGCCACCACGGCTCCCCGTGCGCCCAGGGTGACGACGACGAGCGGGAACCACCGGCTCAACTCGGCTGCCGCGGCCTCCGGTCCGGGCAGCCCGGTGAGCAGGCGGGCCTCGTCCGCGTTCGGCAGCAGCAACTCCGCACCCGCCGCGAACTCCAGGAACCGCCGGGGCCCCAGCTCGCCGAGGAACCCGGCCGACGCCGGGTCCACGCTCACCGGAACGCCCCGCTCCACGGCGGTGCGCAGGGCGAGGAGGGCGGCGGCCCGGCTCACCGCGGCGAACAGGAGATAGCCGGAGAGATGCAGCCGCCCGACACCGTCGAGCATCGTGGGCACGAAGTCCTCGACGGTGAGCCGCAGCACCGCCCCGCCGTCGGTCAGGAACGTGCGCTCCGCCGCCGCGTCGACCAGGGCGATGACGGTCGCCGTCGGGAACGCGTCGTCCTCCGCCAGGAACGCCCGCACCCCCGCCCGCTCCAGCTCCTCCCGGTGCCAGGCGGCCGACTCCGCCCCCGCCCTGGCCAGCAGCCGCACGTCCGTGCACCCCGAACGCACGGTCCAGCAGGCGACGTTGGCCCCCGCGCCGCCCGGCAGCGTACGGATCCGGGCCGCCGTGTCCGTACCGTGGGCGAGCGCCGATCCATACCGCGCCACCACGTCCGTGACCACGTCCCCCACCACCAGCAGCCCACCGCCCGCCGCCGGACGGTTCACCGGGCGACCGCCGCCGCGACGGCGATCCGCGCCGCGAGAGTCACGTTCCCGCGGACGGCCGCCAGGTTCGCCTCCAGCGACGCGCCCCCGGTCCGCCGCATCAGCTGGTCCAGCAGGAACGGAGTCACGCCCTGCCCCGAGATGCCCCGCTCCCGGCACGCGTCCAGCGCCTCCGCCAGCACCCGGTCGTGCAGTGCCGGATCCAACTGATCCCGTTCCGCTACGGGGTTGGCGACGATCAGCGCGGCCGCCGGGCCGCCCAGCGCCTCCTTCGCCCGGATCACCTCCACCACCTCCTCGGGGCTGTGCACCGTCCAGTCGACGGGTTCGCCGGAGCTGCGCAGGTAGAAGCCGGGGAAGTGCCCGGAGCCGTAGCCGACGACGGAGACGCCGAGGGTCTCCAGCCGCTGGAGGGTCGCCGGGACGTCGAGGATCGACTTCACCCCCGCGCAGACCACGGTGATCCCGGTGCGGGCGAGCAGCCGCAGATCGGCCGACTCGTCCTGGTCCTCGGCCCACTCCCGGTGTACGCCGCCGAGCCCACCCGTCGCGAAGACGCGGAGGCCCGCCCGCGCCGCGAGGAACGCCGTCGCTGACACCGTCGTCGCCCCGCTCGCCCCGGCGGCGAGCGCCGGGGCGAGATCGCGGTGCCCGAGCTTGCGTACCGCCGGATCCCCGGCGACCCGCTCCAACTGATCCTCGCCCAGGCCGACATGGGCCCGCCCGTCCAGTACGGCGACGGTGGCCGGGACTGCGCCGACGGACCGGACGAGCCCCTCCAGCTCCCGGGCCACGGACAGATTGCGGGGGCGCGGCAGACCGTGCGCGATGATCGTCGACTCCAGCGCCACGACGGGCAGACCGGCGCTCAGAGCGGCCCGCACCTCCGCCGAGAGCACTGGTTCGTAGGCGTTCGTCCCAGGGTTCTCGCGTGGAGCGGGACGCTGGTCCGGTGGGTTCTGAGGCATGCCCCATCCCTGTCGCGGCCGGGAGGGGCGCAAACCACGGACGGACCTCCTGGGGCGGGTCCTGGCCGCGGGGTGGCCGGAAGCGGTCGCTAAGGTGACCGGCCATGACGACACATGACCAGGTCCCCGCCTCCTTCGCCGTGCACATCCCGGACGCCGAACTCGTACCGGAACCTCTCGATCCGGCGCAGATCGTCTCGGGCGATCCCGTGGTGACGGGCAAGGTGCTGTGGGAATCGGCCGACGGCAAGCAGCTCCGGGGGATCTGGCAGATCACCCCCGGCGTGGTCACCGACACCGAGGCGAACGAGCTGTTCGTCGTCGTCAGCGGACGGGCGACGGTCGAGGTCGAGGGCGGGGCGGTACTGGAGATCGGGCCGGGGGACGCCTGCGTCCTGCGCGAGGGCGACCGGACGACCTGGACGGTCCACGAGACGCTCCGCAAGGCGTACCACATCAGCCTCTGAGGGCAGTGGCTGATAACTACGGTCGCACCGACGGCGGTTGTGGTAGTTCTGACGGCTGTGACGGCTGTGACGGCTGTGACGGCTGTGACGGCTGTGGCCGGGGTGCGGTCCGGGAGAGTGTCAGCCGCTGACCGCTTCCGGCCGCCGCAGACTCCGGCGCAGGGCGAGTGCGGCGACCGGCAGCAGCAGCGCGGCGCCGATCGCGTTGAGGGGGCCGTATCCCCACTGGGCGACGATCACCCCGGCCGCCGCCCCGCCGACCGCCGCCGCCGCGTTCATGGTCAGGTCCGACAGCCCCTGCACCGCGGCCTGGGCCGACTGCGGCACCGCGTCGGTGAGCAGCGCCGAACCGGCGATCATCCCCGCCGACCAGCCGAGGCCCAGCAGGAACAGGCCCGCGGCGGTCTGCCCGTGCCGGGGCCCGGCGGTGCCCGCCAGCAGCGCGGCGCAGCTCAGCAGTCCGACGGCCAGGCCGATCACGGCCGGCCGGCCGAACCGGTCGGCCAGCCACCCCATCACCGGGGAGAACGCGTACATGCCCGCGATGTGCCCGCTGATCACGAGCCCGATCAGCTGGAGACCGGCGCCGTGCCGGCCCAGATCGACCGGGGTCATGACCATGATCGACACCATGGCGGTGTGCGACACGGTGACCGTCAGCAGGGCGAGCCGCGCCATCGGCGACTCCCGGACGGCCTCGATCCCGGCGCGCAGCGAGCGCTTCGGCGGCCCGGTCGGGCCCTCCGGAGCCAGGGCACGGGCGGTGAGGAGCGGATCCGGGCGCAGCGCCAGCGCCACGACCGCTCCGGCGAGCAGGAACACGGCGGCCGAGCACAGATACGGCCCTGCGGCCTCGGGCACCGGCGTACCGCGGAACAGCCGGCTCGCCGGGGCCGAGATGTTGGGGCCCACGACCGAGCCGATCGTGGTGGCCCAGACGACGGTGGAGATCGCCCGCCCACGCCGCTCCGGCCCCACCAGGTCGGCAGCCGCGAACCGGGCCTGGAGACCGGCCAGGGACGCCGCGCCGAACGCGGCCATGCCGAGCAGCAGCAGCGGGAAGCTGGGCAGCATCGTGGCGAGGACCACCAGGCCACCGCCCAGCGCACCGATCAAGTAGGCGAGCGCCAGTCCGGACCTGCGGCCCCTGGCGGTCATCAGGGCGGCCAGCGGCAGCGACAGCAGCGCCGTGCCGATGACGGACGCGGTCGGCGCCAGCCCGGACAACGCCTCCGACCCGCTCACCTCGGCGGCCAGCATCGGGGCCAGGGTGATGCCGACGGCCACGCCGAGGCCGCCGAGTATCTGACTGACGACGAGCACGGCCGACGTCCGGCGCCGGAGGGCCGGCAGACCGGCGGCCGTGACCTGGGGGAGGGTGAGGGGTCGAGTCACCGGCGCAGTGTGTCACCGCCCGGCCGCCGCCGTGCACCCGGACGGGTGAATGGACCCTGGCGGTGATCGATCGGACGCTCCCCGTCGGTGTGCGGCCATCCCGTGGAACAGCGGCCTCCGCAGGCTCTCCCGAGCAGCGATTGCCGCAGTCCCCGGAACACTGCGGCGCCACAGTCCCCGGAGCACGACGGCCCCGCAGTCCCCGGAGCACGGCGGCCCCGCAGTCCCCGGAGCACGGCGGCCCCGCAGACTCCGGAACAGTGCTCGTCGCGTGCCGGACGAGATTCTGCGGACACGACCTAGAACAGCGGCTGCGGCAGGACCCCCTCCAGCGCCAGCAGCTGCCGCTTGGTCTCCAGACCGCCGCCGAACCCGCCCAGGCCTCCGTCGCTCTCCACCACCCGGTGACACGGCACCACCACCGGCAGCGGGTTGGCCCCCATGGCCGCGCCCACCGCCTGAGCCCCCTCCGGCCGGCCGACCCGCGCGGCCAGCTCCCCGTACCCGACGACCGTCCCGTAGGGCACCCCGGACGCCAGCTCGCGCAGCACCTCACGGTGGAACCCGGAGGTCAGCGACCAGTCCAGATCGAGGTCAAAATCCTGCTGCTCGCCCGCGAAATACGCCGCGAGCCCGCGTATCGGCCCGGCGAGCCGCGCGGAGCCGGGCGCCTCCACCGGCTCCGCGCCGAACCGGGTCCGCAGCCGGTCGAGGACCGCGTCCCGCACGGCGGGGCGGGCGTGGAAGGACACACTCACCAGACCGGACCCGGTCGCGGCGAGCAGCAGCGGGCCGATGTCGCTGTCCACGAGGGCCCACTCGACGGCCGGATCGGCACCGGTCCCGTAGCTGTTCATGCCGACCACCGTACGGCCCGCCACTGACAGCGGCGGGCCCGACGACCGGAAACCGACGGGCCCGCCCCCCGCCGCGTCAGCTCGTCGCGTCACGCACCACGTCGGGGAAGTTCGTGATGATGCCGTCGACCCCGTAGTCACGGGCCTTCACCGCGTCCGCCGCCTTGTTGACCGTCCACGTGTTCACCCGCAGACGCTTGCCGTGCGGGCCCTTGAGCCGCTGGACGGCCGCCACGTAGTCGGCGCCGATCGTCGCGTACGAGGGGTTGATCTGATCGGTGAACGCCGCGTACGAGGGCAGGTCGGCCACCGCAGGTGTGCCCAGGAAGCCGGTCGTGATGTCGGGGCGCAGGCTGTGCACCTTCTTCACGCTGTCGGCGCCGAAGCTCTGGATGACCAGCCGGCTCCGTACGTGGGAGCGGTCCAGCCACCCCGACCGCCCCAGGACCCGGATGATGTCCCGCTCGATGCCCGGGTAGGTCGCCGGGCTCTTGATCTCCAGCAGCAGCTTCTGCCGGTTGCGCTCCATGCGGTGCAGGAACTGGGTGAGCGTCGGCACCCGGGCCCCGGTGAACTGCGCTCCGAACCAGCTGCCCGCGTCGAGCTTCGCCAGCTCCGCCGCGCTGAAGTCCTTCACCGCCCACGGCGCCCGGTCGGGGAAGACCTGCTCGGCGTCCGTGGTGCGCTTCAGATCGGTGTCGTGCAGCACGACGAGCACGCCGTCGCGGGTGCGGTGGACGTCGTTCTCGACCCATTCGATGCCCAGCGCGTCGGCGGCGTCGACGGCGGCGAGGGTGTTCTCCGGCGCGTAGCCCGACGCCCCCCGGTGGGCCACGACGACCGGGGCGTCCTGCCCCTGCCGCTCCGGAGCCTCGGGCCGGTCGGCGGGCAGCAGCAGGGCGCCGGCGCCGAGCAGGGCGGCGGCCGTGGTGGAGGCGGTGGCGGTGCGGACGAACACGGGGACTCCTCACGTCGGGAGTGTGCGGACACGCAGAGAGTGACAGCGGCCCGCCAACGCCCGGCGGGGCGGCGATGGCCGCGAAATGAACGGAACCTTCGATCCCGGGGCCACCGCCGGTGCTTGCCCCGCGGCCCGTGCCGATAAAATGTGCTTTCTTTGTCTGCCTGCCGGGACTCGCCCCTTGGGGACCCTCCTCGACACCGGGCTTTCTCGAAGGGCGTGCGCGCATGCAAGGAACAGTCGACGGATTCACCTACGGCCTGGTGACTCCGGTCGCGGCTTTCCTCATGGCTGCCCTGGGAGCCGCCCTCGGACTCCGCTGCACCACCCGGTCCTTTCACGCCGCACGCTCCTGGCGGGCCGGCTGGCTGGCGCTGGGTTCGCTGTCCATCGGCTCCGGGATATGGACCATGCACTTCGTCGCGATGACGGGCTTCACCGTCCAGGAGACCCCGATCTCCTACGACAAACCCCTCACCTTCGCAGGCCTGGCCATCGCCGTGGTGATGGTCGGCATCGGCATCTTCATTGTCGGCTACCGGGGCGCGACCCGCATGGCGTTGATCACGGGAGGCACCATCACCGGCCTCGGCATCGCCTCGATGCACTATCTCGGCATGGCGGGCATGCGCATGGACGCGCGGTTCGCGTACGACACGCCCCTCGTCGTCCTCTCGGTGCTGATCGCCGGAATCGCCGCCACGGGCGCCCTGTGGGCCGCCGTCACCCTCCGGGGAGCCCGCTCCGGCCTCGGCGCGAGCATCCTGATGGCCGTCGCGGTGACCGGGATGCACTACACCGGCATGGCCGCGCTCGACGTGCACCTGCACCTGCCGCCCACGCTGCCGTCCGACCTGGCCGACGTCCTGCCCGGCGACCGGCCCGCCGAGATGATCGGCCCGATGCTGGCAGGACCCGGCTGCTTCCTGCTCCTCGCCGCCGTGGTGCTCATGTTCGACCCCAGGGCCATGACGGGGGAACCCGGTCCGGACCCGCGGGCCGGGCAGCGCCCGCGGAGCACCGCCCGCGAGGGGGCGGGAGGGGCCCGGTACCGCTGATCCGGGGCCGTTGTCAGTGGCGGGCCGTACGGTGGATGCATGCGGCCCGTTTCCAAGATCGAACGTTCGGTGGCGCCCTTCGAGGTCGTCAGTCCCTACCAGCCCAGCGGCGACCAGCCGGCGGCCATCGCCGAGCTGGAGCGGCGCATCCGTGCGGACGAGAAGGACGTCGTCCTGCTCGGCGCGACCGGCACCGGCAAGTCGGCGACCACCGCCTGGATGATCGAGAAGCTGCAGCGCCCCACCCTGGTGATGGCGCCGAACAAGACCCTCGCCGCCCAGCTGGCCAACGAGTTCCGTGAGCTCCTCCCGAACAACGCGGTGGAGTATTTCGTCTCGTACTACGACTACTACCAGCCCGAGGCGTACGTCCCGCAGTCGGACACCTACATCGAGAAGGACTCCTCCATCAACGAGGAGGTCGAGCGGCTGCGTCACTCGGCGACGAATTCGCTGCTCACCCGGCGCGACGTCGTCGTGGTCGCCTCCGTCTCCTGCATCTACGGCCTTGGCACGCCCCAGGAGTACGTGGACCGCATGGTCCGGCTGAAGGTCGGCGAGGAGATCGACCGCGACCAGCTGCTGCGGCGCTTCGTCGAGATGCAGTACAGCCGTAACGACCTGGCGTTCACCCGCGGCACCTTCCGCGTCCGGGGCGACACCATCGAGATCTTCCCGGTCTACGAGGAGCTCGCCGTCCGGATCGAGATGTTCGGCGACGAGATCGAGGCCCTGTCCACGCTCCACCCGCTGACCGGCGAGATCATCAGCGAGGACCCCATGGTCCACGTCTTCCCCGCCAGCCACTACGTCGCCGGGCCCGAGCGTCTGCAGAAGGCCGTCGGCGGCATCGAGCAGGAGCTGGAGCAGCGCCTGGCCGAGCTGGAGAAGCAGGGCAAGATGCTGGAGGCCCAGCGACTGCGCATGCGCACCACGTACGACATCGAGATGCTCCACCAGATCGGCACCTGCTCCGGCGTCGAGAACTACTCGATGCACTTCGACGACCGCGCGCCCGGCACCGCCCCCAACACCCTCCTCGACTACTTCCCGGACGACTTCCTGCTCGTCCTGGACGAGTCCCACGTCACGGTCCCGCAGATCGGCGCGATGTACGAGGGGGACGCCTCCCGCAAGCGGACCCTCGTCGACCACGGCTTCCGGCTGCCGTCCGCGATGGACAACCGGCCGCTGAAGTGGGAGGAGTTCCTGAAGCGGATCGACCAGACGGTGTACCTCTCCGCCACCCCGGGGAAGTACGAGCTCTCGCGCGGCGACGGGTTCGTCGAGCAGATCATCCGCCCCACCGGCCTCGTCGACCCCGAGGTCGTGGTCAAGCCCACCGAGGGCCAGATCGACGACCTGGTCCACGAGATCCGCAAGCGCGTCGAGCGCGACGAGCGGGTCCTGGTCACCACGCTCACCAAGAAGATGTCGGAGGACCTCACCGACTACTTCCTGGAGCTCGGCATCCAGGTCCGCTATCTGCACAGCGACGTCGACACGCTGCGCCGCATCGAGCTGCTGCGCGAGCTGCGCTCCGGCGAGTACGACGTGCTCGTCGGCATCAACCTCCTGCGCGAGGGCCTCGACCTTCCCGAGGTGTCCCTCGTGGCCATCCTCGACGCCGACAAGCAGGGCTTCCTGCGCTCCGGCACCTCGCTCATCCAGACCATCGGCCGCGCCGCCCGTAACGTCTCCGGCCAGGTCCACATGTACGCCGACAAGATCACCCCGGCCATGGCGCAGGCGATCGACGAGACGAACCGCCGCCGCGAGAAGCAGGTCGCGTACAACACCGAGCGCGGCCTCGACCCGCAGCCGCTGCGTAAGAAGATCAACGACATCGTCGCGACCATCGCCCGCGAGGAGGTCGACACCGAGCAGCTCCTCGGCACCGGCTACCGGCAGGGCAAGGAGGCCAAGACGCCGGTGCCCGCGCTCGGTTCCAAGGCCGCCAAGGGCGGGGCGAAGGGGAGGGCGGCCTCGCCCGGCGCGGTGCTCAGCGACCGGCCCGCGACCGAACTGGCCGGGATCATCGAGGAGATGACCGAGCGGATGCGGGCCGCCGCCGCGGACCTGCAGTTCGAGGTGGCCGCCCGGCTGCGCGACGAGGTCGGTGAACTGAAGAAGGAACTGCGCCAGATGAAGGAAGCGGGCCTCGCCTGATCCCGGTGACCAGGTGACCAGGCGGGCGCGGGATCGCCGCTGACGTGTGCCGGTCCCGCGCCGGTTCCGGCGCGGTTTCCGGTGCGACTCCGGCGGAGTTCCGATGCGCCGGGCATGCCGCGCCGGGTGTGTTGCAAGACCGACACAAAAACGGGCCGAGCCTGCTGCCGCCCGGGGTGGAATGCGTAGGGTGCGGGGAAACCGCACACGGATGGTTGCGGGGCAATGCCGAGAGGGGACAGCGCGTGACGGTCAATATGACCAAGGGTCAGGCCATCAGCCTGCAGAAGAGCGACGGGGGGACCCTGACCGCGGTACGGATGGGGCTCGGCTGGCAGGCGGCTCCGCGCCGCGGCCTGTTCGGTTCGCGCACCCGCGAGGTCGACCTGGACGCCTCGGCGGTGCTCTTCGCCGACAAGCAGCCGGTCGACGTCGTGTTCTTCCGCCACCTCGTCAGCGATGACGGCTCGGTCAAGCACACCGGTGACAACCTGGTCGGCGGCGCCGGCTCCGGCGGCGACGACGAGGCGATCCTCGTCGACCTCCAGCGCATTCCGGTCCACATCGACCAGATCGTCTTCACGGTGAACTCCTTCACCGGGCAGACGTTCCAGGAGGTCCGACACGCCTTCTGCCGCATCGTCGACGAGACCAACGGCCAGGAGCTCGCCCGGTACACGCTCGACGGCGGCGGCCAGTACACCGCCCAGATCATGGCGAAGGTGCACCGCGCGGGCAGCGGATGGCAGATGACGGCCCTCGGGAACCCGGCCAACGGCCGCACCTTCCAGGACCTGATGCCGTCGATCCTCCCTCACCTGTAGGACCCGCACCGGTCCGGCACGGCCGGCACCGGAACGGCCAGGAGCAGCTCCCGGAGGCACCCACCGCCGGGAGCTGCCCCACACGGCGGCACGCACAGGCAACAGGGCACACCCGCACGTACACGACCGCGCACGCACGTACACGACCGCGCACGGCACACACGTACGTACACGGCCAGACACGGCACACACGAACGCGGCCACGCACGGAACGGCAGAACACGGCACCGCACGGCACCGCGCCCACCGACGCGCGGGCCATCGTCGAGGGGGACAGGGCAATGACGGCCGAACTGGTCCGGGGGCAGAACCACACCTTGCCCCAGACCCGTCTGGAGATCCGGGTATCGGCGGGCACGCCCGTCGTGGCCGGAGCCACCCTCGGCGACGAACGGGGCACGGTGCGCGGCGTCGAGTGGATCGCCCACCCCGGCTCGCCCCAGCTCCCCGGTCTTGAGGTCTCCCAGCAGGCGGCGGCCGATCACCGTCTCGCCGTCGATCTGGAGGCACTGCCCGCCGGCGCCCACCGGGTCACCGTGCTGCTCGCGCTCCCCGTCGGAGCGGGCGGCCCGGCGCGGTTCGGCGCCGTTCCCGCCCCCTTCGTCGCCGTCACCGGGCTCGACGGCGCCGAGATCGCCACCTTCACGCTCACCGGCCTGGACGCCGAGTCCGCGGTCAGCGCCCTGGAGCTCTACCGCCGCCAGGACGCCTGGAAGGTCCGCGCCGTGGGACAGGGGTACGCCGGCGGGCTCGCCGAGATGCTCGCCGACCAGGGCGTGGACGAGGCCACCGGACTGGCCGGATCCATTCAGGAGGCCGTCACCCGGGGCATGGCCCGCTCGGTGGCGCCGCCGCCCCGGACCCAGGAAGGCGACCGCGTACGGCACGCGACGGGCTCCGCTGACCACCGCCCGCCCACGCCACCCACGCCGCCCGCGGCCCCGGAGCGCCCCGAGCCGCTGACCGACCCGGCCACCACCCCCCAGCCGCACACCGCCCCGGGCCCGGCCGCCGCAGGACCCGCCGCCGACGGCCCCATCAACTACGCGCACCCGCGGCGGCAGCACGCCGCGCCCCCTTCGCCCCCGCCCACCGCGCCGCCGGCCCAGCCCGGACAGGCCGCGCAGCCGGTCGCCGGGGACGCCACCGGCTGGTCGATGGACGAGCGCCTCTACAACCAGATCTGGGGCATGTTCGAGGATCTGGCCCGCGCCGTCGCCGCCTACCGCAGCGCCGTGGACTTCGCCGAGTCCCGCATGGACCAGGAGCTCGACCGGGCCCTGTCCGACCCGCGCAACCGTCTCGGGGGCGCGGGCGACCGTGCCCGCGAGGGGGCCCGTACAAAGCGCGACGAGCTGACGTCCCGGGCCAGGGAGGCCCTCGACCGCGATCTGGCCCAGCTGGCCGCAGAGGCGGCCGTCGTCGAGCCCGCGCTCCCGGCCGCGTACGCCGGTTGGGGCAACCCCGTCTGGCACGCCCACCGCGTCCCCATGGAGATACCGATGGCGCTGCGCATCGGCGACCTCCACCTTCCCGAGCGCCCCGACCTGCGCGTCCCGCTGCTCGTCCGGCTGCCGCTGGAGCGTGGGATCTGGGTGGACAGCGGACGGACGGCGTCCGAGGTGGCCGCCCTGATGGACACGGACCGGCTGCGCCGGCTCGCCATGGAGACCGCGGTCGCCCACGCGGCGCGGCTGCTCGCGGTGTATCCCCCCGGTGAGTTCTCGGTGCACGTCATCGACCCGGCGGGCGCCGCGGCCGGCCCGCTCGCGCCGCTGGTCGACGCGGGCGTCCTCGCCGGACCGCCCGCCGCCGGACCCGGGGGAGTGGCCTCGGTCCTCGCCCACCTCACGCGGCGGGTGGACCTGGTGCAGATGGCGGTGCGGGCCGGGGCGGCCGATTCGCTTCCGCCCGATCTGGACACCGGCGAGCAGCTGCTGGTGGTCAACGACTTCCCGCACGGCTTCGACGACCGGGCCGTCACCCAGCTCCGCTATCTCGCCGACGAGGGCCCCGCGGTCGGGGTGCACCTCCTGATGGTCGCGGACCGGGAGGAGGCCAGTGCGTACGGGCCGGTGCTCGACCCGCTGTGGCGTTCGCTATTGCGGATCACCCCGGTAGCCGACAGCCACCTCGCCGATCCGTGGGTCGGGCATGCCTGGACGTACGAGCCGTTGGCGGTCCCGCCGGGCAGCCGCGTCCTGGAACAGGTGCTCGCGGCGGTGGCAGCCGCCCGTCGAGCCGCTGGCCGCTGATGCGGTAGCCAGTCCCTCACCTGCGGTTTTGACGAACTCTTTACCCTTTCCTTTACCTTTACTTGGTGTTGCCTGTACTGTTCGGGGAACGGAGGGGAGTACTCCTTACGCGACGTCCCGTCAATACGGACCGTTATCGGTCCCGGGGCGCCGGTCCAGGCACGCGTAGCGCGTGCAAGGGTGGAAGAGACCTCCGGCAGCGACGACGCTGATAAGTAGCCGTAGCGAACTGCCGGAGGCGCAGTGGACGTTTCATGGACCGTATGGGTCCTGACCATCGTTGGTCTGTCAACCCTGATCGCCGTCGACTTCTTCATCGGGCGCAAGCCCCATGACGTGTCGACCAAGGAAGCCGGTATCTGGACGATCGTCTGGATCGCGCTGGCCGTGCTCTTCGGAGCCGGACTCGCGGTCGTCGGTGAGAGCCAGGCCTCCGGCGAGTTCTTCGCAGGATTCATCACAGAGAAGTCGCTGAGCGTCGACAACCTCTTCGTCTTCGTCCTGATCATGGCGAAGTTCGCGGTGCCCTCTCAGCTTCAGCAGCGCGTGCTGCTCATCGGTGTACTGATCGCCCTGGTGCTCCGGGCGATCTTCATCGCCGCCGGTGCCGCTGTGATCGCGAACTTCTCGTGGGTGTTCTACATCTTCGGCGCGTTCCTGATCTACACCGCCTGGAAGCTCATCCAGGAGGCCCGGGCCGACGAGGAGGAGGACGACTTCGAGGAGAACCGTCTCCTGAAGTCGATCGAGCACCGCTTCGGTGTCGCCGACAAGTACCACGGCACGAAGCTCTTCATCCGGAACAACGGCAAGCGCGTCATGACCCCGCTCATGGTGGTCATGCTCGCCATCGGCATGACCGACGTGCTGTTCGCGGTGGACTCCATCCCGGCGATCTTCGGCCTGACTCAGGATCCGTACATCGTCTTCACCGCCAACGCGTTCGCCTTGATGGGGCTGCGCCAGCTGTACTTCCTCATCGGCGGTCTGCTGAAGAAGCTGGTCCACCTCAGCTACGGCCTGTCGGTGATCCTCGGCTTCATCGGCGTCAAGCTGGTGCTGCACGCCCTGCACGAGAACGGCGTGCACGTGCCCGTCGTCTCCATCCCCTTCTCCCTCGCCGTCATCTGCGGCGTCCTGGTGATCACCACGATCACCAGCCTCATCGCCAGCAAGAAGATGGCCGAGGCCGAGACGGAGGAGGCCCGGAAGGCGGAGACCGCCGGCCCGTCCGAAGAGGACAGCAAGAGCATCAACAGCTGACCCGGGGCCGCCCGGAGCGGCACAGGGACACTCCGGCAGCGGCCGGGGCGGTACGGCGAAGGCCGTCCGCCCCGGCCGCTGCTGTGTACGCGTACGAGGGATACGCGCCGGAGAGAGGCGCGCGGCCTACCAGCCGCGGGCGCGCCACTCGGGCAGCTGGGGCCGCTCGTCGCCGAGCGTCGTGTCGTGCCCGTGGCCCGGGTAGACCCACGTTTCGTCGGGCAGCCGGTCGAACAGCTTCGTCTCGACGTCGTTCAGGAGGCTGGCGAACGCCTTCGGATCCTGGTTCGTGTTCCCGACCCCGCCGGGGAAGAGGCAGTCCCCGGTGAAGAGATGCGGGGCGCCGTGCGGGTCGTCGTAGACCAGGGCGATGGAGCCCGGCGTGTGACCGACCAGATGGCGGGCGGTCAGCCCGACCCGGCCGACGGTGATCGTGTCGCCGTCCTCGACCAGGACGTCGGTCGGGACCGGGATGCCCTCGGCGTCGTAGCGGCCCGCGTACGTCCGGGCGCCGGTGGCCCCGACCACCTGGGCCAGCGCCTGCCAGTGGTCCCCGTGCTGATGTGTGGTGACGACGGAGGCGATCCCGTCGTCACCGACCAGCGCGAGCAGGGTCGCCGGCTCGGCGGCCGCGTCGATCAGCAGCTGCTCGCCGGTCGCCCGGCAGCGCAGCAGATAGGCGTTGTTGTTCATCCCGCCGACGGCGACCTTGGAGATCATCAGATCCGCCAGTTCGTGCACGCTCGCCGGTCCGCCGACCTTCACCGCTCCGCTGTACGTCATACGGCTCAGCCTATAGCGGGGGCAGTGCGGGCAAGGGGCCCCCGGCCACGGTCAGGGCGGCGCCGTCACGGCGCCCGCAGAGCCAGCCCAGCAGCTCGGCGGCGGGCCCCTGCACCGTCACCAGGGCGCTCGGCGGCCCGCCGCCGGTGCTCCAGGTGCGGCCGTCCAGGTCGGTCAGCGCCGTGGCGGGTACCTCCTGGTTGCCCAGGAAGCGCTCGGTCAGGAAGGCGATCTCCCGCGAGACGAACTCCGCGGGCAGGTCCTCCAGCTCGTAGCCGACGTCCAGGTCGACGTGGTGCAGCTCCACCTCGACCCAGCGCCGGAAGGGCACCCGGGCCGCGGAGTCCGTCACCCCGTTGCGCAGGGTGACCGTACGGGACCAG
This sequence comes from Streptomyces sp. NPDC091287, assembly GCF_044768525.1. Classification (NCBI taxonomy): domain Bacteria; kingdom Bacillati; phylum Actinomycetota; class Actinomycetes; order Kitasatosporales; family Streptomycetaceae; genus Streptomyces; species Streptomyces sp. NPDC091287. The sequence continues at coordinate 28,669 of NZ_JBIVUV010000033.1, forward strand.
TCGGCGGGTTCGGCGGCGGCCGCCAGGAAGCCGTCCGCGCTCTCCCGCAGATCGGTCAGCTGCTCGGCCGCCGGGCGGGGGGCGCCGTCGGCGATGTCGGCATCCCGGGTTTCGCTGCTCGCGTACATCGGGAGTCCCCGGAGAACATTTCCGATCGCGTCGGCGTTACGTGAGAGGTGGGCCAGAACATGGCCCCGACTCCATCCGGGCAACCGTGACGGCTCGGCGACAGCGGCGTTGTCCAGTTTGCCGACTGCGTCGAGCAGTCGTTCGGTCGCTTCGCGTACAGCTCCCAGGTCGTGCGCATGATCAATCATACGGCCGAGCCTAGCTCTGCCACTCATTCGGGTGAAGGAGTCCGAGGGCGGCCGTAAATCGAATGTGCGTGCTATACGCTCGGAATCGAAAGCTTCTTACACCACTGTGGCGCCCCCCATACCCTGGGAGAGGGGCTCAGTTCCCCCGCTTCTCTCTAGAAAGGTGCGGACCGGCGTGGCCGACCGTCTCATCGTCCGTGGCGCGCGCGAGCACAACCTGAAGAACGTCTCGCTCGACCTGCCCCGCGACTCCCTCATCGTCTTCACCGGGCTCTCCGGGTCGGGCAAGTCGTCCCTCGCGTTCGACACGATCTTCGCCGAGGGGCAGCGCCGCTACGTCGAGTCGCTCTCCTCGTACGCCCGGCAGTTCCTCGGCCAGATGGACAAGCCGGACGTCGACTTCATCGAAGGTCTCTCGCCGGCCGTCTCCATCGACCAGAAGTCGACCTCGCGCAATCCGCGCTCGACGGTCGGCACCATCACCGAGGTCTACGACTACCTCCGGCTGCTCTTCGCCAGGATCGGCAAGCCGCACTGCCCCGAGTGCCATCGCCCCATCTCCCGCCAGTCGCCGCAGGCCATCGTCGACAAGGTCCTCGGCCTGCCGGAGGGCAGCCGCTTCCAGGTCCTCTCGCCGCTGGTGCGCGAGCGCAAGGGCGAGTTCGTCGACCTCTTCGCCGACCTCCAGACCAAGGGCTACAGCCGGGCCAGGGTCGACGGCGCCACCATCCAGCTCGCCGAGCCGCCCACGCTCAAGAAGCAGGAGAAGCACACCATCGAGGTGGTCATCGACCGCCTCACCGTCAAGGACAGCGCCAAGCGCCGGCTGACCGACTCGGTCGAGACCGCGCTCGGTCTCTCCGGCGGCATGGTCGTGCTCGACTTCGTCGACCTCCCCGAGGACGACCCCGAGCGCGAGCGGATGTTCTCCGAGCACCTCTACTGCCCGTACGACGACCTCTCCTTCGAGGAGCTGGAGCCGCGCTCCTTCTCCTTCAACTCACCCTTCGGCGCCTGCCCCGACTGCACCGGCATCGGCACGCGCATGGAGGTCGACCCGGAGCTGATCGTCCCGGACGAGGAGAAGTCCCTCGACGAGGGCGCGATCCACCCCTGGTCCCACGGTCACACCAAGGAGTACTTCGGCCGCCTGATCGGCGCGCTCTCCGAAGCCCTCGGCTTCCGTACGGACATCCCCTGGGCCGGGCTGCCGCAGCGGGCCAAGAAGGCCCTGCTCTTCGGCCACAAGATCCAGACCGAGGTCCGCTACCGCAACCGTTACGGGCGCGAGCGCGCCTACACCACCCCCGCCTTCGAGGGCGCGGTGCAGTTCGTCAAGAGGCGCCACACCGAGGCCGAGAGCGACTCCAGCCGGGAGCGGTTCGAGGGCTACATGCGCGAGGTGCCCTGCCCCACCTGCGAGGGCACCCGGCTGAAGCCGATCGTGCTCGCGGTGACGGTCATGGAGAAGTCCATCGCCGAGGTCGCCGCGATGTCGATCAGCGAGTGCGCCGAGTTCCTCGGCCGCCTCAAGCTGAACGCCCGCGACAAGAAGATCGCCGAGCGGGTGCTCAAGGAGGTCAACGAGCGGCTGAAGTTCCTCGTCGACGTCGGCCTGGACTATCTGTCGCTGAACCGCGCGGCCGGCACCCTGTCCGGCGGCGAGGCCCAGCGCATCCGGCTGGCGACCCAGATCGGCTCCGGCCTGGTCGGCGTGCTGTACGTCCTGGACGAGCCGTCCATCGGCCTGCACCAGCGCGACAACCACCGACTCATCGAGACCCTGGTCCGGCTCCGCGACATGGGCAACACGCTCATCGTCGTCGAGCACGACGAGGACACCATCAAGGTCGCCGACTGGGTCGTCGACATCGGCCCCGGCGCGGGTGAGCACGGCGGCAAGGTCGTCCACTCCGGCTCGCTCAAGGAGCTCCTGGCCAACAAGGAGTCCATCACCGGCCAGTATCTCTCCGGCAAGCGGTCCATCCCGACCCCCGACATCCGTCGCCCGGTCGACCCGGCCCGCCGTCTCACCGTGCACGGCGCCCGGGAGAACAACCTCCACGACATCGACGTCTCCTTCCCGCTCGGCGTCCTCACCGCCGTCACCGGCGTCTCCGGGTCAGGGAAGTCGACCTTGGTCAACGACATCCTCTACACCCACCTGGCCCGCGAGCTGAACGGCGCCAAGTCGGTCCCCGGCCGCCACACCCGGGTCGACGGTGACGACCTCGTCGACAAGGTGGTGCACGTCGACCAGTCGCCGATCGGCCGGACCCCCCGGTCCAACCCGGCGACGTACACCGGAGTCTTCGACCACGTCCGTCGGCTCTTCGCCGAGACGATGGAGGCGAAGGTGCGCGGCTATCTGCCGGGCCGCTTCTCCTTCAACGTCAAGGGCGGCCGCTGCGAGAACTGCTCCGGCGACGGCACGATCAAGATCGAGATGAACTTCCTGCCCGACGTGTACGTCCCGTGCGAGGTCTGCCACGGAGCGCGCTACAACCGGGAGACCCTGGAGGTCCACTACAAGGGCAAGTCCATCGCCGAGGTGCTGGACATGCCCATCGAGGAGGGCCTGGACTTCTTCGAGGCCGTCCCCACGATCGCCCGCCACCTCCGTACGCTCAACGAGGTCGGCCTCGGCTATGTGCGGCTCGGCCAGTCCGCGCCGACCCTCTCCGGCGGTGAGGCGCAGCGCGTCAAGCTGGCGAGCGAGCTCCAGAAGCGCTCCACCGGCCGCACGGTCTACGTCCTGGACGAGCCGACCACCGGTCTGCACTTCGAGGACATCAGCAAGCTGATCACCGTGCTCTCCGGCCTGGTGGACAAGGGCAACACGGTCATCGTCATCGAACACAACCTCGATGTCATCAAGACCGCCGACTGGGTCGTCGACATGGGCCCCGAGGGCGGCAACGGCGGTGGTCTGGTGGTCGCCGAGGGGACACCGGAGCAGGTCGCCTCGGTCCCCGCCAGTCACACCGGTAAGTTCCTCCAGGGCGTCCTGGACGCGGACCGCATCAGCGAGGCCGCGGTGCCCTCCGGGCGGGGAACGGCCCGCAAGACGGCCGCCCGCAAGACCGCCCCGGCGAAGAAGACGGCCGCCGCGGCCAAGAAGGCCGCGGTGACCAAGGCGAACGCCACGGGAGCCAAGGCGGGTACGGCCAAGGCCGCCACCAGGACGGCCGCCGCCAAGAAGACCACCCGCGCCCGCAAGGCCTGAACGGGGCCCGAGCGGTCGCCCGGCCCGGCAGCCGCTCGCCCCTCGGGCCTGTCTGAGAATTCCCGCCTGCCGCGCGGCCGCCCTACGGGCAACGGCGGGAATGGTCAGACAGGCCCTCGCCGACGGCGGCGGCCCCCACAGCACGAAGGGGGCCGCCGTCGCCCGTCCGGGCAGGCGCTCCGGCCCGGTCGCAGGGCTTCCGATCCCCGCCGGTATCGTCGGTTCTGTCACCGGCACGCAGGGCCGCCGTCGCCGCCCCGCCCTGTCCGGCGACGCGGATCCGCCGTGATCCACCCCCCGAACAACCAGCCCCACCGTGATCCACCCCGAACAACAACCCCGTGGAGTCCGCATGCCCGGCCTGCCCGCCGCCCGCCGTACCGTGCTGAAGGGCGCCGCGCTCGCCGGCGCCGCCGGGCTGGGAGCGGCCGCCTGCTCCACCGAGTCCAAGCTCGGCCACGCCAAGAACCCCACCCCCACCGCCCCCGTCGACCTCGGGGCCGCCTCCGAGGTACCCGTCGGCGGGGCCAAGCTCTACCGCGAGCAGCGCGTGGTCGTCGTCTGCCCGGCGAAGGGCGAGTACAAGGCGTTCAGCGCCCAGTGCACCCACGGCGGCTGTGTCCTGGACAAGGTCGAGGGCACCGAGGGCCACTGCCCCTGCCACGGCAGCCGCTTCGACATGACCACCGGCAAGCCGGTGAAGGGCCCGGCCACCGTGCCGCTCCCCGCCGTCCCGGTCACCGCCGAGGGCGGAAAGCTCGTCGCGGGCCCCGACGCCTGACGCGGAACAGACAGCGCCCTGACGCGTCATCGCGGTCCGGCGCCCGATACGTGGCCGAGCCCCGGCGCCCGACACGTAACCGGGCCCCAGCGCCAGAAGGCCGGTCGTCGCGCGAGGCCTCACTCCCAGTCCCAGTCGACCCCGATCAGGCCGGGCCGTACGCTCTCCTCCACCAGGTGCACGGTCCGGTGCCGGCCGGTCAGCGTGAGGTCCTCGCGGGCCCCGCGCGCCGCCCCCGCCGACGCCTGGGCGAACCGGCGGCACCGCACCGGGAGCGCCGCCTCGTCGAAGCCGACCTGGAGCACGTACTGCCCGCCCCCGAAGGTGAAGCCGCGCACGTACTCTCCGCCGATCCCGCCCGTACCGTCCTCGAAGCCGTAGCCGAAGAGGTACGTCTCACCGGCCCGCAACCGGGTGTCGAAGAGCAGCTCCGCCACCAGCACCCCCGCGTCCAGATCCCAGCGGACCCGGCCCGCCCGGCAGTTCTCCAGGGCCCGCACCGCGATCCGCGACGGGTCGCAGCCGGGGTCGCCCCGGTGGACCGCGAGATAGCGGTCGACGCCGTCCCGGTGCGCGCGCACCACGTGCTGCGACGTGCGGCCCGCCAGCTCGCGCCGCGCCCCGATCCGTACCCGCTCCTGGTGCCCCACGGTGTGCAGGCCGCCGTCCACGGGTGACTCCATCGCCGCGAGGAGCCGCTCCACCGAGCCCGACGCCTCCATGAGCGACCGGTACGAACGGGCGGCCGGACGGTCCCCGTCCGCCGGGGCAGCACCGTCGCGCAGCAGTCGCAGCAGCGAGTCGTCCGGCAGCGCGAGCACCTCCTCCAGCGCCCGAACGGCCCGCAACGACTCGGCCCGCCGGGGCCGGCGCACCCCCTGCTGCCAGTAACTGAGGCTGGTCACCCCGAGCTTGACGCCCCGGTGCGCCAGATGGTGCTGCACCCGCTGGAGCGGCAGCCCGCGCACCGACAGAGCGGTGCGCAACGCCAGATGGAACGGTCCGGTCCGCAGTACCTGCGCCAGTTCGGTCTCGGTCTGCCGCATGGCGGGCCTCCGGTGAACGTTCACGTGGGGAGTGGCGACACCGGCCCCCGGGGGATGCGGGGGAGCAGGTGACCGGGACAGAGCCGTTCACACGGGCGCCGTGCCGTTCACACCGTGATGTCACCTCGCATTGAAGCGTGTTGACCTGCTCCGGACAACGCCGGATGCTCATCGTCAGCGTCCGGACGCGCTCCTCCGATCCCCACCCCCGCATTGGGAGGAACGCCATGCGCAACCGAAGAGTCAGGCCCGGAAGGTTCTCGTTCACCGCCCTCCTGGCCGCCGTCCTGCTCGCCGTCCCCGCGGGCACCGCCACCGCCACCGCCGCCCAGTCCCCGGACGGGGCGGGCTCCACCGTCGCCGCCGCCCAGCGGCTCGACATCACCATGCAGGCGCAACAGCAGACCAACTGGTGCTGGGCGGCCGGCGGCAACACCATCGCCGCCTGGTTCGGCCGCAACTACTCCCAGAACCAGTTCTGCAACGCCGCCTTCAACCGCGGCCAGAACTCCCAGTGCCCCAACTCGCAGGCCACCCTCGGCAACGTCCAGACCGGACTGTCCTGGGCCGGGGTCAGGCCCGGAAGCTACGTCACCGGCTGGCTGCGCTACCCGACCGTGCAGGCCGAGATATCCGCCCAGCGCCCCATCGAGACCCGAATCCAGTGGTCGTCCGGCGGCGGCCACATGCATGTCATCTACGGGTACGACGACGCCAACAGCTGGGTCTACTGGGGCGATCCGTGGCCCTCCAGCGACCGTTACAACTGGGCCTCGCACGCCTGGTACGTCAACAACAACGAGTTCTCCTGGACCCACTCGCTCTACCGGATCGGGGCGTGAGGTCATGAACTCCACCACCCGGCGTATCGCCGTCGCCACCGCCCTCACCGGCGCCGCCCTCTTCACCGCCGCCGCTCCCGCCCTCGCCGACGACGGCCGGGCGGCCCCGCCGAAACTGACCGCCGCCACCCTCGAAGCCGCCCACGAGGCCGCCATCGAGCCCGCGACCCTGGACACCCTGTCCCGGTTCTTCGCCCGGGAGGGCGCGGTGAGCAGGGCGGCGAGCGCGCCCAGGATCGAGGGGAGGACCGTCCCCGTCCGCACGCTCTCCGCCGCCTTCGTCGCCGGAAAGCCCGGGGCCGCCCCGAGCACCCTGGACTACCTGGCCAGCACCGCCGTCTCCTCCGACGGCCAGAAGGCCTCCCTGTGGACCGTCCCCGGGGCGGACGGGGACGACCGGTGGCAGGTGGTGAACATCGCCACCGGCGACGACGAGGCCCGCTACACCGCGCAGGGGGCCCGCGCGCTCCCCGGCGGCACCGTGTTCCGCGAACCGCAGATCGACGCCTGGTACGTCCACGACGGCTCCCGGGTACTCCCGCTGGACGAGGACGCGAAGGCCGCCGTGGGCGCCCGCGGCACCGAGCTCAGCGCCTACCGGACCCGGGTCCAGGAGGCGTACGGCGACAAGCTGCCCGGCTCCGGATACGCCCGCTCCGGCAAGGCCGGCGGCTACGGCCCCGACGCGGTCACCGGCACCGGGAGCGCCCCGGCGGCCGCCCCCGGCCCGGTCCGGGGTCCGGCCGCGGACCTGGCCCCGGACACCGCCGGGAGCCCCGCGCTCGCCGGCCCGGCCTCCGGCTCGCCGGACACGGCCCTGACCGCCGTGTCCACGACCGCGGGGGCCGGGGCACTGCTCGCCCTGGCCCTCTGCGGGGCCGCCGCGCTGCGCCGCCGGAACCGTGCCGGGCGATCCCCGGGCACGGACGCCTGAGCGGCGGCTCCACCGGCCCACAGGCCCGCGCTCCGGGGTGCGAACACCGCACGGCACCCCGGAGCGCGGGCACCGCCCCCGGCAACACCGGAGGACGACGCGCTGTCACTGCCCGCAAGTAGGGTGTGAGACATGGCAGACCCCTCCAGCTACCGCCCCAAGCCGGGACAGATCCCCGACTCCCCGGGGGTCTACAAATTCCGCGACGAGCACCGCCGGGTGATCTACGTCGGGAAGGCAAAGAACCTGCGCCAACGCGTGGCCAACTACTTCCAGGACCTGGCGGGCCTCCATCCGCGTACGCGCACGATGGTCACCACCGCCGCCTCCGTCGAGTGGACGGTCGTCTCCACCGAGGTCGAGGCGCTCCAGCTGGAGTATTCCTGGATCAAGGAGTTCGACCCCCGGTTCAACGTCAAGTACCGGGACGACAAGAGCTATCCCTACCTCGCGGTCACGCTCAACGAGGAGTTCCCCCGCGTCCAGGTCATGCGCGGCGCCAAGAAGAAGGGCGTGCGCTACTTCGGTCCGTACGGCCACGCCTGGGCGATCCGCGAGACCGTCGACCTGATGCTCCGCGTCTTCCCCGTCCGCACCTGCTCCGCCGGCGTCTTCAAGAACGCCGCGCGCACCGGCCGCCCCTGCCTGCTGGGCTACATCGGCAAGTGCTCGGCCCCCTGCGTCGGCCGGGTCACCCCCGAGGAACACCGGGAGCTGGCCGAGGACTTCTGCGACTTCATGGCCGGCCGCACGGGCACGTACATCCGCCGCCTGGAGAAGGACATGATGCTGGCGGCCGAGGAGATGGAGTACGAGCGGGCCGCCCGCCTCCGCGACGACGCCGAGGCCCTCAAGCGGGCCATGGAGAAGAGCGCCGTCGTCCTCGCCGACGCCACTGACGCCGACCTGATCGCCGTCGCCGAGGACGAGCTGGAGGCCGCCCTCCAGATCTTCCACGTGCGCGGCGGCCGGGTGCGCGGCCAGCGCGGCTGGGTCACCGACAAGGTCGAGGCGGTCGACACCTCCGGCCTCGTCGAGCACGCCCTCCAGCAGCTGTACGGGGAGGAGCGCGGCGACGCCGTCCCCAAGGAGGTCCTGGTCCCCGCCCTGCCCGAGGACGCCGAAGCGGTCTCCCAGTGGCTCGCCGAGCGCCGGGGCTCCCAGGTCAGCCTGCGCATCCCGCAGCGCGGCGACAAGAAGGACCTCATGGTCACCGTCCAGCGCAACGCCCAGCAGGCGCTCGGGCTGCACAAGACCAAGCGCGCCTCCGACCTGACCACCCGCTCCCGCGCCCTGGAGGAGATCGCCGAGGCGCTGGGCCTGGACACCGCGCCGCTGCGCATCGAGTGCTACGACATCTCCCACCTCCAGGGCGACGACGTGGTGGCCTCCATGGTCGTCTTCGAGGACGGCCTCGCCCGCAAGAGCGAGTACCGCCGCTTCCAGATCAAGGGGTTCGAGGGCCAGGACGACGTCCGCTCGATGCACGAGGTGATCGGCCGACGCTTCAAGCGCTACCTCCAGGACAAGGAACGCACGGGGGAGTGGGAGGAGACGCCGGAGGCCGCCCCCGGCGCCACCGGCCCCGTTCCCGGCGCCACCGGCCCCGTTCCCGGTGTCCCCGGCCCTGCTCCGGTCCCCGCCGCCACCGGCCCCGTCCCCGCCGCCACCGGCCCCGTCCCCGCCCCGGACCTCACCGCCGCCTCCCCGGACGACGAGCCCGAGCCCCGGGAGGACGACGGCCGCCGCAAGCGGTTCGCCTACCCGCCGCAACTCGTCGTCGTCGACGGCGGGCAGCCCCAGGTCGCCGCAGCCAAGCGCGCCCTGGACGAGCTGGGTATCGACGACATCGCGGTCTGCGGCCTCGCCAAGCGCCTGGAAGAGGTCTGGCTCCCCGATGACGACGACCCCGTCGTCCTGCCCCGCTCCAGCGAGGGCCTCTACCTCCTCCAGCGCGTCCGCGACGAGGCCCACCGCTTCGCCATCACCTACCAGCGCGCCAAACGCGCCAAGCGCATCCGCAGCAGCCCCCTCGACGACGTGACCGGCCTCGGCGAGACCCGGAAGCAGGCGCTCATCAAGCATTTCGGCTCGGTGAAGAAGCTCAGGCAGGCGACAATCGACGAGATCTGCGAGGTCCCCGGGATAGGGCGAAGGACGGCGGAATCGGTGGCCGCCGCCCTCGCCTCGACCACTCCCGCGGCACCTGCCGTGAACACGGCAACAGGAGAGATCATTGAAGAGGACGACGGGGGCAGCTCATGACCGAGAACAGCCACGAGACCGCACAGAACACCGCAGACACCGACATCGACACCGACCGAGCAGACGGAGCAGCAGACGTGAGTACGAACACCCCGAACGAGACGGGTGAGGCGGCCATCCCCGAGCTGGTGATCATCTCCGGGATGTCGGGCGCCGGCCGCAGCACCGCCGCCAAGTGTCTGGAGGACCTCGGCTGGTTCGTCGTCGACAACCTGCCGCCCGCGCTGATCCCCACCATGGTGGAGCTCGGCGCCCGCTCGCAGGGCAACGTGGCCCGGATCGCCGTCGTCGTCGACGTACGCGGCCGGCGCTTCTTCGACAACCTCCGCGAATCCCTCGCGGACCTGGAGTCCAAGCACGTCACCCGGCGGATCGTCTTCCTGGAGTCCTCCGACGACGCCCTCGTGCGCCGCTTCGAGTCCGTCCGCCGACCGCACCCCCTCCAGGGCGACGGCCGTATCGTCGACGGCATCGCGGCCGAGCGTGACCTGCTGCGCGAGCTGCGCGGCGACGCCGACCTGGTCATCGACACCTCCAGCCTCAACGTGCACGAGCTGCGGGCCAAGATGGACGCCCAGTTCGCGGGCGAGTCGGAGCCGGAGCTGCGCGCCACGGTGATGTCCTTCGGCTACAAGTACGGCCTGCCCGTCGACGCCGACCTGGTCGTCGACTGCCGCTTCCTGCCCAACCCGCACTGGGTCCCCGAGCTGCGCCCCTTCACCGGCGTCAACGAGGAGGTGTCCGACTACGTCTTCGACCAGCCGGGCGCCAAGGAGTTCCTCAACCAGTACACCGAGCTGCTCCAGCTGATCGCCGCCGGCTACCGCCGCGAGGGCAAGCGGTACGTGACCATCGCCGTCGGCTGCACCGGCGGCAAGCACCGCTCCGTCGCCATGTCGGAGAAGCTCTCGGCCCGCCTTGCCGCCGAAGGCGTCGAGACCGTCCTCGTCCACCGCGACATGGGGCGAGAGTGACCGGACGCAATCTGCGGATGCGACGCCTGAGCCGCGCCACCTCGGCGCTCTCCGGCCGCAAACGCGGTGCTCAGCCCAAGGTCGTCGCGCTCGGCGGCGGCATGGGGCTCTCGGCGTCCCTGGCGGCGCTGCGCCGGATCACCGGCGATCTCACGGCCGTGGTCACCGTCGCCGACGACGGCGGCTCCAGCGGCCGGCTGCGCGAGGAGCTGGGCGTGCTGCCCCCCGGCGACCTCCGCAAGGCGCTCGCCGCGCTGTGCGGCGACGACGACTGGGGCCGCACCTGGTCCCGGGTCATCCAGCACCGCTTCGAGTCCAAGGGCGACCTCCACGAGCACGCGGTCGGCAATCTGCTGATCGTGGCCCTCTGGGAGCAGCTCGGCGACCACGTACAGGCGCTCGACCTGGTCGGCAAGCTGCTCGGCGCGCACGGGCAAGTGCTGCCGATGTCGGCCGTCCCGCTGGAGCTCCAGGCGCTGGTCAAGGGCCACGACCCCGAGCTGCCCGACGCGATCGTCACCGTGCGCGGCCAGGCCACGGTGGCACTCACGCCCGGCGAGGTGCAGTCCGTGCACGTGGTCCCGCCCGACCCGCCGGCCGTCCCGGAAGCCGTGGCAGCGGTCCTGGACGCCGACTGGGTGGTGCTCGGCCCCGGCTCCTGGTTCTCCTCGGTGATCCCGCACCTGCTCGTGCCGGAACTGCTCGACGCGCTGGTCACCACGAAGGCCCGCAAGGTCCTCTCGTTGAACCTCGCACCCCAGCCCGGTGAAACAGAAGGCTTCTCACCGCAGCGTCATTTGGAGGTTTTGGGGCGACACGCCCCTAAACTCGCCTTGGACGTGGTGCTGGCCGATGAGGCCGCCGTGCCCGACCGTGAGTCACTCGCCGATGCCGCACTACGGCTCGGAGCCGCGGTCGAGCTGGCGCCGGTGGCATCGCCCGACGGCGTTCCGGTCCATGATCAGGAGCTGTTGGCCGCCGCGTACGACCGTATTTTTCGGATGCATGGAAGGATCGGCCCATGGCGATGACGCCAGCGGTGAAGAACGAAATCTCTCATCTTCCCGTCACCCGGACCTGCTGCAGGAAAGCAGAGGTCTCGGCGATTCTTCGGTTCGCGGGCGGCCTGCACCTGGTGAGCGGGCGGATTGTGATCGAGGCGGAGCTGGACACCGGCAACGCCGCCCGCCGTCTCAAGCGCGACATCCTGGAGATCTTCGGGCACAGCTCGGAGCTGATCGTGATGGCCCCCGGCGGGCTGCGCCGCGGCTCGCGCTTCGTCGTACGGGTGGTGGCGGGCGGCGACCAGCTGGCCCGCCAGACCGGTCTGGTGGACGGCCGCGGCCGCCCGATCCGCGGGCTGCCCCCGCAGGTGGTCTCGGGGGCCACCTGCGACGCCGAGGCGGCCTGGCGCGGAGCGTTCCTCGCCCACGGCTCGCTCACCGAGCCCGGCCGCTCCTCCTCGCTGGAGGTCACCTGCCCGGGGCCGGAGGCGGCCCTCGCCCTGGTCGGGGCGGCGCGTCGGCTCTCCATCGCGGCCAAGGCCCGTGAGGTGCGCGGCGTGGACCGGGTGGTCGTCCGCGACGGCGACGCGATCGGCGCCCTGCTGACCCGGCTCGGCGCGCACGACGCGGTGCTCGCCTGGGAGGAGCGCCGGATGCGGCGCGAGGTCCGCGCCACGGCCAACCGGCTCGCCAACTTCGACGACGCGAACCTGCGCCGCTCGGCCCGTGCCGCGGTCGCCGCCGGGGCCCGGGTGGGGCGCGCGCTGGAGATCCTCGGCGAGGAGGTCCCCGAGCACCTGGCCGCCGCGGGACGGCTCCGCATGGAGCACAAGCAGGCCTCCCTGGAGGAGCTGGGCGCGCTCGCCGACCCGCCGCTGACCAAGGACGCGGTCGCCGGTCGGATCCGCCGGCTGCTGGCGATGGCCGACAAGCGGGCCCAGGATCTGGGCATCCCGGGGACCGAGTCGACCCTCAGCGAGGAGCTCGCCGACGGCCTGGTCGGCTGACTCGGCGACGGGCAGGGGACGTTGGCCCCGACGGGCGAAACGGAGGTCCGTACTCCTACTGGCGAGTACGGATCTCCGGTCGTAACCGGTGGCGTGCGGTGGCCCTCTCGATGTCACCCCCGGGCCCTCGGAGAGGTAGGGTCGGAAGCGGTCGGGGACATCCCTATACAACTCGCCGGCGTCGAAAACCGGCGTACCTAACGAGGAGATCGGTTCGTGACGATCCGCGTAGGCATCAACGGCTTCGGCCGCATCGGTCGCAACTACTTCCGCGCGCTGCTCGAGCAGGGTGCGGACATCGAGATCGTGGCTGTCAACGACCTGGGTGACACTGCGACCACGGCCCACCTGCTGAAGTACGACACCATTCTGGGTCGTCTCAAGGCAGAGGTCAGCCACACCGCCGACACCATCACCGTCGATGGTCACACCGTCAAGGTGCTCTCCGAGCGCAACCCGGCCGACATCCCCTGGGGTGAGCTGGGCGTCGACATCGTCATCGAGTCGACCGGCATCTTCACCAAGAAGGCCGACGCCGAGAAGCACATCGCGGGCGGCGCCAAGAAGGTCCTCATCTCGGCTCCGGCCAAGGACGAGGACATCACCATCGTGATGGGCGTCAACCAGGACCAGTACGACGCGGCCAACCACAACGTCATCTCCAACGCCAGCTGCACCACCAACTGTGTGGCGCCGATGGCCAAGGTTCTCGACGAGAACTTCGGCATCGTCAAGGGCCTGATGACGACGGTCCACGCGTACACCAACGACCAGCGGATCCTGGACTTCCCGCACTCGGACCTGCGTCGCGCCCGCGCCGCCGCCGAGAACATCATCCCGACCACCACCGGCGCCGCCAAGGCCACCGCCCTGGTCCTCCCGCAGCTCAAGGGCAAGCTCGACGGCATCGCGATGCGCGTCCCGGTCCCGACCGGCTCCGCCACCGACCTGGTCGTCACCCTCCAGCGCGAGGTCACCAAGGACGAGGTCAACGCCGCGTTCAAGAAGGCCTCCGACGACGGCGCCCTCAAGGGCTTCCTGACGTACACCGAGGACCCGATCGTCTCCTCGGACATCGTCGGCGACCCGTCGTCCTGCACCTTCGACTCCTCCCTGACCATGGTCCAGGAGGGCACCACGGTGAAGATCCTCGGCTGGTACGACAACGAGTGGGGCTACTCCAACCGCCTCGTCGACCTCACGGTCTTCGTCGGCGAGCAGCTCTGATCCTCGGGCCGGCAGGCACATCGATGTAAGCGAAGGGGCTCGACCGGCGCAATGGAGCGCAGGTCGAGCCCCTTAGCATGTTCATCCGTCCTTGCAAGGAGTAACGGAAGACCAGATGAAGACGATCGACGAACTTCTCGCCGAAGGGGTCGCGGGCAAGCGGGTATTCGTCCGTGCCGACCTCAACGTGCCGCTGGACGGCACCACGATCACCGACGACGGCCGTATCCGCGCCGTCGTCCCGACGATCGCCAAGCTCGCCGAGGCCGGCGCGCGCGTCGTCGTCGCCTCGCACCTCGGCCGCCCCAAGGGCGCCCCGGACCCGGCCTTCTCGCTGGCGCCCGCCGCCGCACGCGTGGGCGAACTCCTCGGAGCCGAGGCCGCCTTCGCCACCGACACGGTCGGCGAGTCCGCCCGCGCCGCGGTCGCCGGTCTCGCCGACGGCCAGGTCGCGGTCATCGAGAACCTCCGCTTCAACGCCGGCGAGACGTCCAAGGACGACGCCGAGCGCGGCGCCTTCGCCGATCAGCTGGCCGAGCTCGCGGACATCTACGTGGGCGACGGCTTCGGCGCCGTGCACCGCAAGCACGCCTCGGTCTTCGACCTCCCGGCCCGGCTCCCGCACTACGCGGGCTACCTCATCGCCACCGAGGTCGGCGTCCTGAAGAAGCTCACCACCGACGTCAAGCGGCCGTACGCGGTCGTCCTCGGCGGCGCCAAGGTCTCCGACAAGCTCGGCGTGATCGACCACCTGCTGGAGCGGGCCGACCGCATCCTCATCGGCGGCGGCATGGCATACACCTTCCTCAAGGCCCAGGGCCACGAGGTCGGCAGCTCGCTGCTCCAGGAGGACCAGATCCCGGCCGTCCAGGAGTACCTGCGTCGGGCCGAAGAGAAGGGCGTGGAGTTCGTCCTCCCCGTCGACGTCGTGGTCGCCCCGTCCTTCCCGGACCTGAAGACCAAGGCCCCGGCCCACCCCACCACCGTCGCCGCCGACGCCATGCCGGCCGGCCAGATGGGGCTGGACAACGGACCGGAGACCAACAAGCTCTACGCATCGAAGCTCGCCGACGCGGCCACCGTCTTCTGGAACGGCCCGATGGGCGTCTTCGAACACCCCGACTTCGCCGACGGCACCCGCGCGGTCGCCCAGGCGCTCGTCGACTCGTCGGCCTTCAGCGTCGTCGGCGGTGGCGACTCCGCCGCGGCCGTTCGCATCCTGGGCTTCGACGAGAATGCTTTCGGACATATTTCGACCGGTGGCGGCGCGAGTCTCGAATACCTCGAGGGCAAGACGCTTCCCGGCCTCGCCGCACTGGAGGACTGACCTTTCATGACCACCCGCACCCCGCTGATGGCGGGCAACTGGAAGATGAACCTCAACCACCTTGAGGCCATCGCCCACGTCCAGAAGCTCTCCTTCGCCCTGGCCGACAAGGACTACGAGGACGTCGAGGTCGCTGTCCTGGCGCCCTTCACCGACCTGCGCTCCGTGCAGACCCTGGTCGACGGCGACAAGCTGAAGATCAAGTACGGCGCCCAGGACATCTCGGCGCACGACTCCGGCGCGTACACCGGTGAGATCTCCGGCCCCATGCTCGCCAAGCTGCGCTGCACGTACGTGGCCGTCGGCCACAGCGAGCGCCGCCAGTACCACGGCGAGAGCGACGAGATCTGCAACGCCAAGGTGAAGGCCGCCTACAAGCACGGCCTGACGCCGATCCTCTGCGTGGGCGAGGGCCTGGACATCCGCAAGGCCGGTGACCAGGTCTCCTACACGCTCGCTCAGCTCGACGGCGCCCTGAAGGACATTCCGGCCGAGCAGGCCGAGACCATCGTGATCGCCTACGAGCCGGTCTGGGCCATCGGGACCGGCGAGGTCGCCACCCCCGAGGACGCCCAGGAGGTCTGCGGCGCGATCCGTGGTCGGCTGGCCGAGCTGTACTCCCAGGAGCTGGCCGACGCCGTCCGCATCCAGTACGGCGGCTCGGTGAAGTCCGGCAACGTCGCGGCCATCATGGCGCAGCCCGACGTGGACGGCGCCCTCATCGGCGGCGCCGCACTGGACGCCGACGAGTTCGTCAAGATCGTCCGCTTCCGCGACCAGTGAGTATGCGGTAGCGCGGATCCGTCGTACCCTTGCGGGGGCCGGAGGGGCCAGTCGCCCTTCGGCCCCCGGTGTACGTACACGCAGTAGTCAAAAATTCCGGAAAGTAGGGACCAGCCGTGGTTTTGGCGTTCCAGATCGCTCTGATCGTCTTCAGCCTGCTGCTGATGCTGCTGGTGCTCATGCACAAGGGCAAGGGCGGCGGCCTCTCCGACATGTTCGGTGGCGGAATGCAGTCCTCCGTCGGCGGCTCCTCGGTCGCCGAGCGCAACCTCGACCGGATCACCGTCGTGGTCGGTCTGGCCTGGTTCGCGTGTGTCGTGGTACTCGGTCTGCTCGTCAAGCTGGACAGCTGACCCGTCGTCCGCGCATACCGGTGACGGTGTGACTCCTTCCACTGGACGCGCGTCGGGCCTTACGTAGACTGGGGCATCGCTCGAGCACCATCACGCAGGGAGTTACGACCGTGGCAAGTGGCAACGCGATCCGGGGAAGCCGGGTCGGAGCGGGGCCGATGGGGGAGGCCGAGCGTGGCGAGTCCGCGCCCCGCGCCCGCATCTCCTTCTGGTGCTCGAACGGGCACGAGACGCAGCCGAGCTTCGCCCATGACGCGCAGGTGCCGGACACCTGGGACTGCCCGCGCTGCGGCTTCCCGGCCGGCCAGGACAAGGACAGCCCGCCCGACCCGCCCCGCACCGAGCCGTACAAGACGCACCTGGCGTACGTACGCGAGCGGCGGAGCGACGAGGACGGCGAGGCGATCCTCGCCGAGGCGCTGGCCAAACTCCGCGGCGAGATCTGAGGCTCCCTCCAACGCGGCTCCACGGAACCCCAGTCGTTCACCGGCCGGACACCCCACGGGTGTCCGGCCGGAGCGCGTTCCCGCGCCACCGCCCTCCTCCGCGCCGCAGCCCTCCTCGATCAATTAGGTTGGAGGGGCAGCGGGGATGCTGAGTGACGAGAAGAAGTGGGCTGATATCCGGGATGAACGCAGCAAGCCGAACCAAGCTCAACCAGACGCCCGAGTGGACGGCTCTCGCCAAGCACCGTGAGGAGCTCGGCGCACCCCAGCTGCGCGAGCTGTTCGCGCGGCAGCCGGACCGCGGCACCGCCTACACCCTGAGGGTCGGCGACCTCCACCTCGACTACTCCAAGCACCTGGTCACCGACGAGACGCTGCGCCTGCTGCGCGGACTCGCCGCCGCCACCGGGGTCGCGGAGCTGCGGGACGCGATGTTCCGCGGCGAGAGGATCAACACCACCGAGGACCGGGCGGTCCTGCACACCGCGCTCCGCGCCCCGCGCGACGCGGTCATCGAGGTCGACGGCGGGCACGGTGAGAATGTAGTACCGGGCGTGCACGCCGTCCTGGACAAGATGGCCGGCTTCGCCGAGAAGGTCCGGTCGGGGCAGTGGACCGGTCACACCGGCAAGCCCGTCAAGAACATCGTCAACATCGGGATCGGCGGCTCCGACCTCGGCCCCGCCATGGCGTACGAGGTGCTGCGCTCCTTCACGGACCGCGCGCTCACCCTCCGCTTCGTCTCCAACGTCGACGGCGCCGACCTCCACGAGGCGGTCCGCGACCTCGACCCGGCCGAGACGTTGTTCGTCATCGCCTCGAAGACGTTCACGACGATCGAGACCATCACCAACGCCACCTCCGCCCGGGACTGGCTGCTGACCGAGCTGAAGGCCGGTCAGGACGCCGTCGCCCAGCACTTCGTGGCCCTGTCGACCAATGCCGAGAAGGTCGAGGAGTTCGGCATCGACACGGCCAACATGTTCGAGTTCTGGGACTGGGTCGGCGGCCGCTACAGCTACGACTCGGCGATCGGCCTCTCGCTGATGGTCGCCATCGGACCGGACCGCTTCCGCGAGATGCTCGACGGCTTCCACCTCGTCGACGAACACTTCCGCACCGCCCCCGCGGAGGAGAACGCCCCGCTCCTCCTCGGCCTCCTCGGCGTCTGGTACGGCAACTTCTTCGACGCCCAGTCGCACGCGGTACTGCCGTACAGCCACTACCTGTCCAAGTTCACGGCGTACCTCCAGCAGCTCGACATGGAGTCCAACGGCAAGTCCGTCGACCGCGACGGCAACCCCGTGGACTGGCAGACCGGACCGGTCGTCTGGGGCACGCCCGGCACCAACGGGCAGCACGCGTACTACCAGTTGATCCACCAGGGCACCAAGCTGATCCCGGCGGACTTCATCGGCTTCGCCGCCCCGGTCCACGACCTGCTGCCCGGCCTGATCGCCCAGCACGACCTGCTGATGGCCAACTTCTTCGCCCAGACCCAGGCCCTCGCCTTCGGCAAGACGCCCGAAGAGGTCCGGGCGGAAGGGGTGCCCGAGGAGCTGGTCCCGCACAAGACGTTCCGGGGCAACCACCCCACGACGACGATCCTCGCCGACAAGCTGACCCCCTCGGTCCTCGGCCAGCTCATCGCGCTGTACGAGCACAAGGTCTTCGTCCAGGGCGCCATCTGGAACATCGACTCCTTCGACCAGTGGGGCGTGGAGCTCGGCAAGGTCCTCGCCAAGAAGATCGAACCGCTGCTGACCGGTGACGGGGGCGCGGACGCCGGGGAGCTGGACAGCTCCACCGCCGCCCTCGTCGACGCCTACCGCACGCTGCGCGGGCGCTGAGCCGGTGCCACAGGGGGAGGGGGCGGCGGTAGTGCTGCGGCCGCCGCGCGACACGCTGAACCAGCGCGCCGTCGGCTGGTGGCGGGCCCAGTGGCTGCTGCTGACGGCCGTGCCCGTCGTGCCGCTCGCGGTCCTGGGCGCGCTGATCGAGCCGGCCCGCTTCTGGCTGCTGCTGCCCGCCGCGGTCCTGGCCGCGGCGGGCACGGCGGCCGCCGTCCTCTTCCCCCTGTGGTGGTTCCGTACGCACCGCTGGGAGATCACCGAGGACGCGGTGTACGTCCGCACCGGGTTCTTCTGGCAGGAGTGGCGGATCGCCCCGATGTCCCGCATCCAGACCGTCGACACCGTACGGGGCCCGCTGGAGCAGCTCTTCCGGCTCGCCACCGTCACGGTCACCACCGCCTCCTCCAAGGGCGCGGTACGGATCGCGGGCCTGGACCACGAGGTCGCCGCCGACCTCGCCCAGCAGCTCACCCGCATCACCCGCGACACCCCCGGCGACGCCACATGAGCACCGCCGCCCCGCCCGCCGACTGGCGCCGCCTCGACCCCCGTACGGTCCTGGTCACCGCCCTCGTCGTGGCGGGGGTCGTCGCGGGCGCCGCCATCCCCGTCACGCTCGGGCTCACCCGCTGGTTCAGCCTCCCGGCCGCCGTGCTCCAGGTGCTCGCCGGCGCGGTCCTGATCATCGGGGCCGCGGCGGGCGCCGACCGGGTCCGCTGGCACCGCACGCGCTACCGCATCGGTGAGGAGCGCGTCGACCTCCACACCGGCCTCCTGATCGTCAAGCGCCGCTCCCTGGCCCGCAGCCGCATCCGCACGGTCGACCTCACCGCCAACCTGATGCTCCGCCTCCTCGGCCTGGTCACCGTCAGGATCGGCACCGGCGAACAGGGCTCCGAATCCACCCTCGAACTGGACCCGGTCACCCGCGCCGAGGGAGAACGGCTGCGACGCCTCCTGCTGGAGCGCGCCGCCACCGCACCGTCCGGCGGCGTCCACCGCGAAGGGGAACTGGCCGTCCTGGACCCCCGCTGGATCCGCTACGCACCGGTCTCCTTCGTCGCCCCCATGCTCGGCGGGGCGGCCGCCGGGGCCGTGATGCAGGTCAGCGACTGGGTCGGAGCCCAGGGCGACGTCATCGAGTGGATCGGGGACCGTTTCCGCGACACCCCGCTGCTCTGGATGATCGTCATCCTGGTCCTCGCCGCCCTGGTCGCCGGCGTCGTAGGGGCGCTCGGCCTCTGGATCGAGATGTGGTGGAACTACCGCCTGGAGCGCGAGCCGGGCGGCACCCTCAGAGTCCGGCGCGGGCTGTTCACCTCCCGGTCCATCTCCGTCGAGGAGGCCCGGCTGCGCGGCGTCGACCTGGTCGAGCCGCTGGGCGTACGGCTGCTGGGCGCGGCCCGGCTGGACGCCATCACCACTGGCCTGGCCAAGGACAACGAGGCCAAGAACGCCGACCACAACACCCTGCTCCCGGCCGTGCCCCGGACCCGGGCCGACACCGTCGCCGCCGACGTGCTGCGCGAGGCGGTCACGCCGACGGGCGTGGCGCTCACCCCGCACCCGCGCGCCGCCCGGAGCCGCCGACTGCGCTGGTCGCTCGCCGCTGTCCTCGGCCCGGTCCTGATCCTGACCGTCCTCGGGGCGCTGCTCACGCCCGTGCTGCTGTGGATCGCGCTCGGCTGCACGGTGGTTCTCGCACCCGTGGCGGTGGCGCTCGCCCTGGACGCGTACCGGGGGCTCGGGCACGCGCTCTCCGGGCGCTACCTGGTCACCCGCTCCGGCACGGTCCGCCGCTCCACCGCCGCCCTGGAGCGGTCCGGGGTGATCGGCTGGACGGTCAAGCAGTCGGTCTTCCAGCGGCGGGCCGGACTGGTGAGCATCACGGCCACCACCGCCGCCGGCGGGGGTGCCTACACGGTGTACGACGCCGACGCGGCCGAGGGCCTGGGCTTCGCGGCCGAGGCCGTCCCGGGGCTGCTGGAGCCGTTCCTGGAGCGCGCCGGGAACAGCGGGCCGTGACGGACGGCACAGGAGGCCCCCTGTGCGGCCGGGGCCGGGTCGGCGACGATATCGATCATGACTTCCACCAGCCGTCGTACGCTACTCACCGCCCTCGCCACCGCGGCCGTCAGCGGTCCGCTGCTGGGCTCGCTCACCGCGACCGACGCCCACGCCACCGGTGACCTGGACATCTACACCTCCAATACCGACCTCTACAAGAAGCTGGCCGGCCAGGAGGGCGTCGAGTTCGCCCGCCGCTACCGCAGACACGAGTACGTCGACCACTCGGGCCCGCAGAGATTCCCGTACAACCGGACCACCGTCATGGCCCTGCACGGCGGCGGCATCGAGATGGGCACCTCCGAGCTCTGCCTCGCCATAGCCGGCTACCACCCGGCCACGCTCGCCCCGCTGACGGACGGCCACGGGGTGTTCGACTACTGGATGTTCGAGGGGCTGCGCACCTCCGGCAACCGGGACCTGCACGTCACCGCCAAGAACTGCGACGACCACGTCGCCCTCTCCATGGCGGCGAGCAGCCTCAACGTCCTGAGCCTGCACGGCTGTACGGCGGCGCAGGCGGGCACCGCCCCGCAGGCGGTGGTCGTCGGAGGGCTGAACACCCGCTTCAAGACCCTGCTCAAGGCCGAGTTCGACGCGGTCGGCATCGCCTGGCGCGACGGCGACGAGGTGCCCGACCTGGCCGGGGTCAACCCCACCAACCCGGTCAACCGCACCATGCTCGACAAGGGCGGTCAGCTGGAGCTCACCACGGAGCTGCGCGCCGCCATGTTCACCGTCAACACCCGCGCGGGCCGGGCCGGCAGCACGACCCCGGTCTTCGCCCGCTTCGTCGGCGCCTGCCGTGCCGCGATCACCGAGCTGGAGCAGGGCACGGACCAGGTCGTCCTCTGACCCGGGGCCCCCGGGGCCGTCTTCAGCCGCTGTACGTCGGACGCGCCCATCCCCACGGTTCCGCTGTGCACCATGGAACGAGCCTTTCACGCCGCAAGCCGCGCGCGGGCGTCGCGCGGCCTGCGGCATTCCCCGTCGAATCTCCCCGTCGAACGGAATGGTTACGCATGAGCCCCGAACGTGCAGGCATCCACGATGCGCAGGACGTTCTGTATCGACTTGTCGATCAGGAGTCCGGGAAGGTTCTGATCGCTGCCGAAGATCTTCTGAACTACTTCATGGAGGAGGACCGGGAGCCGCCGGAGACCGTCACCTTCGTCCGGGCGCATCAGGTCGGCCGCGCCCGGCGGAAGACCGAGCACGCCGAGCTGCAGGTCGTCGACCGGCAGGGGCGAACGATCGGGGCGTACTACCTCGGCAGGGTGTCCGCCGCGTTCCGGCACGACCTCGTGCCCTCCGGCGCGGACCGCCCCGACCTCGACTACTCCTTCGGGCAGCACACCTGCGAGTACCCCCGGGCCGGGGAGATCTGGCGGAGGTGGGCCGAGAGCCGCCCCGTCGAGCACGGAGAATGGGCCCGCCATCCGTCCGACTGGCAGGAGAGCTGGCTGCACGTCGTGCAGACCGCCTGGTTCGACTCCGGACGGAACGCGACGCGCTACGGGACCGACGGGACAGCGGTCGTCGACGGCTCCGGATTCACCACGAGGGCCGGCTTCTACTGCGCCCTGGGAGAAGCCGTCAACGGACCCGGCGGCTACTTCGGTTCGAACCGCGACGCGGTCTTCGACTGTCTCCGGACCATGCGGCGCGACGGAGCGGCCCCGTTCCGCCTGGTGTGGCGGAACTCCGCGGCCTCCCGCGAAGCGCTGGGCGGCGATTTCACCGACAGCGTCCTCTCGCTGTTCGAGGACTCCGGTGTGGGGACCGAGCTGTCCCCGGGGTGATGGTCCCCGCCGCTCCTTGGGCGGCGAGCCTTTCACGCCGAAGGCCCGGCCCGCTCAGGGCCGGGCCTTCGGGGCGCAAAACGCTCAGGCGGAGGCCTGCGGATACAGCGCGCGCGGCAGTTGCGAGGCCGCCGCGGCGTCCAGCAGCCACAGCGTCCGGCTGCGCCCGTACGCGCCCGCCGCCGGGGCCTGGATCTCCCCTGCCCCGGACAGCGCGATGGCCGCCGCCTCGGCCTTGTCCTCGCCCGCCGCCAGCAGCCACACCTCGCGCGCCGCGCGGATCGCCGGCAGCGTGAGCGAGACGCGTACCGGCGGCGGCTTGGGAGCCCCGTGCACACCGACGACGGTGCGCTCGGTCTCCCGTACCGCGGGCAGCTCCGGGAAGAGCGAGGCCACATGCGTGTCCGGTCCGACGCCCAGCATCAGCACGTCGAACGTGGGCACCGCGCCATGGTCCTCGGGACCCGCGGCGGCGGCCAGTTCGGCGGCGTAACCGGCTGCCGCCGCGTCCGCGTCGTCGCCGTACGGGCCGTCGGACGCGGGCATCGCGTGCACCCGGGCCGGGTCCAGCGGCACCGCGTCGAGCAGCGCCTCGCGGGCCTGGGTGACATTGCGCTCCGGGTCGCCCTCGGGCAGGAACCGCTCGTCGCCCCACCACAGATCCAGGCGCGCCCAGTCGATCGCGTCCCGGGCGGGCGCGGTGGCGAGCGCGGCCAGCAGGCCGTTGCCGTTGCGCCCGCCGGTCAGCACCACCGAGGCGTGACCCCGGGAGGCCTGGGCGTCCACGATCTTCGTGATCAGCCGGGCCGCCGCGGCCTGCGCCATCAGCTCCTTGTCGCGGTGGACGACCAGTTGGGGAGGCGTCACTTGGACGCCGCCTTCTTGGCCGGGGCCTTCTTCGCGGCGGGAGCCTTGGCCTCGGTGGCCCTGGCCGCCGCCTTCTCCTCGGCGCTCTCGACCGGCGCGGCCTTGACCTCGCCGCCCGCGTGCAGCCGGTCGACGCCGAACTTCACCGCGGACGCGTAGGTGTTGTCGGGGTCGAGCCGGCGCAGCTCCTCCGCCAGCAGCTCGGCGGTCTCACGGCGCTTGAGCGCCACCGCGCGGTCCGGCTGGTTCTGCATGGAGAGCGTGGCGAGCGATCCGTCGGCCCGGTCCAGGACGATGACGCCGTTCTTCGTCTCCATCCGGACCGCGGTGAGGCCGGGCCCTCCGGAGAGCGTGCGCTCCACCGGGACGCCGAGCCGGTCCGCGAGCCACATGGCGAGCAGCTCGCAGCTCGGATTGTCGCTCTCGCCCTCGACGGTCGCGCCGATGACCTCGGCCGGCTGCTGGTCCAGCGCGGCGGCCAGCATCGAGCGCCACGGCGTGATCCGGGTCCAGGCCAGGTCCGTGTCGCCCGGGCTGTACGTCGCCGCCCGCACCGCCAGCTCGTCGAGCGGGAGCTCGGCCGAGTAGGTGTCGGTGATCCGACGCTGGGCGAGGGCCCCGAGCGGGTCCTTCGCCGGGTCGGCGGGGGCGCCCTCGGGCCACCACACCACGACCGGGGCGTCCGGCAGCAGCAGCGGAAGGACCACCGACTGGGCGTGGTTGGCCAGTTCGCCGTGCAGCCGCAGGACGACGGTCTCGCCGGTGCCCGCGTCGGAACCGACCCGGACCTCGGCGTCGAGGCGGGCGTCCCGGCGGGCCCGCGGCGAGCGGCTGACCCGCTTGATCACCGCGATGATCCGCGAGGGGTGCTCGCGGGAGGCGTCGCCGGCCGACTTGAGCGCGTCGTACGCGTTCTCCTCGTCCGTGACGACGACCAGCGTGAGCACCATGCCGATGGCGGGGGTGCCGATGGCCCGGCGGGCCGAGACCAGCGCCTGGTTGATCTTGCTGGACGTGGTTTCCGTGAGATCGATCTTCATGGCCGCCTCCAGCTCCGTCCGTCACGTGCGAGCATCTCGTCGGCCTCGGCCGGACCCCAGGTGCCGGCCGCGTACTTCGCGGGCTTCCCGTGCTTGTCCCAGTACTCCTCGATCGGGTCGAGGATGGTCCAGGAGAGTTCGACCTCCTGGTGGCGCGGGAAGAGGTTGGCGTCGCCGAGCAGGACGTCCAGGAGGAGCCGCTCGTACGCCTCCGGGCTGGACTCCGTGAACGACTCGCCGTACGCGAAGTCCATCGTGACGTCCCGGACCTCCATCGAGGTGCCGGGCACCTTGGAGCCGAAGCGCACGGTGACGCCCTCGTCCGGCTGGACCCGGATGACCAGGGCGTTGCCGCCCAGCTCCTCCGTGGCGCCGGACTCGAAGGGCAGGTAGGGCGCGCGCTTGAAGACGACCGCGATCTCCGTGACCCGGCGGCCGAGCCGCTTTCCGGTGCGGAGGTAGAACGGCACGCCCGCCCAGCGGCGGTTGTTGATCGTCAGCTTGATCGCCGCGTAGGTGTCGGTCGTCGACTTGGGGTCGATGCCCTCCTCCTCGCAGTAGCCGAGGACCTCCTGGCCGCCCTGCCAGGCGTGCTCGTACTGGGCGCGCACGGTGTGCTGCCCGAGGTCATCGGGCAGCTCGACGGCGGTGAGCACCTTGAGCTTCTCCGCGACCAGGGCCTTCGGGTGGAAGGAGCCAGGCTCCTCCATCGCGGTCAGCGCCAGCAGCTGGAGCAGGTGGTTCTGGATGACGTCACGGGCGGCGCCGATGCCGTCGTAGTAGCCGGCCCGGCCGCCGATGCCGATGTCCTCGGCCATCGTGATCTGTACGTGGTCGACGTAGGACCGGTTCCAGATCGGCTCCCACATCGTGTTGGCGAACCGCAGCGCCAGGATGTTCTGGACCGTCTCCTTCCCCAGGTAGTGGTCGATCCGGAAGACCTCGTTGGGCGGGAAGACGTCGTGCACGAGCTGGTTGAGCTCCTGCGCGCTGGCCAGGTCGTGGCCGAAGGGCTTCTCGATGACGGCGCGCCGCCAGGAGCCTTCCTTCTGGTCGGCCAGGCCGTGCTTCTTCAGCTGCTGGACGACCTTGGGGAAGAACTTCGGCGGCACGGAGAGGTAGAAGGCGAAGTTGCCGCCCGTCCCCTGCGCCTTGTCGAGCTCCTGGATGGTCGACTTCAGCGTCTCGAACGCCTCGTCGTCGTCGAAGTTGCCCTGGACGAAGCGCATCCCCTGGATGAGCTGCTGCCAGACCTCCTCGCGGAACGGCGTACGGGCGTGCTCCTTGACGGCGTCGTGGACGACCTGGGCGAAGTCCTCGTCCTCCCAGTCGCGGCGCGCGAAGCCGATGAGCGAGAAGCCCGGTGGCAGCAGGCCGCGATTGGCCAGGTCGTAGACGGCGGGCATCAGCTTTTTACGGGACAAATCGCCCGTGACGCCAAAGATGACCAGGCCCGACGGCCCCGCGATACGCGGGAGCCGTCGGTCCTGTGCGTCACGGAGCGGGTTGGCTCCGGGAACAGCAGACAAAGTGGTCAGCCCTCCGAGGGGGCGAGGCGCGAAAGCTCCGCCTCGGTCGACTTGAGCAGGTCGTTCCAGGACGCCTCGAACTTCTCGACGCCCTCGTCCTCCAGCACCTGTACGACCTCGTCGTACGAGACGCCGAGCTTCTTGATCGCGTCGAGGTCGGCGCGCGCCTGGTCGTAGCCGCCGGCGACGGTGTTGCCGGTGATCTCGCCGTGGTCGGCCACGGCCTCCAGCGTCGCCTCCGGCATGGTGTTCACCGTGTTCGGGGCCACCAGGTCGTCGACGTACAGGGTGTCCTTCAGGGACGGGTCCTTGACGCCGGTGGAGGCCCACAGCGGACGCTGCTTGTTGGCCTGCGCCTTGTCCAGGGGGGCCCAGCGGTCGGAGGAGAAGACCTCCTCGTACGCCTCGTAGGCCAGTCGGGCGTTGGCCAGCGCGGACTTGCCCTTGGCCGCCTTCGCCTCGTCCGAGCCGATGGCGTCCAGCCGCTTGTCGATCTCGGTGTCCACCCGGGACACGAAGAACGAGGCCACCGAGTGGATCTTGGAGAGGTCCAGGCCCGCGGCCTTCGCCTTCTCCAGGCCCGCCAGGTAGGCGTCCATGACCGCGCGGTAGCGCTCCAGCGAGAAGATCAGCGTCACGTTGACGCTGATGCCCCGGCCGATCGTCTCGGTGATCGCCGGCAGGCCGGCCTTGGTCGCCGGGATCTTGATGAGCGTGTTCGGCCGGTCGACCAGCCACGCCAGTTGCTTGGCCTCGGCGACGGTGGCCGTGGTGTTGTGCGCCAGGCGCGGGTCGACCTCGATGGAGACCCGGCCGTCCTGGCCGCCGGTGGCGTCGAAGACCGGGCGCAGGATGTCGGCGGCGTCACGGACGTCCGCCGTCGTGATCATGCGGAGGGCTTCCTCGACGGTGACCTTGCGGGCGGCGAGGTCGGTGAGCTGCTGCTCGTAACCGTCGCCCGAGGAGATCGCCTTCTGGAAGATCGACGGGTTGGTGGTGACGCCGACGACATGGCTCTGGTCGATCAGCTCGGCCAGGTTGCCGGACGTGATCCGCTTGCGCGACAGGTCGTCGAGCCAGATCGCCACGCCCTCGTCGGAGAGGCGCTTGAGTGCGTCTGTCATGAGTTGCATCTCCTACTAGTCGTATCTATCGGCGTCAGCGCGTGGCGGCGGCGAGAGATTCCCGCGCGGCGGCGGCCACGTTCTCGGCGGTGAAGCCGAACTCCTGGAACAGCACCTTCGCGTCGGCCGAGGCCCCGAAGTGCTCCAGCGAGATGATGCGGCCCGCGTCGCCCACGTACCGGTACCAGGTCAGGCCGATACCCGCCTCGACGGCGACCCGCGCCTTCACCGACGGCGGCAGCACGCTGTCCTTGTACGCCTGGTCCTGCTCCTCGAACCACTCGACCGACGGCATCGAGACGACCCGGGTCGGCACACCGGCCGCCTGGAGCTGCTCGCGCGCCTCGACGGCGACGTGGACCTCGGAACCGGTCGCGATCAGCAGCACCTGCGGCGCCGTGGTCTCCCCGGAGGGCCCTTCGGCGTCGAACAGGACGTAACCGCCCTTGGCCGCGTTCTCGTTCGCCTCGTACGTCGGCACGCCCTGCCGGGTCAGCGCCAGACCGTGCGGTGCGCCCTTGCCGAACACCTTGGTGTAGCGGCGCAGGATCTCGCGCCAGGCGATGGCGGTCTCGTTGGCGTCCGCCGGGCGCACGATGTTCAGGCCCGGGATGGCGCGCAGCGCGGCCAGGTGCTCGACCGGCTGGTGGGTGGGACCGTCCTCACCGAGGCCGATCGAGTCGTGCGTCCAGACGTACGTCACCGGCAGGTGCATCAGCGCGGAGAGCCGCACCGCGTTGCGCATGTAGTCGGAGAACACCAGGAAGGTGCCGCCGTAGATGCGGGTGTTGCCGTGCAGCGCGATGCCGTTCATGGCGGCGGCCATCGCGTGCTCGCGGATGCCGAAGTGGATCGTACGGCCGTACGGGTCGGCCTCCGGCAGCGGGTTGCCCGCCGGAAGGAACGACGACGTCTTGTCGATCGTGGTGTTGTTCGAGCCCGCGAGGTCGGCGGAGCCGCCCCACAGCTCAGGCACGATCTCGCCGAGCGCCTGGAGCACCTTGCCGGAGGCGGCACGGGTGGCCAGGCCCTTGCCGGGTTCGAAGACGGGGAGCTTCTCCTCCCAGCCCGCGGGCAGCTCGCCCGCGGCGATCCGGTCGAAGGAGGCGGCGCGCTCCGGGTTGGCCGTGCGCCACGCGGCGAACGCCTTGTCCCACTCCGCGCGGGCCTCACGGCCGCGGTCCAGCGCCTCGCGGGTGTGGCCGATGACCTCGCCTGCGACCTCGAAGGTCTGCTCCGGGTCGAAGCCGAGGACCCGCTTGGTCGCCGCGACCTCGTCGTCGCCGAGCGCCGAGCCGTGCGCGGCCTCGGTGTTCTGGGCGTTCGGGGCGGGCCAGGCGATGATCGAGCGGGCCGCGATGAACGAGGGGCGCTCGGTCTCGGCCTTGGCCGCCTGGAGCGCCGCGTACAGACCCGCCGGGTCCAGGTCGCCGCTGGGGAGCTGGTCGACACGCTGGACGTGCCAGCCGTACGCCTCGTACCGCTTCAGGGTGTCCTCGGAGACCGCGGTCTCCGTGTCGCCCTCGATGGAGATGTGGTTGTCGTCCCAGAGCAGGACCAGGTTGCCCAGCTTCTGGTGCCCGGCCAGCGAGGACGCCTCGGCCGAGATGCCCTCCTGGAGGCAGCCGTCACCCGCGACGACCCACACCATGTGGTCGAACGGGGAGGTGCCGGGGGCCGCCTCGGGGTCGAAGAGGCCGCGCTCGTAGCGGGCGGCCATCGCCATGCCCACCGCGTTGGCGACGCCCTGGCCCAGCGGCCCGGTCGTCGTCTCGACACCGGTGGTGTGGCCGTACTCCGGGTGGCCCGGGGTCTTGGAGCCCCAGGTGCGGAAGGCCTTGAGGTCGTCCAGCTCCAGGCCGTACCCGGCCAGGTAGAGCTGGATGTAGAGCGTCAGGCTGGAGTGGCCGGCGGAGAGGACGAACCGGTCGCGACCGGTCCACTCGGCGTCCGCGGGGTCGTGCCGCATCACCTTCTGGAAGAGGGTGTACGCGGCGGGAGCCAGGCTCATCGCCGTGCCCGGGTGGCCGTTTCCGACTTTCTGTACGGCGTCCGCGGCGAGAACGCGGGCGGTGTCCACGGCCCGCTGGTCCAAATCGGTCCACTGAAGGTCTGTGGTGGTCGGCTTGATGCTCACCCTGAGTCAGGGCTCCTCTCCACTGTCGTAGGCCGGTGACTGTTACCGCACCGGGCGCTGTCGAGCCTACCCCCGTTGACACGCACACTTTCCGAGCACTTTCCAGGGTGTGGGCGACCCGTGGAGTCCGCCTCCCGGCGGAATGCGTATACCGGTGAACAGTCACCCCCAACACGACCCCACCCCCGCGAAGGGCGGCGTATCCGCAACGTCTAGAGTGAACGGGTTCGCGCAAGTCTTCACCGGGCCCCTCAGCCCGGAGCTTGCTGGGATTTCTCTGTCAGGGGTGTGCGTGACGGCCGTCGAGTCCCGACCCGCAGGGGTCGCCTTGACTCCCAGCCCGAGGGGCCATCGCCCGTTCGGGGCCCGCGTCAAGGCCTTCGTGGCGCTTACCAAGCCACGGATCATCGAGCTGTTGCTCATCACCACCGTTCCGGTGATGTTCCTCGCTGCCCAGGGTGTACCCGACCTGTGGCTCGTTCTCACTACCACCATCGGGGGATATCTCTCCGCCGGCGGCGCCAACGCGCTGAACATGTACATCGACCGGGACATCGATGCGCTGATGGACCGTACGTCCCAGCGCCCGCTGGTCACCGGCATGGTCAGCCCCCGCGAATGCCTCGCCTTCGGCATCGCCCTCGCGGTGGTCTCCACGCTCTGGTTCGGTCTGCTCGTCAACTGGCTCTCGGCCGCTCTCGCGCTCGGCGCGCTGCTCTTCTACGTCGTCGTCTACACGATGCTGCTGAAGCGCCGCACCTCCCAGAACATCGTCTGGGGCGGCATCGCGGGCTGCATGCCGGTCCTCATCGGCTGGTCGGCCGTGACGAACGAGCTCTCCTGGGCCGCCCTCATCCTCTTCGCCGTCATCTTCTTCTGGACGCCGCCGCACTACTGGCCGCTGTCGATGAAGGTCAAGGACGACTACGCCCGGGTCGGCGTCCCGATGCTCCCGGTGGTCGCCTCCAACCGGGTGGTCGCCAAGCAGATCGTCCTCTACAGCTGGGTGATGGTCGCGGTCTCGCTGCTGCTCACCCCGCTCGGCTACACCGGCTGGTTCTACACCGCGGTGGCGCTGCTGTCCGGCGGAGCCTGGCTCTGGGAGGCCCACGGCCTGCAGAACCGGGCCAAGGCCGGGGTGACCGGGGCCAAGCTCAAGGAGATGCGGCTGTTCCACTGGTCCATCACCTACGTCTCCCTCCTCTTCCTCGCGGTCGCGGTGGACCCCTTCCTCCGCTAGGGCCTGTCTGACAATTCCCGCCTGCCTCACGACGCCATGCACGCACTCTCGCCGCACCGACCCCAGACCCAAGTACGTCCAGTACGAGGGC
>NZ_JBIVUV010000034.1:0-50520 GCF_044768525.1 Streptomyces sp. NPDC091287
CCGCGAGACAGAACTGCACGGGGCAGACCGGGCAGGCTCTCGCCTCATCCGGCGGCGCCCCATACGCCTCGCGACCTCATTCTGAAACCATCAGTTAGTCGCGTACGTCTCAGTCCTCGTGGCCGAGCTGGAGATCGCGTTCGGTGCGGCCGCCGCCCGCGACCTGGAGGACGGTGGCGACCGGCGGGTATCCGGCGGCGATCACGGTGTACTCGCCGGACGACAGGTCGACGAACCGGAACGATCCGTCGGGTCCGGTGGTGAGGGTGTCCACCACGTTGCCCGCCGCGTCGAGCAGGGTGACCCGGGCGTCCTCGACGGGGCGCCCGCCGGTGGCCCGGACGACGCCGCGCAGGACGGCCCCGCCCGCCAGCTCGATGTCCTGCCGGGTCTCCCGGGCGGCCTGCACGCTGACCGGGAGGGCGGCTGGGCGGAAGGCGGGGGCGCTGGCGGCGAGGGTGTACTCGCCGGCGACCAGTTCGCCGATGACATAGCCGCCCTCGTGACCGGTACGGGTGGAGGCGACGACCTCGCCGCGTACGTCGGTCAGGGTGACGGCGGCGTCGCGTACGGGGGCCCCGTCGGGGGTGAGGACGGATCCGGCAAGGCGTCCGGCACCGCCGAGCACCACGTCCAGCTCGACGGGACGCTCGCCCACGGTGACGCTGACGGCCTGCGGCTGGTGTCCGCCCGCGGCGGCGATCAGGACGTAGGAGCCGGCGCCGGGGACGCTCAGCGCGTACCGCCCGTCCTCGCCGCTCGCCCCGCGCCCGATCTGCCGCCCCTGGACGTCGATGAGGGTGAGGGCGGCGCGGGGGACGGTGGTGCCGTCGGGGTGCTGGACGCTCCCGTGGACCGGGACGCCGGAGAGGTAGCCGGAGGCGGGCCGGCCGGAGTCGGCGCGGGCGGCGGGAATCGGGGAGGTCATGGCCTCGGCGGCGGCTTCGGGGCTGTGGTGGGACACCAGCGGTTTCTCCTTGAGGAAGAAGGCGAGGATCAGGCCGAGCACGAGCACCGGCACGAGGTAGAGGAAGATGCGCGGCATCGCGTCGACGTACGCCTGGATGTAGGCGTCGCGCAGCGCGGGCTCCATCGCGTGGACGATCTGCGGGGTGATCGACTCGGGATCGGGCAGCTCCGCACCGGCGGGCAGGCGCACCCCGAGCGCGTCGGAGAGCCGCCCGGCGAACAGCGTGCCGAAGATCGCCGCGCCGACGCTGCCGCCGATCTGCCGGAAGTAGTTGTTGGCACTGGTCGCGGTGCCGAGGTCCGAGGGACGTACGGAGTTCTGCACGGCGAGCACGAGGACGGACATGACCAGTCCGATGCCGGTGCCGAGGACGGCCTGGTAGAAGCTGTACGCCAGGGGGGAGGTGTCCGCCTCCAGCAGGGACAGCAGCCACATGCCGACCACCGAGACGGCGCTGCCGATGATCGGGTAGATCCGGTAGCGGCCGGTGCGGGTGATGAGCTGGCCGGAGACGATGGAGCCGCCGACGATGCCCATCATCATCGGGAGCATCAGCAGCCCGGACTCGGTGGCGCTGGCCCCGTCGACCATCTGGAGGTAGGTCGGGAGGTAGCTGGCCGCCCCGAAGAGCGCGATGCCGACGACCGCGCCGACCAGACCGGTGACGTTGAAGACGGAGTCGCGGAACAGCCGCAGCGGAATGATCGGTTCTGCGGCCCGGTGCTCGGCGACGACGAAGAGCACCGTCGTGACGACCGCGCCGGCCGCGAGCCCCAGGATGGTGCGCGAGCCCCAGGCGTACTCGGTGCCTCCCCAGCTGGTGACCAGCACCAGACAGGTGGAGGCGACGGCCAGCAGCACCGCTCCCAGGACGTCGAGCCGGGGCCGGACGGCGGGTTTGGGCAGTTTGAGGACGACGGCGATGACGGCCAGGGTGACCAGGCCGAAGGGGACGTTGATGTAGAAGCACCAGCGCCAGGAGACGTGGTCGGTGAAGAACCCGCCCAGCAGCGGGCCGGCGACCGAGGCGAGGCCGAAGACCGCGCCGATGAGGCCCATGTAGCGGCCGCGCTCCCGGGCCGGGACGATGTCCGCGATGATCGCCTGGACGCCGATCATGAGGCCGCCGCCGCCGATGCCCTGGAGGGCGCGGAAGGCGATCAGCTCGTCCATGGTGCGCGACCAGCCCGCGAGGGCGGAGCCGATGATGAAGACCACGATGGCGAACTGGAAGACGCCCTTGCGGCCGAAGAGGTCGCCGAGCTTGCCGTAGAGCGGCAGAACGATGGTGGAGGCGAGGAGGTAGGCGGTGACCGCCCAGGACATCTTCTCCAGGCCGTGCAGCTCACCGACGATCTTCGGCAGGGCGGTGGCGACGATCATCTGGTCGAGCGCCGCGAGCAGCAGGGTGAGCATCAGGCCGAGGAAGACCATGCGGACCTTGCGGGGGCTGATCTCCGCCGCGTCCGGGCCGGGTCCCGCCGGAGGGGGTGGCGGGGGCGGTGCGGCGGGGAGTTCGACCGTGGCCGCCGTGCCGTCCTGCGGCGTCGGGCCGTCCGGTCCCGGGCCGTCCGGCTCGTCCTTCACCAGCGTGATACCACCCACCACGTAACGCTCCCCTCGTCGCACCTGCGCCGCCCATTTCTCGCATCGCGCGGCAAGGCAGGGCAAACGTGACGAGGGGCGTACGCGGCGCGCACGGAGGGCTTATGCGCCGGTGGGAGGTGCTACGGCGCACAACCGGCCGCCCCGGAAAACCACCCGTTCCGGTGAGGCCGATCGTCCCGCGGAGGCCGGACCTGTCCGGCCTCCGGTGCGGGGAGGGGGAGTCGGAACGCCCCCTGGCCGGTCGGTCCTACTTCTCGACCTCGGTGGCGAGGTTCTGGAGCAGCTCGTCGTAGATCCGGCCGAGGCCCTTGGGTGCGAAGGTCCGCTCGAAGAACCCGCCGATGCCGCCCGCGCCGTCCCAGACCGTGGTCACGACGGCCTTGGACTTTCCCTCACCGGCCGGGGTGACGGTCCAGGTGGTGACCATGGAGGAGTTACGGTCCTTCTCGACGAGCTGCCCGTCGGTCGGCTCGCTGACCTCCAGCAGGCAGTCGCGGACGCGCTTGCTGGTCGCCTGGAGCTTCCAGTGCACGAGACTGCCCTCGCCGTCGCCGCCCTCCCGGACCTCGTACTCGCTGAAGTGCGCGGTCAGCACCTTGCCGCGGACGTCCTTGTAGTCAGCCAGCGCGTCGAACACCGCCTCTGCGTCCGCCGCGATGATCCGCTCCGTCGTGGCCTCGACCTGCGCCATGGCTGTTCCTCCAGCAGTCGGTTGTTCGGTGGGTGAGCTGAGCCAACCACCTCGGGCACAGCCGCTCAAAATCGGGGCCGTCCGGGTTCAGGGGCGGCGGTCCCCGAGGAGGCAGAACTCATTGCCCTCCGGGTCGGTGAGCACGATCCAGCTCGCGTCACCCTGGCCGACGTCGGCGCGGCGGGCGCCCAGGCCGATCAGCCGGCGGACCTCGTCGCCCTGTTCCCGGTCGCTGGGACTGACGTCGATGTGGAGCCGGTTCTTGGCGCTCTTGCCCTCGGGCACCCGCGCGAAGGTCAGCACCGGCGGTACGGGACCGGGGCGGTCCGCTCCCCCACGCGCCGTGGGCGGGCCGATGGTGACGACGCCTTCCTCCGCGTCCTCGTCCCGCACCTCGTAGTCGAGGACCGAGCACCAGAACCGGGCGAGGCCGACGGGATCCGCGCAGTCGATCGCGAGCTCGGTGAACTTGCTGGACATGGTCGGGACCTCCAGGTCGGTCGGATACATCGCGTCTGGCCAGGGGTCACACGCTAGGCGAGCGGCCCTGGTCGTGGGGTGCCACGGGCCGACCTCGCACGATCAAGGGAACAAGTGTTCTATTCTGCGGTGAGTGCTACCGAGGAGGCGTCCATGCGCTGGGACAATCTGGTCGAGAAGAACTCGACGGCCGGGAACAGCGCGCTCTTCGCCGCGGACGCGGTGACCACGCGCACGTTCGACACCCCCGAATTCCGGGGCATCACCTTCCACGAGATCCGGGCCCGTTCGATCCTGAACCGGGTGCCCGGCGCCTCGCGGATGCCGTTCGAATGGACGGTGAACCCATACCGGGGCTGCACGCACGCCTGTGTGTACTGCTTCGCCCGCAAGACCCACAGCTATCTGGACCTGGACACGGGCATCGGCTTCGACTCACAGATCGTCGTCAAGGTCAACGCCGCCGAGCTGCTCCAGCGGGAGCTGGCCTCCCGGCACTGGCGGGGCGAGCACGTCGCCATGGGCACGAACGTCGACTGCTACCAGCGGGCGGAGGGACGATACCGACTCATGCCGGGCATCATCACCGCCTTGCGCGACCGGGCGAACCCCTTCTCCATCCTCACCAAGGGCACGCTGATCCTGCGGGACCTGGAGCTGCTGCGGCAGGCCGCGGAGGTCGCCGAGATCGGCGTCTCGGTCTCCGTCGGTTTCACCGACTCCGAGCTGTGGCGGACCGTCGAGCCGGGCACCCCCTCCCCCGAACGCCGGCTGGACGTGGTGCGCGCGCTCACCGACGCGGGGATCGGCTGCTCGGTCCTGATGGCCCCGGTCATCCCCTTCCTCGGCGACCGCCCGGAGCAGCTGCGCGCCACGGTCGCCGCCATCGCTGACGCGGGGGCGGCCTCGGTGACCCCTCTGGTGCTGCATCTGCGCCCGGGCGCGCGCGAGTGGTACCTGCACTGGCTGGGTCAGCACCATCCGCGGCTGGTGGAGCGCTACGAGCGGATGTACGCGGACGGGGCGTACGCCCCCACCTGGTACCAGCGCCGGATCACGCGCCAGGTGCACGAGTTGGCGGACGAGTTCGGGATCGGCCCGGCGCACCGGGGCGAGGCCCGGCGGATCGGCCCGGCTCCCGCGCCGACCGACGCACCGGAGCCGGGCCCCACCCAGCTGACCCTGCTGTGAGGCCCGTGGCGGAGCCCGGGGAGTCGCCCGCAGGGCCGATGGCGTGACCGTACGGGCGACTCCGCGCGGAACAGGTCCTTCCGCAGGGGTATTCGGGGAGCATGCGGCGGGGACCGGTGATCCGGCGCCGCGTCCCGTCACCCCGGGAGGCCCCATGACGAAACGTGCAGGAATTCTGGTCGCCGTCGGCGCGACCGTCGCCGGTCTGCTGACCGCCGCGCCCGCGCCGGCCGCCGCCACCGCGGCGAGCACGCCGCCCGCCCCGAAACCGAAGTGGACGAACTGTCCGACCGACAGCTATCCGACGCTCCAGTGCGCGAAGGTCAAAGCCCCGCTGGACCACCGCCGCCCGTCGGGCCGTCAGATCACGCTCGCCCTGTCCCGCGTCCCGCACACCGCGAAGACCTTCCAGGGCCCGCTGCTGGTCAACCCGGGCGGCCCCGGTGGCAGCGGCCTGTCGATGGCCGGGTTCGTGGCGTCCTCGCTGCCGAAGAAGGTCGCGGCGCAGTACGACGTGATCGGTTTTGACCCGCGCGGGGTCGGCAGGAGCACCCCGGCGCTGAACTGCCTGCCGGGGCACTTCGATCCGGTGCGCCCCGACACGGTGCCGGCCTCCGCCCGTTCGGAGCGGATCAACCGCGACCGGGCGGAATCGTTCGCCCGGGCCTGCGGGGAGAAGCACGGCGATGTGCTGCCGTACATGGACACGGTCAGCGCCGCCCAGGACCTCGACGTGATCCGTCGGGCGCTCGGCTCCCGGCAGATCAACTACTTCGGCTACTCCTACGGCACCTACCTCGGCGCGGTCTACGCCAAGCTGTACCCGGAGCGCGTGCGCCGCCTGGTCCTGGACTCGGTCGTCGACCCGGACGACGTCTGGTACGAGGGCAACCTCGGCCAGAACCACGCGTTCGACGACCGCCACAAGGCGTTCGCCGCCTGGGTCGCGAAGAACGACGCCGCGTACGGCCTGGGCAGCGACCCGGCCGAGGTCGAGGCCGCCTGGTACCGGATGCGGGCGGACGTGGCGCGGAAGCCGGCGGGCGGCACGGTCGGCGCGAGCGAACTGGAGGACACCTTCCTCCCCGGTGGGTACTACAACGGCTACTGGCCCTACCTCGCCGAGGCGTTCGCCGCGTACGCGAAGAACCGGGACGCCGAGGCGCTGGTCGAGGTGTACGAGGACTTCGGCGCGGTCGACGCGGGCGGCGACAACGGCTACTCGGTCTACACGGCCGTCCAGTGCCGCGACGCCGGCTGGCCCGAGCACTGGAGCACCTGGCGCAACGACAGCCGCCGGATCCACAAGAAGGCGCCGTTCATGACCTGGAACAACACCTGGTACAACGCGCCGTGCGCGAGCTGGCCGGTGGCGCCGCTGGAGCCGGTTCCGGTGAACAACCGTCAGCTGCCCCCGGCGCTCATCCTCCAGGCCACGGACGACGCGGCGACCCCGTACGGCGGCGC
The DNA here is from genome assembly GCF_044768525.1 of Streptomyces sp. NPDC091287. Lineage (NCBI taxonomy): Bacteria > Bacillati > Actinomycetota > Actinomycetes > Kitasatosporales > Streptomycetaceae > Streptomyces > Streptomyces sp. NPDC091287. The sequence goes on from NZ_JBIVUV010000034.1 coordinate 6,408, forward strand.
GGTCAGCATGCACCGCAAGCTCAAGGGCTCCAGCCTCGTGGTGGAGGAGGGCGGCGGCAATCACGGCATCACGCTGAGCGGCAACGACTGCCTGGACGAGCACCTGGCGGCCTACCTCACCGACGGGACGGTCCCGCGCGGCCGGGGCGAGGCGGACGCGGTCTGCGCCGCACTCCCGGACCCGAAGCCGCTGCCGGCCGAGAAGGCGGCGGCCCAGTCGGTGGACAACAGCGAGGGCAGCCGACTGCACGGCCTGCTCGGCTTCCGCCGCTGAGCGGCACGGACGCCCGCGCGGCCGACGACAGCAGGCGCGCGGGCGGTCCGGCGGAGAGCAGGGGTGTACGCCGCGGAGTGGCTGCCTACGCCGGGGAGTGGCGGCGCCCGCCAGGCAGCGGGGCGTACGCCGGGAGCAGGGGCCTCTCGCCGCACAACGGGGCCCGTCCGCCCGCTCACTCCCCCGGCAACCGCCCGAGCGCCTCCGCGGCGGCCGTGCCGAGGCGCGGGTGCGGCAGGGCCGCCGTGAGAACCGGGCGGGCCTGTTCGTCGGCGAGGCGGCCGAGCCCTTCGACGCAGGCGAGGGCGACGCGCCAGTGCGGTTCACCGGGGGCCAGCAGGCGCTGGAGGGTGGCGACCAGGGCGGGGACCGACTCGGGTGCCCGCAGGTCGGTCAGCAGGCGCACCGGGTGCAGGGCGTAGGCGGTGCGCAGGCTGTTGGTCGCGAGGGCGGCGGCCGCCCTCGGGGTGCGGGGGTCGTCCAGCCGGGCCAGGGCGTGGGCGGCGGAGACGCAGCGTTCGGGGTCGCGGTGGTTGAGCAGGAGCACCAGCGCCTCGAAGGCGCGCCGGTCGCCCGCGCAGCCGAGCCGGAAGGCGGCGATCTCGCGGGCCCACAGGGGGCGGTGCGGCTCCACGAGGACCCGGGCCAGCTCCTCGGGGTCCTCGGCGCCGACGAGCAGGGCGTACTGCGGTGACCCGGCCGCCTCGGGTTCCAGCCGGTCCATGAGTGAACGGAACTCCTCATCCATGACGCTCAGCGTATCGACGGACACGTTCCGTACGGGGCGGCATCGAGGAGTTCATGTGGTCCAGGGCACAAGGACCCAGGGGTGGCGCGCTCGTTACTCGCCAGTTACTCTCATCTGAGCGGGACACACTCCCCGCAGGCTCCGGTGGCCTGGTGACGCAGCCATCCGGAGTGCTTGTCGGTTCGGCTTTTCCGTGCGACGTGACCCCGGGACAGGGTCCGTCACCCCCACGGCCGGGCGCGCTTCCCGCGCGCCGGCCCCGTGCTCCACGACACGCAGCTTCCGTACGCCCCGCGCCGCTCCCCCATCGCCGCGCGTTCCGTGCTCCCACAGTCGTCACTCACCCTGGAGTCCCCTGATGGACACCTCTCTCTCCACCATCGCCGTCGTCGGCCTCGGCACCATGGGCACCGGCATCGCCGAGGTCCTGGCCCTGGCGGGCCGCGAGGTCATCGGCATCGACATCAGCGAGGCGGCCGCCCTGGGGGCCGTCGCCGCCCTCGAAGCGTCCACCGCGCGGGCCGTGGGCCGTGGCCGCATCACCGAGCAGGAGCGGACCGCCGCGCTGACCCGGTTCCGTACGTCCGACGATCTGCGCACCGCCGCCGATGCCGAGCTGGTCATCGAGGTGGTGCCCGAGACGTACGAGATCAAGCAGCAGGTGTTCCGGGAGCTCGACGCGATCGTCTCCCCCACCGCGATCCTCGCCACCGGCACCAACGCCCTGTCGGTGACCCGGCTGGCCGCCGAGTCCCAGCACCCCGAGCGCGTCCTCGGCCTGCACTTCTTCAACCCGGCGCCCGCGATGAAACTGGTCGAGGTGGTCTCCTCGGTGCTGACCGCGCCGCCGGCCGTCGAGGCCGTCACCGCGCTGGCCCGGGAGCTGGGCAAGGAGCCCGTCGCGGTCGGCGACCGGCCCGGGTTCGTCGCGGACGGGCTGCTCTTCGGCTACCTCAACCAGGCCGCCGCGATGTACGAGGCGAACTACGCCTCCCGCGAGGACATCGACGCCGCGATGAAGCTGGGCTGCGGGCTGCCGATGGGTCCCCTCGCCCTGCTGGACCTGATCGGCATCGACACCGCACGCACCGTCCTGGAGGCCATGTACGCCGAGTCCCACGACCGGCTGCACGCCCCGGCCCCCGTCCTCGGCCAGCTCAGCAGCGCCGGTCTGACCGGCCGCAAGGCCGGGCGCGGCTTCTACACGTACGACGCCCCGGGCGGCCAGGCCGTGGTGCCCGACGCGCTGACCCCGGCGGCGGACGCCGTCTCCGGAGCCGGGCGCGATGTGGCGTCCGTCGGCGTCGCGGGCTCCGGGACGATGGCCTCCGGGATCGCGGAGGTCTTCGCGAAGGCCGGATACGACGTGGTGCTGGCCGCCAGGTCCCAGGAGAAGGCCGACGTCGCCAGGGGCCGGATCGCGAAGTCGCTGGAGCGTTCGGTGGCCAAGGGGCGGCTCACCGCCGAGGCCCGGGACGAGACGCTGGCACGGATCACGGCGGCCGGTTCGCTGGACGCGTTCGCCGAGGTCGACCTCGCCGTCGAGGCCGTCGCCGAGGACCTGGAGATCAAGCGGCAGCTGTTCGCCGCGCTGGACAAGGTCTGCCGGCCGGGCGCGGTGCTCGCCACCACCACCTCCTCGCTGCCGGTGGTCGCCATCGCCCGGGCGACCGCGCGCCCCGAGGACGTGATCGGGATGCACTTCTTCAACCCGGCGCCCGCGATGAAGCTGGTCGAGGTGGTCCGCACCGTCCTGACCGCCGACGACGTGCACGCCACGGTCCGCGCGGTGTGCGCGAAGATCCGCAAGCACCCGGTGGACTGCGGGGACCGGGCCGGGTTCATCGTGAACGCGCTGCTGTTCCCGTACCTCAACAACGCGATCAAGATGGTCGAGGAGCACTACGCCTCGCTGGACGACATCGACGCGGCGATGAAGCTGGGCGGCGGTTACCCGATGGGCCCGTTCGAACTGCTCGACGTGGTCGGCCTGGACGTCTCGCTGGCCATCGAGAAGGTGCTGCACAAGGAGTTCCGCGACCCGGGCCTGGCCCCCGCGCCTTTGCTGGAGCACCTGGTCGCCGCGGGGTGCCTCGGCCGCAAGACGGGGCGCGGCTTCCGCGAATATGCCCGTCGCTGACCCGGGAGCCGGGTGGGGCGGGCTGCTGGGACCCTCCGGTGGTCCGCCCCCGCAGGCGCGCTCTCCTGCACCGATGCGTTACGTTCATGCCATGTCCCAGCCCGCCAAGTCACCCCGTGCCACCGCCGCGACCGACGCCCCGGAGACCACCACCGCGGGGACGCGCGCCGCCGCCCAACGGCTCAAGATGCGCCGTGAACTGGCCGCCGCCGCGATGGAGCTCTTCGCCACGAAGGGCTACGAGGCGACCACCGTCGACGAGATCGCGGGTGCCGCGGGCGTCGCCCGGCGGACCTTTTTCCGCCACTTCCGCTCCAAGGAAGAGGCCATCTTCCCGGACCACGACGACACCCTCGTCAGGGCCGAGGCCGTCCTCAACGCCGCCCCCGCGCACGAGCACCCGCTCGACACCGTCTGCCGGGGCATCAAAGAGGTCATGAAGATGTACGCGGCCAAGCCCGCCGTCTCCGTGGCCCGCTACAAACTGACCCGTGAGGTGCCGACCCTCAGGGAGGCCGAGATCGCGTCCGTGGCCCGCTACGAGCGGCTGTTCACCCGCTATCTCCTGGGCCACTTCGACGAGCGCGACCACCATGTGGGCAACGACGACCCGCTGCTCGCGGAGGTCGCCGCGTCCGCCGTGGTCACCGCGCACAACCATGTGCTGCGCCGCTGGCTGCGGGCGGGCGGGCAGGGTGATGTGGAGGCCCAGCTCGACCGCGCCTTCGCCATCGTGCGCGACACCTTCGGCACGGGCATCGGAGCGGGCCGGACCGCCGGGGCCGAGCCCGAGCGCGCCCCGGCCGCGACGGTGGCCGCGGACGGCGAGGTGCTCGTCGCGGTGGCGCGCACCGACGCCCCCCTCGACGAGGTCATGCGGACGATCCAGCAGGCGCTCAAGGTCCGCTGAGTCCGGCGGCGGGCTCCCCGGCGTCGACCGCGACCGCCGCCTCCCAGGGCGGCGGCGCGGCGCCCTCGCTCCAGGCGGCCAGCTCTTCGGGGCCGTAGCAGAGGATGGCGCACTGCTCCGCGTAGTCGAGCGCGGGCTCGGTGAAGCCGCCGGTGGAGACGACGAGCGCGACATCCGCCTCGTGGACCGCGTAACAGGTGCCGCCGAAGCGCTGGAGGTCCTGGGAGCCGGCCCGGTTGTCCGGACCGTAGCGCTTGCACTGCACGACCAGGCGGCGGCCGTCCGGGGTGGTGGCCAGGACGTCGGCGCCGAGGTCGCCCGCGCCGCCCACCACTTCGGCGTCCGCGCAGCCATCGCGTCGGCAGAGTTCGGCCACGGCCTCCTCGAAGGCGTACGGGTCCAGTTGGGCGTAGTCGACGGGGTGGGCGGGCTCCTGGAGCTCCGGGAGGGCCCGCTCCCGGGCCTCCGCGCGGGCCGCCTCGGCGGCGTCCAGCTCCGCGAGGCCCGCGTCGACGATCCCGTACGCCGCTTCCGTCACGGTCTCGGCGACCCGCCGGGCCCGTCGTCGGCGGCGCAGTACCACCACGGCCACGACGAACCCCAGAAGGACCAGGAGCACGGCGGCGGCCGGAGGGAGCCCGGTGCCGCGCCAGGCGGCCCGCAGCCCCATCCCGCCGCCCGCGACGACCAGCGCGATCAGCGCGAACCCGAACGTGGTGCGCCGGAGGTCGAAGGGAGTGCGCCGCTCCCGGACGGTCCGTCTGCGGATCGGTATCGCCATCGGTGCCCCACCCCTGCTTCTGCGGCCAGTTCAAGATCACTTGCCTGGACCACCTGCCCCGATCCGGGCTTCCGACGCGTCGGTCCCGAGTCGTTCCTCGCGGGAGGCGGCCGAAATCCACTGGTCCGCCGGTCGTCGCCGTGCTGAGGTGCGCGGATGCGAACCGACGAAGTACGCGACCTGTACGACCGCACGATGCGCGAGCGCGCCCGCCCGGACGGGCCCGGCGTACGCGTCGAGCGCGCCGGGCCCGTGGTGCGCCAGGTCGGCGGCCCCGACGACTGGAACGGGATCGTCTGGTCGGACCCGGAGCTGGACGCCGCGGGGGCCGACGCGGCGATCAGGGCCCAGATCGGGCACTACACCGCGCTCGGCCACGGGGAGTTCGAGTGGAAGCTCTACTCCCATGACCGGCCGGCCGACCTGGGCGACCGGCTGCGGGCGGCCGGATTCGTACCGGACCCGCCGGAAACCCTGCTGGTCGCCCCCGTCGAGGCGCTGACCGACCTGCCCGGGGCGGGGCTGCCCGAGGGCGTCACCCTGCGCCCGGTGACCGACGCCGCCGGGGCCGAGCTGATGGCCCTGGCCCACGAGCGGGCGTTCGGCACGGACGCGGGCCGGCTGCGCCACCAGGTGCTGACGCGGCTGGAACGGGCTCCGGACGACTTCGTGGCCGTGGTGGCGATGGCCGGCGGGGAGCCGGTCAGCTCGGCCCGCATGGAGCTGTACCCGGGCACGGGTTTTGCCGGGCTCTGGGGCGGCGGAACGGTCGCCGAGTGGCGCGGCAGGGGCCTGTACCGGGCCCTGGTCGCCCGTCGGGCCGCCGTGGCCGCCGAGCGCGACTACCGCTACCTCCAGGTCGACGCGACGGACATGTCGGCCCCGATCCTGGTCCGGCTCGGCTTCACGGCGCTCGGCACGACGACGCCGTATGTGTACCGCCCGGCCGGATAACCGCCTGCCAGCAGGACAGAGCGTCCCGTAACACCCATCGTGTTGCTCATGCGTGCCCACGGGATGACAAGTGAGAGAAATTGTTGGCACTGGGTGCCTTGTCAGGTGTCACGGAGTGCCATACGTTGAAGGTGTCCGGGCGGCCGGCGTGCTGAGACCTCACACGTACGCCGGCTGTCCCCGCAACCACCGTGCTGCGCGCCCGGACGCCTGCGTCACAGGCACCCCGCTGCTCCACCGAGCAAAGCCGAAGATCTACTCGCCGAACCGACGGCAACACCTCCAAACCGCCCCTCCCTGCCAGCAGGGCCCCTCAAGCGTTCCCTCGACGCCGCATCACCGGAGGCAACACCGTGAAGGAAATCCTGGACGCGATCCAATCCGAGGACAGCACCGCCGCGGACTTCGCGGCCCTGTCCCTCCCCGAGTCCTACCGTGCGATCACCGTGCACAAGGACGAGGCGGAAATGTTCGCGGGGCTCGAATCCCGCGACAAGGACCCCCGCAAGTCGCTCCACCTGGACGAGGTCCCGGTCCCCGAACTCGGCCCCGGCGAGGCTCTCGTCGCCGTGATGGCCAGCTCGGTGAACTACAACTCCGTCTGGACCTCCATCTTCGAGCCGGTGTCCACCTTCGGCTTCCTGGAGCGGTACGGGCGGCTCAGCGAGCTCACCAAGCGTCACGACCTGCCGTACCACGTCATCGGCTCCGACCTCGCGGGCGTCGTCCTCCGCACCGGCCCCGGCGTCAACGCCTGGAACCCGGGCGACGAGGTCGTCGCCCACTGCCTCTCCGTCGAGCTGGAGTCCTCCGACGGCCACAACGACACGATGCTCGACCCCGAGCAGCGGATCTGGGGCTTCGAGACGAACTTCGGCGGCCTCGCCGAGATCGCCCTCGTCAAGTCCAACCAGCTGATGCCCAAGCCCCAGCACCTCAGCTGGGAGGAAGCCGCCGCCCCCGGCCTGGTCAACTCCACCGCGTACCGCCAGCTCGTCTCGCGCAACGGCGCGGGCATGAAGCAGGGCGACAACGTGCTGATCTGGGGCGCCAGCGGCGGACTCGGCTCGTACGCCACCCAGTTCGCACTGGCCGGCGGCGCCAACCCGATCTGTGTCGTCTCCAGCCCGGAGAAGGCCGACATCTGCCGCGCCATGGGCGCCGAGGCGGTCATCGACCGCAACGCGGACGGCTACAAGTTCTGGAAGGACGAGCACACACAGGACCCCAAGGAGTGGAAGCGCTTCGGCAAGCGCATCCGGGAGTACACCGGCGGCGAGGACATCGACATCGTCTTCGAGCACCCCGGCCGCGAGACCTTCGGCGCCTCGGTCTACGTCACCCGCAAGGGCGGCACCATCACCACCTGCGCCTCCACCTCCGGCTACATGCACGAGTACGACAACCGCTACCTGTGGATGTCGCTCAAGCGGATCATCGGCTCCCACTTCGCCAACTACCGCGAGGCGTGGGAGGCCAACCGCCTGATCGCCAAGGGCAAGATCCACCCGACGCTCTCCAAGACGTACACCCTGGAAGAGACCGGCCAGGCCGCCCACGACGTCCACCGCAACGCCCACCAGGGCAAGGTCGGCGTCCTCGCCCTGGCCCCCCGTGAGGGCCTGGGCGTGCGCGACCAGGAAATGCGCGAGCAGCACATCGACGCCATCAACCGCTTCCGCAACGTCTGAGGTTCTCCGATGAACGAACGTCAGAAGGACCGGCCCTGGCTCATGCGGACGTACGCCGGTCACTCGACCGCCGAGGCGTCCAACGAGCTGTACCGCCGCAACCTCGCCAAGGGCCAGACGGGTCTCTCGGTCGCCTTCGATCTGCCCACGCAGACCGGATACGACCCGGACCACATTCTCGCCCGCGGCGAGGTGGGCCGTGTCGGTGTTCCCGTCTCGCACCTCGGTGACATGCGGCGGCTGTTCCAGGACATCCCCCTGGAGCAGATGAACACCTCGATGACGATCAACGCGACCGCCATGTGGCTGCTGGCGCTCTACCAGGTGGTCGCGGAGGAGCAGGGGGCCGACCCCGACAAGCTCCAGGGGACCACGCAGAACGACATCGTGAAGGAGTACCTCTCGCGCGGGACGCACGTCTTCCCGCCGGTGCCCTCGCTGCGGCTGACCACGGACATGATCACGTACACGGTCAACCGCATCCCCAAGTGGAACCCCATCAACATCTGCAGTTACCACCTCCAGGAGGCAGGGGCCACCCCGGTCCAGGAGATCGCGTACGCCATGTCGACCGCCATCGCGGTGCTCGACGCGGTCCGCGACTCGGGCCAGGTGCCCGAGGAGAAGTTCGGTGACGTGGTCGCCCGGATCTCGTTCTTCGTGAACGCGGGCGTCCGCTTCATCGAGGAGATGTGCAAGATGCGGGCCTTCGGCCGCATCTGGGACCGCGTCACCCGCGAGCGGTACGGCATCGCCAACCCCAAGCAGCGCCGTTTCCGCTACGGCGTCCAGGTCAACTCCCTCGGGCTGACCGAGGCGCAGCCGGAGAACAACGTCCAGCGCATCGTCCTGGAGATGCTGGCCGTCACCCTCTCCAAGGACGCCCGCGCCCGCGCCGTACAGCTGCCGGCCTGGAACGAGGCGCTGGGGCTGCCCCGGCCCTGGGACCAGCAGTGGTCGCTGCGGATCCAGCAGGTGCTGGCGCACGAGAGCGATCTGCTGGAGTACGAGGACGTCTTCGCCGGTTCGCACGTCATCGAGGCCAAGGTGGGCTCGCTGGTCGAGGAGTCGCTGGCGGAGATCGACCGGATCCAGCAGATGGGCGGCGCGATGGCGGCCGTCGAGTCCGGCTACCTCAAGTCGGAGCTGGTCTCCTCGCACGCGGCCCGGCGGGCCCGGATCGAGGGGGGCGAGGAGAAGATCGTCGGCGTCAACATCTACGAGACGACCGAGCCCAACCCGCTCACCGCCGACCTCGACGGCGCGATCATGACGGTCGACCCCGAGAACGAGGCCCGGGTCGTGGCCGCCCTGCACGAGTGGCGGGACAACCGCGACGAGACGCGCGCCTCCGAGGCGCTGGCCGCGCTGAAGAAGGCGGCGGCCGGCACCGAGAACATGATGGAGGCCACCGTCGAGTGCGCCCGCGCCGGTGTCACCACCGGCGAGTGGTCCTGGGCGCTGCGGGACGTCTTCGGCGAGTTCCGCGCGCCGACCGGGGTCTCCTCGGCCCCGGTGGCGGTCACCGCCGAGCCGGGCAGCACGCTCGCCCTGGTCCGCGAGAAGGTCACCCGCACCGCCGCCGACCTGGGCGTGGGACGGCTGCGCCTGCTGGTCGGCAAGCCGGGCCTGGACGGGCACTCCAACGGGGCCGAGCAGATCGCCGTACGGGCCAGGGACGCCGGGTTCGAGGTGGTCTACCAGGGCATCCGGCTGACCCCCGAGCAGATCACCGACGCGGCGATCGCCGAGGACGTGCACTGCGTGGGCCTGTCGATCCTCTCCGGCTCGCACGCCGAGCTGGTGCCCGACGTCCTGCACCGGCTGCGCGAGGCCGGGGCCCCGGACATCCCGGTGATCGCGGGCGGCATCATCCCGCCGGCCGACGCCGCCGCACTCATCGAAGCCGGTGTGGCCGCCGTCTTCACCCCGAAGGACTTCGGCATCACCGAGATCATCGGCCGTATCGTCGACGAGATCCGGAAAGCGAACAAGCTCGACCCTCTGGAGGTCCCCGCATGACCACGCCTACCCCCGTGAACCGGCTGCGCCCCCGCCGTTCGTGTCTGGCCGTTCCGGGCTCGAACCCGCGCTTCCTGGAGAAGGCCCAGGGCCTCCCGGCGGACCAGGTGTTCCTGGACCTGGAGGACGCCTGCGCGCCGCTCGCCAAGGAGGGCGCGCGCCACACCATCGTGGACGCGCTGAACAACGGTGACTGGAGCGGCAAGACCCGGGTCGTGCGGGTCAACGACTGGACGACGCACTGGACGTACCGGGACGTCATCACGGTCGTCGAGGGCGCGGGGCCGAACCTCGACTGCATCATGCTGCCAAAGGTCCAGGACGCCCAGCAGGTCGTGGCGCTGGACCTGCTGCTGACCCAGATCGAGAAGACGATGGGCTTCGAGGTCGGGAGGATCGGCATCGAGGCGCAGATCGAGAACGCCAAGGGCCTGGTGAACATCGACGACATCGCCGCCGCCTCGCCCCGCCTGGAGACGCTGATCTTCGGCCCGGCCGACTTCATGGCCTCGATCAACATGAAGACCCTGGTCGTCGGCCAGCAGCCGCCCGGCTACCCGGCGGACGCCTACCACTACATCCTGATGCGCATCCTGATGGCGGCCCGTACGCACGATCTCCAGGCGATCGACGGCCCGTTCCTCCAGATCCGTGACGTGGACGCCTACCGCGAGGTGGCCGGCCGCGCCGCCGCCCTCGGCTTCGACGGCAAGTGGGTGCTGCACCCGGGTCAGGTCGACGCGGCGAACGAGGTGTTCTCGCCCTCGCAGGAGGACTACGACCATGCCGAGCTGATCCTCGACGCCTATGACTGGTGCACCTCCGAGGAGGGCGGCAAGAAGGGCTCCGCGATGCTCGGCGACGAGATGATCGACGAGGCCAGCCGCAAGATGGCTCTCGTCATCGCGGGCAAGGGGCGGGCCGCCGGAATGCGGCGCACCTCCAAGTTCGAAGCCCCGGAGGCCTGATCATGCAGTTCGGGCGCACGTATGAGGAGTTCGAGGTCGGTGCGGTCTACAAGCACTGGCCCGGAAAAACGGTCACGGAATACGACGACCACCTCTTCTGTCTGCTGACCATGAATCACCACCCGCTGCACATGGACAGCAACTACGCGGAGAGCACGACCGACTTCGGAAAGAACGTGGTCGTCGGCAACTACATCTACTCGCTGCTGCTCGGCATGTCGGTGCCCGACGTCTCCGGAAAGGCCATCGCCAACCTTGAGGTCGAATCGCTGAAGCACGTCGCGCCGACCTTCCACGGCGACACGATCTACGGCGAGACGACCGTGCTGGACAAGACGCCGTCGAAGTCCAAGAACGACCGCGGCATCGTGTACGTGGAGACCAAGGGCTACAAGCAGGACGGCACGGTCGTCTGCGTGTTCCGCCGCAAGGTGATGGTCCCCACCGAGACGTACATCAAGGAGCGTGGCGGCGAACAGCCCGGCCGCCCGACGCCCGCCAAGTAACTGTGTGAAGCCTTAAGGCCATCCGCGTGAAGCCACAGGAGAAGCAGCCATGACGCGACTCGCCCAGACCGCCGGTCTGAACGACATCCAGCGGGAAATCCTTGCCACGGTCCGGGATTTCGTCGACAAGGAGATCATTCCGGTCGCGACCCGGCTGGAGCACCGCGACGAGTACCCCACGGAGATCGTCGAGGGGCTGAAGGAACTCGGCCTGTTCGGGCTGATGATCCCCGAGGAGTACGGGGGGCTGGGTGAGTCGCTGCTCACCTACGCGCTGTGCGTGGAGGAGATCGCGCGCGGCTGGATGAGCGTCTCGGGCATCATCAACACGCATTTCATCGTGGCCTACATGCTCAAACAGCACGGCACCCAGGAACAGAAGGACACCTTCCTGCCGCGGATGGCGCTGGGCGAGGTGCGCGGGGCCTTCTCGATGTCGGAGCCGGCGCTCGGCTCGGATGTCTCGGCGATCTCGTCGAAGGGTGTCAGGGACGGCGACGCATACGTGCTCAACGGCCAGAAGATGTGGCTGACGAACGGCGGAACATCGAATCTGGTGGCCGTGCTCTGCCGAAGTGACGAAGGCCACCCGGAGGGCACCGCGCCCCACAAGTCGATGACGACCTTCCTCATCGAGAAGGAGCCCGGCTTCGGAGAGGTCCGACCCGGCCTGACCATCCCCGGAAAGATCGACAAGATGGGCTACAAGGGCGTCGACACGACCGAGCTCATCATGGACGACCTGCGCATTCCGGCCAATCGCGTCCTCGGGGGCACGACCGGCCGAGGGTTTTACCAAATGATGGACGGCGTCGAGGTCGGCCGGGTGAATGTCGCCGCGCGTGGTTGCGGTGTCGCACAACGTGCATTCGAACTGGGCGTCTCGTACGCACAGCAGCGTCACACCTTCGGCAAACCGATCGCCCAGCACCAGGCGATCCAGTTCAAACTGGCCGAAATGGCCACCAAGGTCGAGGCCGCTCATGCGATGATGGTCAATGCGGCACGCAAAAAGGACTCCGGGGAACGAAACGACCTGGAGGCAGGGATGGCGAAGTACCTCGCCTCCGAGTACTGCAAGGAAGTCGTCGAGGACGCCTTCCGTATCCACGGCGGTTACGGCTTCTCCAAGGAGTACGAGATCGAGCGCCTCTACCGCGAGGCACCGATGCTGCTGATCGGTGAAGGTACCGCCGAGATCCAGAAAATGATCATTGGCCGGCGTCTCTTGGAGGAGTACCGATTCCAGGGCTGATTGTCCCTTTCAGGGTGATTTGGTGGCGAAGAACATCACACCGGGTCACCCTCGACGGGTGCCTTTCCGCCGTCCGACTCGGCTGCTGGCTTGCCCAGTTGCGCCCGGCAACCGATAGCATCGCCGGAAAGCCGCCGTCCCCCGTTGCCAGCGCGGCATCATCCGCTACGAAGGTCATTCATGCCCGACAGCACTTCCTCCGCATCCCGCGGCGGGGTCCGCATCGCCCGCGGAGCATCGCCGTGGCTCCTGCCGACCGTCGCCACCGCAGCCCTCAGCCTGGCCCGCGCCCGCAAGTCGGGGCGCTGGGCAGCAGTGGCTGTGCCCACCACCGCGCTCGCGGCGGGCATGCTGTGGTTCTTCCGTGACCCCGAGCGCGAGATCACTGACGGCCGGGTCATCTCCCCGGCCGACGGTGTGGTGCAGAGCATCATGCCGTGGAAGGACGGGCGCACCCGCGTCGCGATCTTCATGAGCCCGCTCAACGTTCACGTCAACCGCGCTCCGCTGGCGGGCACCGTGACGTCGGTCGAGCACATCCCGGGCGGCTTCGTTCCGGCGTTCAACAAGGAGAGCGAGAACAACGAGCGCGTTGTCTGGCACTTCGACACCGAGCTCGGCGACATCGAGATGGTGCAGATCGCGGGAGCGGTCGCCCGTCGGATCGTGCCGTACCTCCCCGAGGGCACGAAGGTGGAGCAGGGCGAGCGCATCGGCCTGATCCGCTTCGGCTCGCGCGTGGACATCTACCTCCCGGAGGGTATCGATGTCGCGGTCGAGGTCGGTCAGGCCACCACCGCGGGGGTGACTCGAATTGACCGTGATTGATCCTGATACCAAGGCCGGCTGGGTGCCGGAGGCCGACGACGAGAACGACGTCGACGGCGCGGAGGACATGCCGCTCTCCATGCGGCTGTCGATAGCGGACACGCTCACGCTCGGTAACGCGACGTGCGGATTCATGGCGGTGTACTTCACCACCACGGGCATTCTGATCCCGCACCTCACGGGCAGCGACGAGACGGGCATGGCCCGGCACTCGGCCGCCACCGCCGTGATCCTCATGCTGATGGCCGCGATCTTCGACCTGTTCGACGGTCTCGTGGCGCGCAAGCTGCGCTCCTCGCCGATGGGCGCCGAGCTGGACAACCTCTCGGACCTCATCAGCTTCGGGCTCGCACCGGCCTACTTCGTGCTCGTGTACGGCATGGTCGCCGACGATGCCCATCAGCGGGTGTCGGCACTGGCGGCGATCGTCGTATTGCTGGCGGTGGTGCTCCGGCTTGCCAGATTCTCCTGCGTGACGCTGAAGGACGGCATGTTCCAGGGCATGCCGAGCCCCTTCGGAGCGCTGACGGTCGTCTCGATCGTGCTCCTGGAGCTGCCCTTCATCCCGACGCTGCTCGCGATCGTCGGTGTGGCGTGGCTGATGGTGAGCCGGGTGGAGTACCCCAAGCCGCGGGGCGTCCTCGCGGTGGCCATGCTCGGCTGGATCGTGGCCGCGATGGGGCTGCTCGCCGCGTGGGCGTTCGACGCGCCCGGCGGCCAGCTGCTGCTCCAGACCGGCTGCGCGCTCCAGGTGGTGCTCGGCGCGGTGATCCCGCTGTTCGCCACGGCGCGCCGGGTGAACACGTTCCGTGACAACCGGCGCGAGGCGCGGGCGGCACAGCTGCCGTAGCGGGCGGATGAACGAAATCAGGGCGAGGGCCCCGGATGCTCCCCGGCATCCGGGGCCCTCGTGCGTTCCCCGGTGCTCATGCGGCACCGGGCCCTCGTACGCTCCGGGCGCCTGTCTCAGCCGTCGTCGCGGGGCTCCGGGCTCCAGATCAGCTCGGCGCGCAGCGGCCCCGTCCGGGACAGGACGGGGCCGTGGGCGGGGGCCAGCGCGGCGAGCTGGGAAGCATGGCACAGGACCGCCTCGCGCTTGGCCGCCCACTGCTCGTCGGAGAGCACCAGCTCATGGCGGACGGTGAGCCGGTGGGTGCGGTTCAGCGCCTGGTAGGCGGACCCCCAGTCCTCGCTCGCGGCCAGTGCCTCGCCCACCCCGGGGGTGCCCCATTCGGGGAGGTGTCCGGTGTAGGGCAGGTCGGCGTACACCCAGGGCTCGGGGGCCCCGGCCGCGGCGAGGACGCGCTGGGTGCGCAGCCGGACCGCCTCGTGGTCCGGCTGGTTGGTGGCGAGCGGTACGAGCACCCGGGTGCCGGGGGCCAGCGAGCGCAGCAGGGCGTCGAGGCCGACGGGCTCGTCGCCCTCGCCGACGTACGGGCCGTCGGGGTGGTCGACGAGGACCTGCTCGGCCCCGAGGAGCTCGCAGGAGCGGGCGTCCTCGGCCCGCCGCACGCGGTACGCCTCGACGGCGGAGCTGAACCCGCAGAGGGCGTCCCACCCCGAGACCGCCAGGCCGGGGGCCGGGGAGCCGCCGTGGACGGTGACCACCGCGAGGGGGCCGGGCAGGGTGGGCAGCAGTCCCGTGAGGGAGAGGGCGGCGTCGTCGAAGTGCGGTGAGACGACGACGGTGCGCCAAGGCGGGGTTACGGAGATGGGCACGGTTCCTCCGGAGGGGGTGCGGGCGGCTCGGCGGGCGGGTGGTCGGAACCCCTGGGCGCGGGTGGTCAGGGCCCCGGCATGCGGGTGGTCAGGGCCCCGGGGTGCGGGTGGTCAGGGCCCCGGGGTGCGGCGGGGGAGGGCCCGCCGGGAGCACCAGGCGCTCGCCGGTGTCGCCGCACAGGACGTGGACCTCGTCCTCCCGGCCGCTGAGCACGGAAAGGAAGTCCAGAGCGGCGTCCTCGGTCCTGAGTACCGCCACGATGTCGATCACGGATGGATCCCCTCAGCAGGACTCGGCAGGACATGGGCAAAAGCTGGGCGGACCCGGCCCGGAGGCGCCGAGTCCGGAATGAGCTAATCACCGGCATTCCGTGTGGTCCAGACCAATTTTCCGCCGATCATGGGGCCCGGAAGAGCGGCCGCCCGAAACCGGAGCCCCCGCTGGCGCCGCGCCGGAACGGGCTTCCCCCTCGCGTCGACGGTGGAGATCCGGCCATTGCCCGCCGTCCTTCATGTCGGGCCTCTACCATCCCGCGCGCCGGGCCGCCAGAGACGAAACGCCGCTGTCGGCTGAGCCGTTCCGCCGACCGGATGAGTACCGGGTTCCCGTCACCGGGGCGCTGTCCGCTTCTAGGATCGCCTCGCTACCGACGCCCGGACCGTTCGGCCGGGTGCGGAGCGGGGGACCAGGGGGGCTCGATGATGAAGCTGATGCCGGTGGGGACACGCACGGTGGCGGTCGCGGCGGCGGGGGTACTGCTGGCCGGGTGCGGCGGGTCGGCGTCGAAGGGCGGGGACGGGCCGGACCCGAAGCCGAGCGGATCGGCGAAACAGGGCAGCCGGGCGGCGGACGGCAAGAAGACGGGGAAGCCGGACGCGAAGGAGTCCACGCTGCCGGGTGCGCTGCCCGGCGCCTACGAGTTCACGCCGAACCCGGCGCGGGTCCCGAAGAGCGCGGACCGGGCACGGAAGCTGACCCGCAGCGCCGCACTCGGGGAGGCCGACTGGACGGCCGGGATGGTCCGGCACGCCCCGTACGAGAGCGGCGGCAGCTGGCCCGTGCTCCCCGACTCCTGCGTCTGGACCCGTTCCGCGCTGCCGTCCGGCGTCCTGGACAGCTTCACGCGGCGGCTCGACATCCCGGCGCGGGACGGCAGGGGCCGGGTCCAGGGGGCGGTGACCGTGACCGTGCACCGGAGCGTGGCGGGCGCGGACAGGGAGATCAAGGACACCGTCCAGGAGAGCTTCCGCTGCCCCCGGCAGGAGTTGGGCGGCGGGCAGCGCCTCAGCGGTCTGATGTCGCTCCAGTTCGATCAGAAGGACGTGCGCAACGCGGACGCCTCGCTGTTCGAGGCGGGCAAGTACACCGGCCCGGAGTCGGGCGGGATCCAGGACTATGTGTGGACCAAGTCCCGGATCGGTCCGGTGACGACGGCCGTGTCGGTCAAGGGCGCGAAGGGCTACCAGAACAGCGACCTGCTGCGGATCGCCGCCGAGGGCGGCGCCAAGGTGCTCTACCGCGTCGAGCTGGAACTGAAGTGACCGCGGGCCCGGACGAAAGGCACTGACCCCTGATGGAACCGCTCCGTTCCACCGACCCGGCACGGATCGCCGGGTACCGCGTCCTGGGCCGGCTCGGCGCCGGGGGCATGGGCGTGGTGCTGCTGGGCCGGTCGCCCGGCGGCGCGCTGGTGGCGATCAAGCTGATCCGCGCGGAGTACGCCGACGACGCCGCCTTCCGCGCCCGTTTCCGGCGGGAGGTGGCCATCGCCCGGCAGGTGCGCAACCGGTGGGCGGTGCCGGTGGTCGACGCCGACACCGAGGCGCCCGCCCCGTGGCTGGCCACCGAGTTCGTGCCCGGGCCCGCCCTGAGCGAGGCGGTCGGCGGCGGGGGGCCGCTGCCGGAACGCGGGGTGCGGGCGCTGGGCTCGATGCTCGCGGAGGCGCTGGACGCCGTCCACGCGGCGGGGCTCGTGCACCGGGACGTCAAGCCCGGCAACGTCCTGCTGGGCCTGGACGGGCCCCGGCTGATCGACTTCGGGATCGCGCGGGCCCTGGACGACACCGTCCTCACGGCGACGGACGTGATCGTCGGCTCCCCCGGCTTCCTCTCGCCCGAGCAGGCGCAGGGGCGGCGGATCGGACCGGAGAGCGATGTCTTCTCGTTGGGCTGCGTCCTGGTGTACGCGGCCACGGGCGGGCGGCCGTTCGGCAGCGGCCCGGTGGAGGCGATGCTGTTCCGCACCGTGCACGACACGGCGGACCTGAGCGCGCTGCCGCCCGGGCTGCTCTCCGTCGTCCAGGCGTGCCTGTCCAAGGACCCCGGGGACCGTCCCGCGGCGGCGGACATCCGCCGGGCGTTCGCCGAGGACGTGTCGGGCGGCAGTTGGCTGCCCGGTCCGGTCACCCATCTGATCGCCGAGCGCTCGGCGCGGATGCTCGCCCTGCCCGACATCGACGCGACGAGCGTGGACGCCGGCACGACGGGCGGCCGGGACACGGGCACGGACACGGGCACGAACACGGGCACAGGCGCCGGAACGGGGACCGGAACCGGCGGCCGGGACTCGGCCACCGTCCCGGTCTCCCCCGCCCGTCGCCGCTTCCTCGCGTACGTCGCCGGCGGCGCGGCGCTAGCGGCGACAGGCGGCACCGCCGCGTGGCTGGTCTCCTCCGGCGACGGCGAGGACCCGGGCGGCGGGGGCGAGGGGGATGACGGGAAGACAACCCGCCCGGAGCTGCACATCGGGCTCCAGGCCGACCTCAGCGGCCCGTCGGCTGACCTCGGCAAGGGACAGGACCGGGCGGCGCGGCTCGCGGTCGCGGAGCACAACGCGCAGGGGGACGCGCCCTTCACACTGCGGCTGACCACGGTCGACGACGGGGGCGACGAGGAGCGGGCCAGGGCGGCGGTGCGCCGGTTCGCCGAGGACCCGCTGCTGGTGGCCGCCCTGGGCGCGACCGGCACGGACGCGGCGCGGGAGGCGCTGGTCGCGTACGACGAGGCGGCGCTGCCGCTGCTCAGCGTGGTCGACGGGGACATCCGGCACCTGAACCGGATCTTCCTGTGCGCCCGGCCGCGCAACGACATGCAGATGCTGCCGGTTGCCCAGTTCCTGGGGGCGTACGAGATCGACCGGATCGCGCTGGTCGACGACGGCACGGAGTACGGCAGGCAGACCACCCGCTTCCTCGACACCGGGCTGCGCGGCAACGGCCGCACGGTGCTCGCGGAGACCGTACGGGAGGGCACGCGCGACCTGGACGCGGAGGCGGAGCGGATCGCCGCGAAGCGGCCGGGGGCGGTGGTGTACGGAGGTGGGTGGCGGGATGCCGGACGGTTCGCCAAGTCGCTGACCAGGGCCGGGTTCCTGGGGCCGAAGATCGGCACCCAGGCCGTGCACGACCCACGGTTCCTGGCGGAGGCCGGCGAGGACGCGGCGGGCTGGCTGGTCGTCTCGACGGCCGCCGACCCGGCTTCCGTACCCTCGGTGCACCCGTTCGCCGCCGCCTACCGCAAACGCTTCGGCAGTGCACCACCGCTGTTCGCGGCGGAGGCGTACGACGCGGTCGGGCTGATCGCCGCCTGTGCGCGGGGGCTGGGCCGGGAGAGGATCAGCCGCCAGGACCTGCTGCCCGCGCTGCGGACGACCTCGTACAAGGGGGTGTCCAAGGGCTACGCCTTCGAGCCCGCCAACGGGATGTACACCGGGACCGGGGTCTTCGTCTACCGCGTGGAGCGGGGGCGCTTCCGGTACATCGGGATGGACGGCCGGGAGGTCTGACCGGGCGTTCCCGGCCGGACCTCCCGGCAGAACTCAGGAGCCGGCGGTGAAGGACTCCGCCGCCGCGGCGACCTCGGCCGGCCGGACCACCTTCAGCCCACCGGCGGCGCCCGCGTCCGGCTTCATGATGACGCTCTCCCGGGTGGACGGGGCCTTCGGGTCCGAGAAGTCGTGCGACACCCCGAACTCGCTCCCGTACCCCTTGATCGTGAGCAGCGCCTTGTCGATGCCCTCGCGGGTGAGGTCCTTGTCGTCGCAGGCCTTCGACAGCGCCTCGCCGAACAGGGAGGCCGCCGTGTAACCGGCGACGACGCCGTTGTCGAGCACGTCCTTCGGGTACTGGGCGGCGTACTCCTTCGCGAGCTTGGCGGGGCCGTCGCCCGGGTCCCCGATGGGCAGCGTGGAGGCGGCGACGTAGTAGTCCTTGAGCAGTGCGGGACCCGCCTGGGTCTTCAACAGCTGTGGTGCGAAGGCCGAGTTGTTGCCGACGACCGGGACGTTGAAGCCGGTGGCCGCCGCGACGCCGACGAGCGAGGCCGCCTGGCGCGGGCCCGCGCTGACGATCACGGCCTTGACCCCGGCCTGCTTGAGGGCGGCGACCTGGGCCGTCATGTCGTTGTCGGTCGGCTTGATCTTCTGCTCGACGACGGTGAGCCCGGCCTCCTTCGCCGCGTGCTTCGAGCCGACGAGCGCGTTCTCGCCGTAGTCGCCCTCGAAGTACACATGACCGATCTTGTCGCCCTGGGCGATGCGCTTCTCGGCGAGGAGATAGTCGATGAGGTTGATCGTCTCGACGTCGTAGGTGGCGCCGATGACCCGGACGTACGGGGAGCCCAGCAGATTCGCCGACCAGGCCTGCGGCAGCACGAGGCCCTTGTCCTGGCCGTCGATGCGCTGCTCGACGGCGGCGACGAACGGGGAGCCGATGAACTGGGCGAAGCCCACCACCTTCGGCTCCAGCTCGGTGTACGCGGCGATCGCCTTCTGCGGATCGTATCCGTGGTCGCGGACCGTCAGTTCGATCTTCCGGTCGCAGATGCCGCCCTCGTCGTTCGTCTGCTTGACCCACAGCTGCTGCGCCTGGGTGACGCTCTTGCCCAGCGAGGCGTAGACGCCGGTCATGTCGGTCAGCACGCCGAGGGAGATCGTCGAGGAGGAGACCCCGGGACCCGTCTTGATCCCGCCCTCGCCCTCCTCGGCGGCTTTCCCGTCGGTCGCCTTGCCGCTGCACCCGACGAGGGTGACGGCGAGGGTCGCGACCACGGCCGTGAGCACTCTGAGTTTCATGACTTCTCCCCTGGATTCTTCGGAGCCTGTGACTGCTTGGGAACCGCTGACCGCTTCGTGGCCTTCGGCCCGTTCGGAGCCGCGGGCTTCTTCGCGCGTGCGAGGCCCAGGCGGGCGAGGCCACCGGGCAGGAACAGGACCACCGCGACCACCGCGGCGCCGTACAGATAGCGGGACGCCTCACCGGGCGCCAGCCCGCCCGTGCCGGGGGCGGAGACCAGCGGCAGGGAGTCGCTGTAGTGCGTGAACACCTGCGGGAGCAGGGTGACGAAGGCGGCGCCGATCACGGCGCCGGCGACGCTGCCGAGCCCGCCGATGACGATCATGGCGAGGTATTCGAGGGAGAGGATCATGCCGAAGTACTCGGGCACGGTCCGCTGGAAGACCAGGGCGAGCAGGACGCCCGCGAGGCCCGCGTACATCGAGGACAGGACGAAGACGCCGGCCCGGTAGCGGGCCACCGGCACGCCCATCACCCCGGCCGCGATCCGGTGGTCGCGGATGGCGTTCATCGCGCGGCCGGGCCGGCCGCGCAGCACCCCCCGGGCGAACAGCGCGCTCAGCAGGAGCGCGGCCAGGCCCACGTACCAGAGCTTCTCCGAGGAGCCGAACGGCACGGCGGCGACCACCACTTCGGTGTCGTCGAAGGTGAAGCCGAACAGCGAAAGCGGCGGTACGGCCCGGCCGTTGTAACCGCCGGTCAGCGAGCCCGCGTTGAACAGGACGTGCTGCCCGATGAAGATCAGCGCGAGGGTCGCGATGCCGAGGTACGCGCCGCGCAGCCGGCCGGCGATGGGGCTGAAGAGCCCGCCCGCCGCTCCGGCGAGCAGCACGGCGAGGATCGCGGCCAGCCAGGTGGGCAGCCCGAGCCCGGTCAGCGTGTGCCCGTTCTCGGTACTGCTCACGCCCGCCAGGACGGAGTAGCCGTACGCGCCGACGGCGAGGAAGAACGCGTGGCCCATGGAGAGCTGCCCGGTGGCTCCGGTGAGCATGTTGAGCCCGATGGCGCCGATCGCCGCCGCCATCGCGAACAGTCCGGCCTGGAGCCAGAAGCGGTCCAGGTAGAAGGGGAGGACGAGGAGCAGGAGGGAGCCGATGAGGACGGCGTACGTACGGGGCCTGCGCAGCCGTTCGGTGAAGCCCTCGCCGCGGGTGGGTGCGGGGGCCGGCGCGGCAGGGGCTTCGGGGGCGGGGGCGGCTTCGGAGGTGGTGTCAGACACGGGCCAGCTCCTTCGTGCCGAAGAGGCCCGCGGGCCGGATGAGCAGGACCGCCACCATCACCACGTAGGGCGCCAGGTCGCCGATGCCCCGGCCGAGGAAGGCGAGGTCGCTCTGGTAGCCGGTGGCGAGCGACTCGGTGACGCCGACGATGAGCCCCCCGGCGAGCGCCCCGGTGGTGGAGTCGAGCCCGCCGAGGATCGCGGCGGGGAACGCCTTGAGCGCGGCGAGCGAGGTGGCACGCTCCAGGCCCGGGGTCGGGAACACGGTGAGGAAGAGGGCGGCGACGGCGGCGAGTGCTCCGGCGACCGCCCACGCGGCGAGCGAGACCCGCCCCAGCTTGATGCCCATGAGCGCCGCCGTCTGCGGGTTCTCGGCGGCGGCCCGCATCGACACGCCCCACGAGGTGTAGCGGAAGGCGAGCAGGAACACCGTGATCAGCAGCCCGGCGGCGAGGAACGCGGCGATCCGGGTCTGGGCGAGGGTGATGCCGCCGACGGAGACGACCTCGTCGCCCCAGGGGTCTCCGAGGGCGAGCACGTCCGTGCCCATCCGGCGGGTGAGTTCGGTGATCAGGAGGATGTCGACACCGATGGTGACGATGGCCAGGACGCTCTGGTCACTGCCCCGGTAGCGGCGCATCACGAAGAACTCGATGCCCGCCCCGACGGTCGCCGCCCCCGCGATCCCGACGAGCAGCGCGGGCCAGAACCCGATGTCGTCGTGGAGCACGGCGGTGACGTAGCCGCCCGCCAACAGCAGCGACGCGTGGGCGAAGTTGACGACCTCGGTGGCCTTGAAGATGACGACGAACCCGAGCGCGATGAGTGCGTAGACCGAGCCGATCGACAGGCCGCCGAGGAGGAGTTCGACGAACGTGGTCATTGAGGTGCTCCCAAGTAGGCCTGGACGACGGCCGGGTCGTTCTGGACCTCGGCGGGGGTGCCCCCGGCTATCCGTCGTCCGAAGTCGAGTACGGTCACCGCGTCCGCGAGCCGCATCACCACCCCCATGTCGTGCTCGACCAGCACGATGGAGATGCCGAGGCTGTCGCGTACGTCGGCCACGACCGCCGCGGTGCGGCGGCGCTCAACCGCGGTCATCCCGGCGATCGGTTCGTCCAGCAGCAGGACCTTCGGCTCCATGCACAGGGCGCGGCCCAGCTCGACGAGCTTCTGCTGCCCGTACGGCAGTGATCCCGCCGGGCGCTCCAACTCCTTGTCGAGACCGATGAACGCGGCGATCTCCCGGACCCGTTCGCGGTGGCGCCGTTCCTCCCGGGCGGCGGAGGGGAGCCGCAGGCCGGTGGCGACGAACCCGGAGCGGGTCAGCCGGTGCCGGCCGAGCAGGAGGCTGTCGGCGACGGTCGCGTGCGGGGGCAGCGCCAGGTTCTGGAAGGTGCGCGCCACCCCGAGACCCGCGATGGTGTGCGGCGCGAGTCCGGTGAGATCGGTGTCGCCGAGGCGGACGTGTCCGGAGGTGGCGCGGTAGACGCCCGACAGGACGTTGAAGCAGGTGGACTTGCCCGCGCCGTTGGGCCCGATGACGGCGTGCACACTGCCGGGTTCGACGGTGAAGGAGACGCCGTCCAGGGCGGTGAGCCCGGAGAAGCGGACGGTGACGTCCTCGACGGCGAGCGCGGCCGTCGTGCTGTGCGCGGAGGCCGTGGCGGTGGTGGTCACGCGGACCACCTGCTCAGGGTGCGGCGGTTCCGGGCGGCCGGGTCGGCGTCCGCCGCCGCGTCCTCGTCGACGACGCCGAGGTAGCGGCGGCGGACCTCGTCGGACGCGGCGAGTTCGTCGGCGGGCCCGGACAGGGCGACCTCGCCGACGTCGAGGACGTACGCCGTGGAGGCGAGCCGCAGGGCGATCGCCGCGTTCTGCTCGACGAGCATGACGGAGGTGCCGGCCGCGTTGATCTCCTGCACGGTCTCGGCGATCCTGGCCGCCATCAGCGGGGCCAGGCCGAGCGAGGGCTCGTCCAGCAGGAGCAGCCGCGGGCCCGCCATCAGGGCGCGGCCCATCGCCAGCATCTGCTGCTCGCCGCCGGACAGCAGCCCGGCCCGCTGGTGCGCGCGGTCGGCGAGCACCGGGAACAGCTCGTGGACCCGGGCCAGCGCGGCGCCCGTCGCCCGTCGCCCGCCGCGTGCCCCGAGGGCTCCGGCCCGCAGGTTGTCGGCCACCGTCATCCGGGCGAAGACCTGCCGGCCCTCCGGCACCTGGACCACTCCCGCGGCCACCACCTGGGCGGGCCGCAGCCCCTCCAGGGGGCGGCCGTCGAACCGGATGGTTCCGGTGCCCGTCCCGCGGTGGAAGCCGAGGGTCCGCGACACGGCCCGCAGCAGCGTGGTCTTGCCCGCGCCGTTGCCGCCGAGTACGGCGGTGATCCCGCCGTCCGGCACATCGACGGAGATGTCGCGCAGCGCCCGGACCGGGCCGTAGCCGACGGACAGCGCGCGGATCTCTAGCGTTGCCATGCGTCCTCCTCCTTCCGCCTTGTCGTCCCGTGTTCACCTGTCGTGCTCATCGGTGAAGGCGTGGCGTCGTGTGTGGTGCCACAGACCAGCACCGGGCGGGACGTGCGTCCACGGCGCGGGACCGACTCGATGCGGGCGACCAGCGAACGAAGGGCCTCGTTGTGCACGCGCACAGACGCGGTGACGGGCGGGCGCCCGCCCGTACGGCCGCTGGCATCCTCATCGGTCATCAGGGACGCCCGGACCCGGGGGACGGAGCGGCGGATGCGGCGTGGGACGCGGTACGGGGCGCTGCTCGGCCCGCTGCTGGCGGGCGGGGCGCCGCCGGACCTGGTGGAGCGTGCGGCGCGCGGCCTCGGGCTGCCGGAACGGGGGCGTTACGCGGTGGTGGTGCTGGGCACGCCCGTTCCGGAGGCCGCGGTGGCGGAGGGCCCGGACGGGGACGGGGCGCGCTGGTGGTGGTGCGGTGCGGGGGACGGGGACGTCGCGGTGGTGCTGCTGGGTGCGGCGGGACCTGCCGGGGCGGTGGCGCGGCTCGGGGAGCACGGTGCGGGCCCGGGAGGCATGAGTCCGGTGGTGGGCTCGCCGGGGCAGCTGGGCTCGGCACGGCGGCTCGCGGGCACGGCGCTGCTGACGTGCGCGCCCGGCAGCCGGGAGGTCGTACGGCTCGACGAGCGGCTGCCGACGGCCCTGCTGGTGAGCGGCCCGGAGCTGTCGGCCCGGCTCCTAGCGGAGGTGTTCGGTCCGCTGCTGGCGCTGGTTCCGGCGGAGCGTGCGGTGCTGGTGGGGACGCTGGAGGTGTGGCTGGAGTGCGAGGGTTCGGTGGGGCGGGCCGCGGTACGGCTGCGGTGTCATCGCAACACCGTGTTCAATCGGCTGCGGCGGCTGGAGCGGTTGACCGCGCGCTCGCTGTCCCGGCCGCGTGAGCTGGTCGACCTGGTGCTGGCGCTGGACGTACTGAGGCTGTCGTCGGCGCCGCCATGAGGCGGGGGCGTGGGGCGGGGCGCGATGGCCCGGGGCGGGGCGGGAACCCGCGGAGCGGCGCGGGGTGCACGTGGGGCGGGGTGCGGCGCGGGGTGCACGTGGGGCGGGATGCGGCGCGGGAACGCACGGGTGTACGTGGGACGGGGAGCGGGAACGTGCAGCGCGGGGCCGGGGCCAGGCGGGAACGCGCGGAGCGAATGCGCGCGGCTCCGGGGGCGCGGGGCCGGCACGCGCGGCGCGGGGCGCGATGGCCCGGCGTGCGGGAGGGGCCCGGCGTCTGTCCCCGGGCCCCTCCCTGTGCTCTCCCCGTGCGCCTGGCCCGCGGACGCCTGACCCGCGGACCGTGATCCGCGGACCGTGATCCGCGGACCGTGATCCGCGGACCGTGATCCGCGGACGGCCGCTTCGCGTCAGCGCAGCAGGAAGTCCCGGGCGATCGACTCCGCAGCCCGCTCCAGCAGCGGCCCGGCCTGGGCCATGGACACCGCCGGGTCCGGTTCCAGCTCGGCCAGGGCGTAGGCGCGGCGGATGCCCGCCTTCTCCAGGGCCTCCGGGGGCAGGGCGAGCCGGCCGCAGACCGCGACGACCTCGATTCCGGCCGCGCGGGCGGCGGCGGCGACCCCGGCCGGGGCCTTGCCGTGCAGCGTCTGTTCGTCCAGCGAGCCCTCGCCCGTGATGACCAGGGTGGCGCGGGCGAGCGCGGGGGCGAAGCCGAGCACGTCGAGCATCACCTCGATGCCGGGGCGGAAGCGGGCACCGAGGGCGACGAGCGCCCCGTAGCCGATGCCCCCGGCCGCGCCCGCGCCGGGCAGGGCCGCCGTGTCCGGGCCCAGGATCGAGGCGTAGTGCGCCAGGGCCGCGTCGAGGACCGCGATGTCCTCCTCGCTCGCGCCCTTCTGGCGGCCGTACACCTCGGGCGCGCCCTTGGGCCCCGTCAGCGGGTTGTCCACGTCGCTGGCCAGGACCAGGTCGATGTCCGCCAGCCGGGGGTCGAGCCCCGAGAGGTCGGCCTCGGCCAGCTCCGCGAGAGGGCCGCCACCGGGGCCCACGGGCTTGCCGTCCGCGTCCAGGAAGCGGGCTCCGAGCGCGGCGAGCATGCCCGCGCCACCGTCCGTGGTGGCGCTGCCGCCGACCCCGAACACGATCGTCGTCGCCCCCGCCTCCAGGGCGGCCAGCAGCAGCTCGCCCGAGCCGTACGTGGTGGCCGTGAGCGGGGCGAACACCCCGTCGGGCAGGTGCTGGAGGCCCGAGGCCTCGGCCATCTCCACCACGGCGGTGGACCCGCGCAGCGCGTACGCCGCCGTCACCGGGTCCCCGAGAGGACCGGTCACCCGGGCCTCGCGGCGCTCGAATCCGGCGGCCACCGCCGCCGCGACCGTACCGTCGCCGCCGTCCGCGACCGGCAGGGTCTCCACCCGCACGTCGGGGACGACGCGCCGCAGCCCGGCCGTCACCCGCTCCGCGACCTGCACGGCCGTGAGCGAGCCCTTGAACTTGTCCGCCGCCACGAGCACGCGGGCGGTCTCCACATCTGCTCCGTCCGTCACCTTGCATCCCTTGCTTTCGAACAGGCAGTCGCGCCGCCCCGACCTTATCCGCACGCCCCCTGATCTGCCCATGGCCGTCCACGCCCGTGCGGTCCGGCCCGCGCCACTACGCTGTCGGCCGTGACGACTCCCGATGCCGACTACGCCGTGTACATCGCCGGGCTCCCCCGGGTCCTGTCAGGCGCCGCCTCGCTCTTCCGTGACGCCGAGGGACGGCTCCTTCTCGTCGAGCCGAACTACCGCGAGGGCTGGGCGCTGCCCGGTGGGACCGTCGAGTCGGAGGCGGGTGAGGGGCCCCGGCAGGCCGCGCGGCGCGAGACGGCGGAGGAGATCGGCCTCGACCTGGCGCCGGGACGGCTGCTCGCCGTGGACTGGGCGCGGGGCGCCGACCGACCGCCGATCGTGGCGTACCTGTACGACGGCGGGGTGCTCACCGCGGACCAGCTGGCGGCGATCCGGCTCCAGGAGGAGGAGTTGCTGTCCTGGCGGCTGGTGGCGCCGGCCGATCTGGACGGCTTTCTGCTCGGCGCGCTCGGGGGCCGGGTACGGGCGGCGCTGGAGGTACTGGGGTCCGGCGCCGGGACCGTGGAGCTGGAGGACGGCGAGCCGGTCGCGTGAGCGGCGCGGGACGCGGGGCGATCAGCCCTGCTGGGCCTCGGGCTTGATCTCCACGTCGCGCGCCGCGCCCTCGCGGTCGGCGACCAGGGCCTCGGTGCGGTGGCCGCGCGCGATGTAGTCGCGCACCACGAGTTCGACGGCGTCCTGGGGGTTCCCGACCCCCGCGAGCACCATCACTTCGACGACGAGTTCGGCATCCAGACTGACGTTCACCTTGGCCATGCGCGGACCTTACCCCGGTGCGTTCCGCACGCGCGCCGCATTCCCCCGAGAGCTCGCGCCGACCGTCGTGGCCACCATCCGGCCCGGCCCCGCTATGGGGTCGGCCGCCATCGCCGCGAGCCGTCACCGGTTCCTAGTCTCGTGCGCAGTCGACGAGGCGAGAGGTGGACGGATGAGCAGGGACAAGGTGGTCGCCGACGCGGCGGACGCGGTCGCGGACATCGGGTGCGGGGCGTCGCTGGCCGTGGGCGGATTCGGGCTGTGCGGCATACCCAGTGTGCTGATCCACGCGCTGCTGGAGCGGGGCGCCGGTGAGTTGAGGGTGGTGTCCAACAACTGCGGGGTGGACGACTGGGGCCTGGGCCTCCTGCTGCGGGAGGGGCTGATCTCGCGGATGACCAGCTCCTACGTGGGGGAGAACAAGGAGTTCGCGCGCCAGTACCTCCAGGGTGAGCTGGAGGTGGAACTCGTCCCCCAGGGCACTCTCGCGGAACGGTTGCGGGCCGGCGGTTCGGGCATCCCGGCGTTCTACACGCCGGCCGGCGCGGGCACCGTGATCGCGGAGGGCGGTCTGGCCTGGCGCCACGGCGCGGACGGTTCCGTCGCGGTGGCCTCGCCGCCCAAGGAGAGCAGGACCTTCGGCGGGCGCGAGCACATCCTGGAGGAGGGCATCACCACCGATTTCGCACTGGTGCGCGCGGCCGTGGGCGACCGGCACGGGAACCTCCGCTTCGACTCCTCCGCCCGTAACTTCAACCCGCTCGCCGCGATGGCCGGACGCATCACCGTGGCGGAGGTGGAGGAGCTCGTCGAGCCCGGCGAACTCACCCCCGACGACGTCCATCTGCCCGGGATCTTCGTCCAGCGGGTCGTCCCCGTCGGGACGGCCGACCCGCGCGCCGAGAAGCGCGTCGAGCACCGTACCGTCCGCACCGCCCAGGAAGGGACCGCCTGAGATGCCGCTGACGCGTACGCGGATGGCGGCCCGCGCCGCCGGGGAGCTGGCCGACGGCGCCCATGTCAACCTCGGCATCGGTCTGCCGACGCTGATCCCCGACCACCTGCCGGACGGCGTCGAGGTGGTGTTCCACTCGGAGAACGGACTTCTCGGCGTCGGCCCCTACCCCGTCGCGTCCGAGGTCCGGCCCGACCTGATCAACGCGGGCAAGGAGACGGTGACCCTGCTGCCCGGGGCGTCCTGTGTCGACTCCGCTCTCTCCTTCGCGATGATCCGGGGCGGGCACATCGACGTCGCGGTCCTGGGGGCGATGCAGGTCTCCGCCTCCGGCGACCTCGCGAACTGGGTGATTCCCGGCAAGATGATCAAGGGGATGGGCGGTGCCATGGATCTCGTCCACGGCGCCCGGCACGTCATCGTGTTGACGGAGCACACAGCGCGCGACGGTTCCCCCAAGCTGCTCGGGGAGTGCACGCTGCCCCTCACCGGCCGGGGTGTGGTGCACCGGATCATCACCGATCTCGCGGTTCTCGACGTCACCCCCGACGGTTTCCTGCTGCGGGAACTGGCCGCCGGGGTGACGGTGGATCAGGTCCGCTCCGCGACCGGGGCGGACCTGGCCGTGGCGCACGGGCTCGCGTCGATGGCCGGAGCGCCGTCCCGGCCGCCCCTCGGGGCTGTCACGTAGCAGCAGGGGCGGGCGCCCCGCAAGGGGTGGCGGCCCCCGGCTCCCCGGCGGGCTGTGGAGGGCGCCGCCATTCCCGGGCCGCCCGCCCGCTCCCTACGGTGACCGCACCCCGGCCGCACCGCCGCCGTTCTACCGGCGGCGCGCGGCAGGGGTCACGGGATCACGGGCGATCCCGTGCGCCGTCCTACGGGAGGTCACCATGTCGTACGTCGTGCCGTCGCAACCGGACGCGCCCGAGACCCCACCGCCGCCCCCGCCGCCGCCGGGAACGGAACGCGGCGGGCACCGGCGCCGTGTCGCCGGCCGGCTCGCCGTCGTCGCCGGCCGGCTCGCCGCCGTCGTCGCCCGGCTCGCCGCCGTCGTCGCCCGGCTCGCCGTCGTGGTCGCCCTGGCCGCAGGAGCGGCGCAGGCCGGCCCGGCGGCGGCCACCGAGGCACGAGCGGCGGCGGCCGCCTCCCTGGAGCGCGTCACCGCCTTCGGGGCCAACCCCGGCAACCTGACCATGTACGTGTACCGGCCCGCGGCCCTGCCGGCGGACGCGCCCGTGGTCGTCGCCCTGCACGGCTGCACCCAGAGCGCGCAGGTGTACTCCGACAACGCCGGGCTCAACACCTTCGCCGACCGCCACGGATTCCTGGTCGTCTACGCCGAGACCACCACCGCCAACAACGCCAACAAGTGCTTCAACTGGTTCCAGCCGGGCGACACCCGGCGCGGGCAGGGCGAGGCCGCGTCGATCCGGCAGATGGTCGCCCATGCCGCGTCCGCCTACGGGGCGGACGGCCGGGCCCGGGTCACAGGGCTCTCGGCGGGCGGGGCGATGACCTCGGTCATGCTGGCCGCCTACCCGGAGGTGTTCGCGGCGGGCGCGGTCGTCGCGGGCACCCCCCACGGCTGCGGAGTCGACGTGGTGTCGGCGTTCGGCTGCATGAGTCCCGGCGTGGACCGGACCCCCGCGGCATGGGCGCGGGCCGTCCGGGACGCGTACCCCGGATACGCGGGCCCCTGGCCCCGCGTGAGCATCTGGCACGGGGACAACGACACGACCGTCGTCCCGAGGAACGCCGATGAGCTGCGGGACCAGTGGACAGCGGTGCACGGGCTCGACCAGTCGCCGGACCGGACCTCCACCGTCGGCCCCAACAGCACCCGCAGGGACGCGTACCTGTCGGCAGACGGCGAGAGCGTCGTCGAGGTCAACAGGGTGCCGGCCATCGCCCACGGCACTCCGGTCGATCCGGGTGGCGGCGGCGAGCAGTGCGGAGCCACCGGCACCCAGCACTTCATCGACTCGATCTGCTCCAGCCACTGGATCACCCGCTTCTTCGGGCTGGACGGCGGCACCGTCCCCGAACCGCCCGTGGACCCGCCCACCGAGCCCACCGCCTGCTGGACGGCGAGCAACTACGAGCACGTACGCGCCGCACGGGCCACCACCACCGGCGGATACGTGTACGCGAAGGGCTCCGGCCAGCAGCTGGGGCTCTACAACACCTTCGTGACGCACACCCTCAAGGAGTCTCCGGCGGGCCACTACGTCCTCGCCGACTCCGCCTGCCCCTGACACCGCTCACCCCACGGAGGCCCGGGCCCGCCAAGCTGCTCGACCGCTGCCCGCTGGACCAGTAGCCGCTCCACTCGCACCCGGGTGGCGATACCCACCACCCCGCGCCCGCTCGCTGTGGAGATCCACACCATGGGATGTCCGGCCAGGTGTCTCTAGCGTTTCCGGCCATGACGAGCCAATTTCACGCAGCTTCCGGTTCCTCCGCGCCGGGCGCCGGGGCCGTGGACCTCAGGGGGCGTACTGCCCTGGTCACCGGCGGCGGCAGCGGCATCGGGCGGGCCACCGCCGAGGCGCTCGCCGGGGCCGGCGCCCTCGTTCACGTGGTCGACCGCGAGGCCGGGAGCGCCAAGTCCGTCGCCGCCGCGATCGGTGGCGTGGCCCACGTCGTGGACCTGGCCGAACCCGAGGCGATCGGAACGCTGCCGACCGGTGTGGACGTCCTGGTCAACAACGCCGGGCTGCAGCACGTGGCGGCCATCGAGGACTTCCCGCCGGACCGCTTCGAGCTGATCCAGAAGGTGATGGTGACCGCCCCTTTCCTGCTGATGCGGCACTGCCTCCCGCACATGTACGCCGGGGGGTGGGGCCGGATCGTCAACGTCTCCAGCATGCACGGACTGCGGGCCAGCGCCTTCAAGTCCGCCTACGTCGCGGCCAAGCACGGCCTGGAGGGGCTGAGCAAGGTGGCCGCTCTGGAGGGCGCCCCGCACGGGGTGACCAGCAACTGCGTCAACCCCGGATATGTGCGCACGCCGCTGGTGGAGGGCCAGATCGCGGGCCAGGCCGCCGCGCACGGGATCCCCCCGGAGGAGGTCGTCACCGACATCCTCCTGGACCGGTCCGCGATCAAGCGGCTGATCGAGCCCGAAGAGGTCGCCGCGGTCTGCCGCTGGCTCTGCGGCCCCCACACCGGCTACATCACCGGCGTCTCGCTCCCCGTCGACGGAGGCTGGGGCGCCCACTGACCCCATCTCCGCCACGGTCCCCCACCGTCGGCGCCGGCTCCACCCGCTCGTACCTCTTCATCCGTTCGTACCTCTTCATCCGTTCGTACCGCTGCACCCGTTCGTACCGCTCGCGACTCCGCCCCGACCCGCACCCCCGTCCCTGACCGCCCTGCCAATGAAACGCGGTGACTCCACCATGGGTTCCCCCAGTTCCGTCCAGCCCCCCAGAGGCAAGATCGGCCGCATCGTCGCGGCCAGCCTCGTCGGCACCACCATCGAGTGGTACGACTTCTTCCTCTACGGCTCGGCTGCCGCGCTCGTGTTCAACACCCTCTTCTTCCCCAGCAGCGATCCGCTGGTCGGCACGCTGCTGGCCTTCCTGACCTACGCGGTCGGCTTCGCCGCCCGTCCGCTCGGCGGCGTCGTCTTCGGCCACTACGGCGACAAGATCGGCCGCAAGAAGCTCCTGGTGCTCAGTCTGCTCATGATGGGCGGCGCGACCTTCGCCATGGGGCTGCTCCCCACCCATGCGAGCATCGGCGTCTGGGCGCCGATCCTGCTCACCGTCCTGCGCCTGGTCCAGGGCTTCGCCCTCGGCGGGGAATGGGGCGGAGCGGTGCTGCTCGTCTCCGAACACGGCGGCGACGAACGCCGTGGTTTCTGGGCCTCGTGGCCGCAGTCCGGTGCGCCCGGCGGCAATCTGCTGGCGACCGGCGTCCTCGCGCTGCTGGCCGCCGTCCAGTCCGACGAGGCGTTCCTCGCCTGGGGCTGGCGCATACCGTTCCTGCTGTCCGGTGTCCTCGTCATGATCGGTCTGTGGATCAGGATCTCGGTCGAGGAGTCCCCGGTCTTCCTGGAGGCGCAGCGGAAGTCGGCCGCCGCGGCCGAGCAGGGCGTCAAGGAACAGGCCCCGGTCGTCCAGGTGTTCCGCAGGAGCTGGCGCGAGGTGCTCCTCGCGATCGGCACGCGCTTCGGCGAGAACATCTCGTACTACATCCTCACCGCCTTCCTGCTGGTCTACGTGACCGTGCACCTGGAGATGTCCAAGAGCGACGCCCTCAACGCCGTCCTGATCGGCTCCGCGGTGCACTTCGTCACCATCCCGCTGTGGGGTGCGCTCTCGGACCGGCTGGGCCGCCGCCCGGTCACGCTGATCGGCGCGGTCGGCATGGCGTTCTGGGCGTTCGGCTTCTTCGCGCTCCTGGACACCAAGTCCTTCCCCGTCATCGTGTCCGCGGTCACCGTCGGCCTGCTGCTGCACGGTGCGATGTACGGTCCGCAGGCGGCCTTCATCTCGGAGATGTTCGACACGAAGGTCCGCTACTCGGGCGCCTCGATGGGCTCCCAGCTCGCCTCGATCATCGGCGGGGCCCTCGCCCCGCTCATCGCGGTGGAGCTGCTCAAGGACTACGAGTCGTCGGTCCCGATCTCCGTCTATCTCTGCTTCGCCTCACTGGTCACCGCGGTGACGGTCTGGGTGGCCAAGGAGACCCGCGGCCGCGACCTCACCAAGGACGGCCTCGACGACGCCGTCCCGGCGGCGCCGGCCGCGGCCGTCAAGGACTCGGTCCCCCTCGGCCACTGATCCCACGCCCTCCCGCGCACCGCTCCCCGCGGTGCTCGGGAGGGCCGTCCCCGTTGCCCGCTCGGCCCCTCCCGGGAGGCGATCACCGTATGCTCACCGGCGTGACACCACCGGCCGCCCAGCACTCCGCGCCCGCCCTGCGCCGGCTCCTCGACCTGCTGGCCCGGGGTGCGGCGGCCGAGGAGTTCGACCTGCCGGCCGCCGCCGCCCGGCAGGCGGGGGCGTCCGAGGCCGAGCTGGCCGAGATCGCCGAGGCCGCGGCCGTGGCGCTGCGTATCCGGCGCACCCTCGGCCAGCACCGGGTGCGCGAGGCGCAGCTCACCGCCCTGTTCGACACGGCCAGCGACCTGGCAGCCCTGCGCGATCTGGACGCCGTCCTGCGGGCCATCGTCCACCGGGCGAAACTGCTGCTCGGCACGGACGTCACCTACCTCTCGCTCAACGACGACGCCGCGGGCGACACCTACATGCGGGTCACCGACGGGTCGGTGGCCGAGGCCTTCCAGCGGGTACGGCTCGGCATGGGCGAGGGCCTGGGCGGACTGGTGGCCCAGACCGCCCGCCCGTACGCCACCGGGGACTACCAGGCCGACACCCGGTTCCACCACACCACCACCATCGACAGCGCCGTTCTGGACGAGGGCCTGCGGGCGATCCTCGGTGTGCCGCTGCGCCTCGGCGCCCGCATCATCGGGGTGCTGTACGCGGCCGACCGGGCGCCCCGCGAGTTCACCGCCACCGAGGTGGCGCTGCTCTCGTCCCTGGCCGACCACGCCGCCATCGCCATCGACGGGGCGCGGCTACTGGAGGAGACCCGGGCCGCGCTGGTCGACCTCAACGCGGCGTCGGAGACCATCCGGACGCACAGCGAGGCGATGCGCCGCGCCGAGGAGGCCCACGACCAGCTCACCGACCTCGTCCTGCAGGGCGGCGGCGCCGACGACGTGGCGGCGGCCCTCGCCGACATCCTGGACGGCGGGATCCTCATCCATGACGCGGACGGCGCCGAACTGGCCCGCGCCCGCACCGAGCCGCTGCCGCAGCCGATCCCCGCGGTGTCCGCGTCCCGGGCCAGGGGCCGGGCCGTTCCGCTGGCCGGTACCTGGGTCTGCGCCGTCCTCGCCGGCCCCGAGCTCCTCGGCTCCATCGCGCTGACCGGCCGGGCGGGACTGGCGGACGCCGACCGGCTCCTGTTCGAGCGCGCGAGCGTCGTCACCGCGCTGCTCATGCTGTTGCGCCGCTCGGTCGCCGAGACGGAGGACCGGGTACGGGGCGAGCTGCTGGGCGATCTGCTCTCGCGCACCGGCGACCCGGGCACCCTGACGGCCCGCGCACGCCGGCTGGGCGTCAACCTGGGCGGGCGGCACAGTGTGTTCGTCGCGCACAGCGAGGTGGCCCCCCGCCACCGGCTGCTGGCCGCGGCCGCCCGGAGCGCGCAGGCCCGCAACGGTCTGGCCGGGCTGCACCACGACCACATCGTCCTGGTGGCGCCGTCCGACGCGCCGGGGCCGGCCGCCCAGGCGCTCGCCGCCGAACTGGGCCAGGCGGTCGGCTTCCCCGTCACGGTCGGCTCGGCGGGCCCCGCCACCGGTCCGGCCGAGCTGCCGCGCGCGCACAGCGAGGCCGACCGCTGCCTCTCCGCGCTGCGCGCCCTCGGCCACACCGGGAGCGGCGGGGCCGTCGGGGACCTCGGGTTCATCGGCGTGCTGCTGGGCGACCAGGCGGACCTGGGCGGCTACGTGCACCGGACGCTGGGGCCCGTACTCGACTACGACAGCCGGCGTGGCACCGATCTCGTCACCACTCTGGACGCCTATTTCGCCCAGGGGGCGAGCCTCACCCGGACCAAGGACCTGCTCCACGTCCATGTGAACACGGTGGTGCAGCGGCTGGAGCGCATCGGCCGGCTCCTCGGCCAGGACTGGAACACGCCTGCCCGCACCCTGGAGATCCAGCTGGCTCTGCGGCTCCACCGCCTGACGCGGGGCCTGTGACGCGAAGAGCTCCGGGCCCCGCTGGAGGGCGTCAGCCGTCCAGACCCGCCCGGACCCGGCGCGAGGGCTGGAAGACGTAGAGGTCGAGGATGTCCGGGGCATCCGCGAGCCCCGGGCCGCCCGCCGCCGCCCACGTCACGATGTCCTGCTCGGCGTGCTCGTCGTTGACCAGGCCCAGCCAGACCGGCCGGCCCCCGGCTCGGCGGCCCTCGGCGGAGGGCTGCACGACGATGACGTTGCCCTGCTCGCAGGCGTCCAGGCACTCGACCGCCCGTACGGTGGCGGCGCCCTCCAGGCCGGTGCGCAGCCGGGTCAGCTGGGCCGCGTGGTCGACGCCCGGGATCTTCTCCGTGCCGCAGCAGCAGCCCCGGCAGACGCTGACGGTGGGCCGGGGGGTGCCCTGGGCGGGCACGTCCTTGCGGGGGCGGCGGCTCATGGGGGCACTTCCCGTCGCGGTGGGGTGGAGTCGGATGGCGGCGGACCACCACGGGCCGGGTGATCATCACGATGCTACCGAGGTGCTCACGGTTCGAACACCAGCACCCGGGCCCGGACGGGTGGGGTAGTGTTGACGGCTGCGAAGGGGAGTAGCCCCGCAAACCGGTCGTCGACATACTGGAGCCTTCGGGTTCCCGGTGGCCGGGCTCGTGTGTCCTGCGAAGGACTGCCACGGGCGGGCGAGACCTTCGGTCCTGTATGACACGTCCACGTCCTGTGGGCGGAGCCGTCATGCCGGGCCGAGTGGTCCTCCGAAAAGCCCGAGCGGCGCTTCGCGAAGATCCGGGGCCCGGCTCGAACAGAAAGCCACCCGGAATGCACCTCGACCCTCTGGCGATCATCACCGCCTTCGGGCTGATCTTCCTCGCGGAGCTCCCCGACAAGACGATGTTCGCGTCGCTGGCCATGGGCACACGGATGCGGCCCCTCTACGTGTGGTTCGGCACCTCGTCCGCGTTCGTCGTGCACGTCGCCATCGCCGTCGGCGCGGGCAGCCTCATCGGGCTGCTGCCCGACTGGATCGTCAAGCTCGTCTCGGCCTCGCTCTTCGCGTTCGGCGCGTTCATGCTGCTGCGCGGCAGCGGCGGGGACGACGACGAGGACGCCGAGGTGAAGACCGTGACCGGGTTCTGGCCGGTCTACACGACCGCGTTCATGGCGGTCTTCATCAGCGAGTGGGGCGATCTGACGCAGATCACCACCGCCAACCTCGCGGCGAGCAACGGCACCTGGTCCACGGCGATCGGTGCGGCCGCCGCCCTGATGTCCGTCTCGGCGCTGGCGCTGTTGGCGGGCCGGTTCATCGCGAAGCGCGTACCGCTGAAGACCGTGCAGCGGATCGGCGGGATCTGCATGCTGGGCCTCGCCGTCTGGACGGCCGTGGAGATCTTCACCGGTTGAGGAGCGCGAGGGCGGGGCGTACCGGCTGCGGCACGCCCCGGCCCGCTCTCAGAACAGCGCCTGCACCCCGTGCTCCGTGCCCCCGCTCTCGAAGGCGAGCAGCCGCTGCTTGCGGTCCAGGCCGCCGCCGTAGCCGGTGAGGCTCCCGGAGGCTCCGATCACCCGGTGGCACGGCACGATGATTCCGACGGGGTTCTTGCCGTTGGCCAGTCCTACCGCCCGCGAGGCGCCCGGTTTTCCGAGCTCCTCGGCCAGTTCGCCGTACGTACGGGTCTCGCCGTACGGGATCTTCCGCAGCTCCGCCCACACGCTCCGCTGGAACGGCGTGCCCGCCAGGCTCAGCGGGAGGTCGAAGGTGGTGCGGTGGCCGGCGAAGTACTCGGTGAGCTGCTGGATCGTCTCGGCGAAGGGCTCCGGATCCGGGACGCCGAAGTTCTCCTGGGGCGGGCGGTGGCGCTGGTCGGTCATGTAGAGGGCGGAGAGAACTCCGTCGGTGGCGACGAGCGTGAGCGGGCCGTAGGGGCTGTCGAGGACCGTGTGCTGCTTGGTCACCGGTGAGATGGGGGTGGTGCTGGTCGTGGTCATGGGAGCCGTGTCCTTGTCAGCGTCGGGCGTCAGACGGGCAGGTGGTTGATGGGGTGGTCGTCCACCGTCCAGAGGTACTGCACGGCGTACGCCCGCCAGGGGCGCCAGTCGACGGCCCGTGCGGTGAGGGCGGCGGGGGTGACCGGCAGGCCCAGCCGCTCGGCCGCCCGGCGGATGCCGAGGTCGGTGGGGAGGAAGGCGTCGGGGTCGCCGAGGGCCCGCATGGCGATGGACTCGACCGTCCAGGGGCCGAAGCCGGGCAGGGCGGCCAGTTCGGCGCGGGCCCGCTCCCAGTCGGTGTCGGTGTCGAGCCGCAGCCGGTCCTCCGCGAGGGCCGCGACGAGCGTGGTGAGGGTCGTTCGGCGGGTGCGCGGCAGGGCCAGGGCCTCCGGGTCGAGTCCCGCCAGCGCCTCCGGGGTCGGGAAGAGGTGCGTCAGCCCGCCCTCGGGGTCCTCGACCGGGACGCCGTGGGCGGTGACCAGCCGGGCGGCGTGGGTGCGGGCGGCGGCGGTGGAGACCTGCTGGCCGAGCACCGCGCGTACGGCGAACTCCGCCCCGTCCACCGTGCGGGGCACCCGGCGGCCGGGGCCCGCGTCGACCAGCGGGGCGAGCAGCGGGTCGGTGCGCAGTTGCGCGTCGACGGCGACCGGGTCCGCGTCCAGGTCGAGGAGCCAGCGGCAGCGGCTGATGGCCCGGGTGAGGTCGCGGGGGTCGGTGAGGGAGAGCCGGCAGGCGATGTGGTCGGGCGCCGGACTCAGGGCGACGACGCCGTGCCCGTACGGGAGGGTGAGGGTGCGCCGGTACGCGCCGTCCCGCCACTCCTCGACGCCGGGGACGGCGGTCGCGGCGAGGTGGCCGAAGAGGTTGCTGGGGTTGAGCGGGGCCCGGTACGGGAGGCGGAGCGCGATGACACCCGGTACGGCGGCGGGCCGGGGGCCCCGGGCGGCTCGGGTGCGCAGGTCGCCGGGGGCCAGGCCGAAGACCTCGCGGACCGTCTCGTTGAAGGTGCGGATCGAGGAGAAGCCGGCGGCGAAGGCGACCTGGGCCATGGGCAGCGCGGTCGTCTCGATGAGGAGGCGGGCGGTCTGCGCCCGCTGGGCGCGGGCCAGGGCCAGCGGGCCGGCGCCCAGCTCGGCCAGCAGTTGGCGTTCGATCTGCCGTGCGGAGTAGCCGAGCCGGGAGGCGAGCCCGGGTACGCCCTCGCGGTCGACGACCCCGTCCCGGATCAGACGCATGGCGCGGGCGACCGAGTCGGCGCGGGCGTTCCACTCGGGGGAGCCGGGGCTGGTGTCGGGGCGGCACCGCTTGCAGGCCCGGAATCCGGCCTGCTGGCAGGCGGCGGCGCTGGGGTAGAAGGTCATGTTGCGGACCTTGGGCGGCACGACGGGGCAGCTGGGGCGGCAGTAGATCCGGGTGGTCAGGACCGCGGTGAAGAACCAGCCGTCGAAGCGGGCGTCCTTGGACTGGACGGCCCGCACGCAGCGCTCGGTGTCGGTGTGCATGGTTCCAGGATGGTGCACCGGTCAGCGGCTTGGCTGGCGGAAATCCGACAGGGTCCTCACGCGGAAATCCGACAGCCGCCCGAACCCGTCCGGTGGCCGCGGGGCACGGGGCTTTCGGGGCGCGGAGCGCGAGGGACGGCCTCAGCGCATCGCGAGGACTTCCTCGAACTCCACGTACGCGTGGGCGTCGAAGAGGACGAAGCGCACCTCTTCCACCGGCTCCACGGTCTCCGCCAGGACCGTGCGTACGGCGATCTTGGCCCCGTCGTCCATCGGCCAGCCGTAGATACCGGTGGAGATCGCCGGGAACGCGATGGACCTGGCCCCCAACTCGGCTGCCAGGCGCAGGGATTCGCGGTAGCAGGAGGCGAGCAGGGCGGAGCGGTCCTGGGCGCCGGAGAAGACCGGACCGACGGTGTGCACGATCCATCGGGCGTCGAGGCGTCCGGCGGTGGTGGCGACGGCCTGCCCGGTGGGCAGTCCCTTCCCGTAGTGCGAGGCGCGCAGTTCACGGCAGGCGGCGAGGATGTCGGGCCCGCCGCGCCGGTGGATGGCGCCGTCGACTCCGCCGCCGCCGAGCAGCGAGGAGTTCGCCGCGTTGACGATGACGTCGACGGACTGGTCGGTGATGTCGCCGCGGACCAGACGTACGGCGGGGGAGACAGAGGTGCTCATGCGGACATCATGCCGCGCACCGGGGGCCTTCGCCGCCCGGTCCGTTCAGGAGGCCCGCAGCCTTCGCCATACGGCCTTGGCGGCGTGGTGGCCGGACATGCCGTGGACCCCGGGTCCGGGCGGGGTGGCCGAGGAGCAGAGGAAGACCGCGGGGTGCGCGGTGGCGTAGGGGACGCGGGCGAGTTTGGGGCGGATCAGCGTCTGGAGGCCGGCGAAGGCTCCGCACGCGATGTCGCCGCCGACGTAATTGGCGTTGCGCGCGGCGATCCGGGGCGGGCCGGCGAGAGCGCGGGCGAGCACCAGGTCGCGGAACCCCGGGGCGAAGCGCTCCAGTTGACGTTCGATGACGTCGGTCGCGTCGCCCTCCCAGCCCGCCGGGACGTGCCCGTACACCCAGAAGACATGGCGTCCTTCGGGGGCCCGGGAGGGGTCGATCAGACTGGGCTGGGCGGTGATGAGGAAGGGGACGCTCGGGTCGCGGCCCTCGACGGCCGCCTTCAGCGCGGTGTCGATGGTCCCGGCGTCCGGGCCGATGTGGACGGTGCCCGCGCGGCGGGCCTCGGACGCGGTCCAGGGGACGGGGCCCGACAGCGCGTAGTCGATCTTGAAGGCGGAGGCGCCGTAGCGGTAGCGGTGGTACGCGGAGCCGAGGCCCGCGATCCGGGCGAGCGCGGAGGGCGAGGTGTCGAAGATGTAGGCGCGGGCGGGCGGCAGTTCGTCCAGGCGCTTGACCTCGCTGCCGGTGCGGATCGTGCCGCCCTGTTCGCGGAGGAAGGAGGCGAGGGCGTCGGAGATGGCCTGGGAGCCGCCGCGCGGCACCGGCCAGCCGTTCTCGTGGGCGGCGAGCGCGAAGACGAGGGCGATGGCCGAGGTGGCGAATCCGCTGGTGGGAGCTATGGCGTGGGCGGCGAGGCCGGCGAAGAGGCCGCGGGCCTTCTCGCCGGCGAAGCGGCGGGAGACCCAGGTGGCGGGCTGGAGTCCGAGCAGGCCGAAACGGGCCAGCCGGTAGGGGTCGCGGGGCAGGCCGCCCCAGGGGGTGCGCAGGAAGTCGGCGGCCAGGGTGTCCCAGCGGCCGACGAAGGGAGCCACGAGGCGGCGGTAGGCCCCGGCGTCGGCGGCCCCCAGCGACATTGCGCTCTCCCCCACCGAGCGGGTCAGCGTGGCCGCGGTGCCGTCCGGGAAGGGGTGCGCGAGGTCGACCTCGGGGTGCAGCCACTGAAGTCCGTGCCGGTCGAGCGGCATGCCCCGGAACGCGGGCGAGCCGATCGCGAGGGGGTGCACGGCGGAACAGGGGTCGTGCCGGAACCCCGGGAGGGTCAGCTCCTCGGTGCGGGCTCCCCCGCCGACCGTGTCGTGCGCCTCGTGGACCTCCACCGCGAGGCCCCGGCGGGCCAGTTCGGCCGCGGCGGTCAGTCCGTTGGGACCCGCGCCCACCACGACCGCATCGAGCATCGACGGCACCTTGGGACTCCTTCGTCGGCCGGCAGTCGGACCTCCAGGGTATTCGCCGCCACCGACCGTGCGGACGCGGGTACCCCGGGTTCCCGGTCGGGCGGGTCAGCCGTCCGTGCGCAGGGCGGAAAGGACGCGCTGGGCGGTGGCCTCGTCGCGGGCCGCCGTGAACGGCAGGTCGTTGCCGCCCGCGATACGGAACGGGGCGCCGGACAGGGTCGACTGCGCGCCGCCCGCCTCGGTGACCAGGAGGAGGCCCGCGGCGTGGTCCCAGGCGTACTCCCAGTTGAAGGCGGTGGCGTCCAGGGCGCCGCGGGCGACGGCGAGGTACTCGAGTCCGGCCGAGCCGCAGGGGCGGGCCGCGATGGATTCGGTGCGCAGGCCGAGCAGGGCCCGCTTCTGGGCCTCGGTGGTGTAGTCGGGGTGCGACATCGCCACGTTCAGCACGGCGCCGGGTGCGGGCGCCCCGGAGCGTATCGGCACCCCGTTGAGTGTGGCGCCCCGGCCGCGTACGGCGACGGCCATCTCGTCCCGGACCGGTGCGTATGTCCAGGAGGCATGCACCTCGCCGTGGAGGGCGAGGGCGACCAGGGTGCAGAAGCCGGCCTCGCCCCGGACGAACTGGCGGGTGCCGTCGACCGGGTCGACGATCCAGACCGGGGCGTCGCCGCCGAGGGCGTCGTAGACCGCCGGGTCGGCGTGCACGGACTCCTCACCGACGACGACCGAGCCGGGCAGCAGCTTGGTGAGGGCGGCGGTGAGGTGTTCCTCGGCCAGCCGGTCGGCGGCGGTGACGAGATCGTGGGGGCCGCTCTTCTCGATGATCTCGTGGGCGGCGAGCTTCCGGTGGCGCGGCATGATCTCGGCCGCGGCGGCGGCGCGCACGGCGGCCTCGACCTCGGCCTGCGGTCCGGTGTGCCCGGCGGTCCCGTACAGGAAGTCATCGATCATGGCTCCAGCTAAGCACGGCCGTACGAGCCCTCGTCCCCCGGGTGAATGCGGACATCTCCGGCGGGGCAATGAGGCGAGCCGGACGTCACCGTGCCCACATGCGCGAGTTCACCGAGTCGCCGAGCTCGGGAGTCCCGGCGGCGTAGCGCTCTGCCTCCCGAGTCCGCCGCACGGATGAGTCGGCCGCCCAAGTCCGCCGCACCGGATGAGTCGGCCGGCCGAGTCCGCCGCACCGGATGATTCGGACCGTCCGCCGGGGGCAGGCGATCCGCCGGACGGCCGATCGCCGCCGCCCCGTCGGAAGCCTCTTTCCGGCACACGTGGGCGGGAGGCGGATCCTGGGCGTGTTTCGAAAGTAGCGCCGTCCGCCCGGAGGGCGGGCTCGGCGGCGTCTGGTGCGTGCGATCGCAAGGCGGAGGGTCGCCCCGATACTGGACGTATCGGGGTGATCCCGACAACGCGGCGAGCGTGCGTGCCAGGCGTCGCCGAGCAGGCGGGACTTTCGAAACACGCCCCAGGCCTGGCCGGGCCTACGGTCGGCCTGGTCAGCCACCTCGACCCAACGGAGATGTACGACATGGCAAAGATCCTTTTCGTGGTGTCCGGCGCGGACCACTGGACCCTGGCGGACGGCACGGCCCACCCCACGGGTTTCTGGGCCGAGGAGGCCGTGGCTCCGTACCGGGCGTTCACCGACGCCGGGCACGAGGTCGTCGTCGCCACCCCGGGCGGCGTCGTCCCGACCGTGGACCGCGGCAGCCTGGCGCCCGACGTCAA
Organism: Streptomyces sp. NPDC091287; assembly: GCF_044768525.1. Classification (NCBI taxonomy): domain Bacteria; kingdom Bacillati; phylum Actinomycetota; class Actinomycetes; order Kitasatosporales; family Streptomycetaceae; genus Streptomyces; species Streptomyces sp. NPDC091287. The sequence continues at coordinate 48,420 of NZ_JBIVUV010000034.1, forward strand.
CGGCGGCCAGGAGGGTGCCGACGCGGTGGCGGCCGGTCTTGAGGCGTTCGAGGAGCTGCGGCGGCCGGTCGCACTGGAGGACGTGGACCCGGACGCGTACGACGCCGTCTTCTACCCCGGCGGTCACGGCCCCATGGAGGACCTCGCGGTGGACCCCGTCTCCGGGCGGCTGCTCGTCCGGGTGCTGGCTTCGGGCAAGCCGCTCGGTGTCGTCTGCCACGGCCCGGCGGCGCTGCTGGCCGCGACCGGCCCCGACGGCGGATCCGCGTTCGCCGGGTACCGGCTGACCGGCTTCACCAACACCGAGGAGACCCAGGCGGGCTTCGCGGACAAGGCCAAGTGGCTGCTCCAGGACCGGCTGGTGGCGCTGGGCGCGGACTTCCAGGAGGGCGAGCCCTGGGCGCCGTTCGTCATCACCGACCGGAACCTGATCACCGGTCAGAATCCGGCCTCCTCCGTCCCGTTGGCCGCCGAGCTGCTCAACCGGCTGGGCTGACCGGCCGATCGGCGGTGCGCCGCCCGGCCGGCCGGGACGTTCAGACCCAGTCGCGCCGTGCGGGCGGCTCACAGAGTTCCAGGACCACCTCGCCCGTCTCCGGCTCCTCCCCGGAGACGGGCCGGACGCGCGCGCCGACCGTCACCAGGTGCGGAGCCGCCCCCACGATCCGGCAGCGGAAGACGAACCCTTCGGAGAACCGCACGAGGGACTCGTTGCGCGCCGCCTCGGTGTAGCGGTGGACCACGGCGGTCCGGACGACCACTCCGTGGGCGGTGGTGCGTTCGGGCTCCAGTTCGCTCGACGCGCACACCGGGCACAGCAGCCGCCGGAATGAGGCGGTGCCGCACCAGCGGCAGCGGTTGTAGGAGAGGCCGCACTCCTCGTGCGCCTTCTGGACGGTGCCCATTACGGTGCCCATTGCTGTCTGGGACACGGCTCGACCCCCTGCGCTCGACTCGGACGCGCCGCACCTGCACTGCGGGCGCGTCCGCACCATATGGCACTCAGTGCCGGACCGTAAAGGCACTGAGTGCCCATTGGCACTCAGTTCTCGCCGACGGCCGCCTCGATCTGCTGCACGACACGCCACATCGAGGTGCCCTTCCGCGCGACCATCACGATCACCTCACCGTCGCCGGAGACGGGAAAGGAGGAAGCGGGAAAGGAGCCGGCGGGAAAGGAGCCGGCGGGCGGGGGAGCCGCGGGAAGGGGCGCGGTCGAGCCGGGCACGGGACCGCCCGGAAGCCCTTCCGCTCCCCCGCTCGCCCCTTCCGGCGATGGCGCGCCCGCCTCCGCGGCGGACCGCCCCCACACCTCGCGCACCAGGGCGAGCGCATGATCGACGGCCGCCTCGGGGTCTCCCTCGCCGCCCGAACGCAGCCACAGCCGAAGCCCGTTGTTGTGCGCGGCGACCACAGAGGCGGCGATCACCTCGGCCCTCAACTCCCCGTCGCCGCCCTCACCGAACCGGCCGCGGAGATGGCCGGCGAGGGTCTGCTCGTAACGGCGCACCACCGACAGTTCGTACGTCCGCAGCCCCGGCACCTCCCGGGTGAGGCGGTAACGCTGCACGGAGAACTCCGGGTTGGCCGCGTACATCCGCAGCACGATGCGGGCGGCGTCACACACCGCGCCGACCGGGTCACTGCCGTCGACGGCGGCCAGGAACTCGGTCATCTCGGCGAGGCAGCGCTCATGGTCCGGGAAGACCGCGTCCTCCTTGGACGGGAAGTAGCGGAAGAACGAACGCCGGCCCACCCCGGCCCGCGCCACGATGTCGTCCACGGTCGTCCGCTCGAAGCCCCGCTCCAGGAAGAGCTGGAAGGCCGCCTGCGCGAGCACCTCCCGCATGGGTGCCTTCTTCTCGGGTCCTCGCGCCTCGCTCATGCGGCGAAACGTAGCACCGGAAGGAGCAATTTGGCACTGCGTACCTTTACAGAGGGTACTGAGTGCCATAATCTGTCCATCCGTACGAATGACACCCAGGTGGGACCACACCCAGGTAGGCAGGAGAGCCGGCGTGAGCTTGAGGATCGTTGTCTGTGTGAAGTACGTGCCCGACGCGACCGGTGACCGGCGTTTCGCCGATGACCTGACGCTGGA